>DASRMG010000043.1:0-11222 GCA_035648035.1 Desulfosporosinus sp. | reverse complement strand
TTTTTCTTCACGTACCAAACGAACTATATCTGCCTTGAATTCTTTATCATACCGTTTCCCGTTGTTTGACATAATTTTCGCCCCCCACAGGTTTAGTTTACACTAACTTCCCTGTGTCCGGCGAATCGGGTATACGTCAATATATATCAGAAAAGGAGTATACAGAAATAAATCAACTTAAGGAGCTTTTTAGATTACACGACAAAACTAATCTAAAGTTAGAATTAGAGTATAAGTTAAATATGAGTAGAAGCTCTGAAATAGGCGTAAAAAGCATTAATGAGTTTCTATATTATGTTGAGGATATTTTAGTTGCCTACCTTGGTATTTCAAGTTTTGGAGGTAGTAATGTTGGTGAAATTAACGGCATGACTCACCCCGACTTTCAACGACAGGGGTTATTTAAAAAACTCTTTGAACTTGCAATGGATGAGTGTAGGAGGAGAAGTTTTAATAAACTGTTACTGTTAACAGATGGTAATTCTAAATCAGGGGTTGAATTTATAAAGTCAGCTCACAGTGACTATGATTTTTCAGAGTATAGAATGAAGCGGCATAACAAAACTATTTTAGATAGTCATCATTCTATTCGTTTAAGAAAAGCTGGAAAAATGGACGGTAAAGAAATTGGAAAACAAAATGCTGTGTTTTTTGACCATGCAGAGGAATGTGAATTTTTTCCAGAGGAAGAGGAAGCAATAAATAAAATCACCTACATGGTTGAACTAAAAGAAGAGGTTATTGGAAAAATTACCATAAAATACCGTGGTCATGCAGCTTTTATCAGTGGCTTTGGAATATTGCCCGATTTCAGAGGTAGGGGATATGGAAAAGCAACTTTAGAAGAAGCGTTACGCTTAATCAATAAAAACCACATCTATGAGATTGAACTGGATGTTGAATGTAAAAACAATACGGCACTTAATTTATACAAGGTTTGTGGTTTTGAAGAGAAGTCTGTCATGAATTATTATAAGTTAAATTCTTAACAAGGCACTACGCTGGGTTCGTGGGGGGGAAGGACACTCGCCAATTCTAAAAAATTGTATTGTTAGCCATTAAACGCCTTTGGGGGCGTTTACTTTATGTCCAAAAGAGTGTGCTGTACATTAGTTTCCTAGGGGGTCCGTCACCTTATATTCACAATATTCTAAGGCCAAGTATGTAATATCGAACATCCTAACCTCAGAATTTATATCATCAAGTGTCATTCTTATCTGTTGCTTAGTTTCAATTGAATTTATATCTTCAGTATGGATATTTAAATTGAGTATCCAGTGCGTGCTAGTGGATATATCTAAGCCACTAAACGAAAAACTTAACTTCATTTCTTCTTTGATGTCAATCAAAATATCATCATATTGGTTGATACTATTTGTGACTTGTCCAGTGACTCCATTCTCAATTTGTGGAGCAAAGAAGCATGTATCAGTCGACAATCCTTTGCCAATATTTTTGAAGGTGCAAATTAAACATAAGCTTTCATTGGAACTATCCTGTGAACCGGAACTGGGTTTGGAGTCCACTGATAATATCTTAATAAAAGGTTTATCCCTATATTTTTCAAGTTTAAGTAGTCGATTGTTTGTTTTTGATAATTTATTATTTTGGTAAAATGCTAAAATTACCAAAGTAATAGTGCCTAAAAATCCCAACAGGGAACCCCAAAACGACAATACCTCTTTGGCTGTAAAAGAAGTTTCAAGTATCCAATATTTGTTGGTCACTTGAAACAGTTCGCTAATTATTTTCGGAATAAAAGGACAAGTAATTAGAAAGGTAAAACCAAATAAGTATCTTAAAATAAGCCCTTTACTCGGTTTAATCAAATTCCAAACCCCCATTCCTTATTGGCTCGACTCCTTTGATTGAGCGCGACTGTTCAAGGTTTGGTTAAACCTCAGTAAAAACATATACGTCTATGACTATACGTATAAATAGGTGAAAGTAACTTTAACCATACTTTTGGAGAGGAGGCAGTCTGTAAATCAGTGGCGCGTAACCCGATGGGGAAAGATTCACAGACATGGGGTTTACTAAAAGGGGTTTTACTAAAAGGAGTGGCCAGCTAGTGCTTAAAAAAGATGGAGTTAACCCTAAATTTTATGAAACAAATTGGTTTATGTGGTTAACCCTTATATTGTTTTCCCCGGTTGGGATTGTTTGTATGTGGAAATACAAACGGTTTCCACATACAACTAGAAAGATACTCACGGCTGTTTTTTCTCTATACTTTGTTGGCATGATGATTTACGTGGATAGGCCAAGTTATTCCGAGGAGCAACAGGCACAGAAACAGGCGCAGGAGCAAGCGATTGAGAGACAGAAGGCTATTGACGATCAAGCTGCAGCACAAAAGAAGGATATAGAAGATGCAAAACAGAAGCAATTAGACGGTCAACAAAAATATGCTGCGGACAAGATGGACTCAGATGTGTTATTTTTCTCTCAGGTTAAGGGAAAAGAAATATTTGGAGCAAGATTTATTAGCGCTGAAATATTGGAAGATGGCGGGATTGTCATTCACTTCAAACTGTCTGAAAACCTCTCATTAAAATTAGTGGGTCATGGTGGATTTTTAGATTCATCTAAAATGCTCGCAACTTATAAGGGGAGAACAGATTATACAGACGTTTCCTGTCAAGGTACCTATCCTATGGCAGATAAGTTTGGCAATATAACTGAGGACAATGTATTTATACTTACCCTGGATCAGGCTACTATCCAGAGCACGGTTTTTGAAAATATTGATCCTATAACTGGCCTGCTCACACTCGCCAACGTGCATATCATCAACCCAGAATTAACAGATTAAATAACCTTAATAGGGCTCCAGCGGTTAAGCTGGAGTCTATATTTATAGTTCAAATATCTAAAAATACATACTATAGAAATAATATGCCCCTGCGATTGAACCTGGAATTCCACACGCTAATATGTAAGCAAGTATCGTTGGTTTGATGAGTTCCTTCCAAACACTAACCTTAGGCATTAATATCACCTCAAAGTCAGCTTTCCCAGCATATCGTATTCAAATACCCACTGAATAGAAGAATTATTTTTCACGACAACACCTCTATGTGTAATTAATTTATAAGGGGGTATTATAATAGCAAGGGAAAAATTTAGTGGAAAGAGGTTTTGAAAAATGCCAAACAAATCTTCAGACAAAGGCTCTATGAAAGCTTCAGAAGCTACAAAGATGGAAGCAGCTAAGGAACTAGGCTTAGATGATGAATTACAACAGGGCGGATGGGAAAACTTGAGCCATAAAGAACTAGGTCAAGTTGGAGCCCGAACTAAGAAATTGCTACACGATGGCAAATAGCCATATAAATTTTGAACACAGATAGAGCTTTAAGCGCTATCTGTGTTCAAATATTTCCCCAAGAATTCATTGTTCAGTTGCGACATTGTTTGCAGTGTCCACTATATTTTATGGTATAATAACTAAGTATAAATAACCATATAGAAAGGAATTGAAACGATGCAATTTTGGTTTATATTATCATTATTATTCTCAATATTAGTCGCTGTTTTTGCGGTATTAAATTCGAATGTAGTCCCTATAAAATTATATTGGATTGACTATCAATTATCACAATCTTTAGTTATTCTGATATCTGCTATTCTTGGTGCAATGGTCGCAATATTTTTAGGAATTTTTAGCAAAATTAAATCTACTTTAAAAATTAGGGAATTAAATTTGGCGGTAAAAAATTTAGAAGAAAAAAATATTGAGTTAAAAAAACAAATGATCGACTCTAACAGTAGGATGAGTGACTCAGACATTAAGTTAAACCAATCAGAAGGCCAACTTGCAGAGCAGAAGAACATAGATTTGGAGAAAAACGAATAGCTGTGTTGTAATAAACGGCGACCGCACACTGGTAGCTTCATATGTGAGTTGGGTCGCTTTTCATATCTCCCATGTCGAAAACTTCCCAGACCTAAGTGAGTCAGGGAAGTTTTTTCGCCATTTTATTATTAGTTAAGTTATCCATTATTCACTTCAAGATGTGAGGGTCAAAGCGAATAAATAAGTTATGATAAGATATAATGGTTCCTATATATATTTGTTATATTCACGTTTTCGAGTTATACTTAAGATCAGCTCGTTATAACTATGAATTCATGCAAACCTTCTCTATTGCCTATGGCTTCAGGAAGTTGTGAACTTGCCATGGTGCACGGGTAATATATTTTGTGGAGGTTTTTTTAATTATGTTGAATGACAAGGCTTTGCATTGCAAAGAATGCAAAAAGGATTTCGTATTTACAGTCGCTGAGCAAGAGCTCTTTGCTCAAAAAGGGTTTACGAATGAACCCGGTCGTTGCACTGAGTGTCGTGCAGCTAGAAAAGCAAAAAACGGAGGCCAAGGTGGCAGCGGCTTCGGTGGTGGCGGATTTTCCCGTGGACCACGCGAAATGTTTCCAGCTGTTTGCGCCACTTGCGGAAAAGACACCACGGTTCCTTTCCGACCGTCGGGTGACAAACCAGTTTATTGCCGTGAGTGTTTTGTTCCTAAACCACGTAACGACTATTAGATCGTTCAATTTGAAGACCTTTCCAGGCATAAGCCTGGAAAGGTCTTTTGTTTTTGTGAAATAGCCAAGCGATTCAATATTAAAGAAAATGGATTCGACGCTTAACAGCGGTACATAAACAACACAAAAACAACCAACTTCGTAGACGAAGTTGGTTGTTTTTATGTTAACTAGCTAAAATAAACGATATTTGAGCCTTAAGCCTGGATTTCCATATCATCTGGACTTAGCTCCTTGGCTGGGATTGTAGCGTTTGTTTCTTTCGGCGTTGTATTGGAGGTAGGAGATTTTTGAGTCGGATCTGCGACCTGTTTAGATGCTTCATTTGGCTTTAAAGGCAAAGTAATTCCTCCTTTTCTAATCTTTAGATGTGACTAGGCTATAAATTGAGTATGTATATTAAGCAGTGTAATTATGTAATAGCCTGTATTGCTCATTCAGTTCTTGTATAAGTAAAAGTTATTTCACTTATACTAATCAGAGAATTTACCATTGAGGGGTGAAGGTATTGGATCTAATCTCTATATTCAAAAAAACTAACGACAGAGAAGACCGTCTCGATATCCAGGAGGCTTTCAATATATATAACCTTCTAAGCGCAAGATATTTTAGCATGCAAACGATTCAACTATATAAAAATCTTGTGCATGATGTGGATTGGGAAATAATCCTAGACGGATTTATGAAACATTTTGACAAGCAAATTGCCATTCTAGAGGAATTAGGACTAATATTTCGCATCAAAATGCCCAATAGATCTCCCATGGACGTCAAGGCCTCATCCAGTATTAATGATATTACGGATGATTATATCTATAAAGACATATTTCATGACCTCGTAGCCCAGCTGATGTCTCTGATCTATGCAGTTCATTCAAGCAGTACGAATGATAAAATAAGAAATGTTATTATACAAGATCTCACCACTCATTTGAAGGATTTTGATATCTTATATAAGTTTGGTAAATTAAAAGGCTGGGAAGCGACGTATCCTGTTTACAAGACGACTTTGCACCATCAAGAAGAAGCACTTTCTACGTCGGAAGCGTTTCATATTTGGGATCATATTAATATGAGATATGAACAAATTGAACTCATCGGTTTATTCTCTGGTTTTGCTCATGATACTGAGTTTAAGGTAATCCTTGATCACGGATTAGATATTTTCAACAAGCAGGTGAGCCATCTTGAACAGTTAGCGTTAAAGCTCAATGTACCACTGCCTAACAGACCGACATTGCCTGTCATCGCTCCAATCGATCCTGAAATAATCATGGATATGTTTATGTACCGTAATATTTTAAACTCGGTATTAACCGCCTTAGACACTCATGTCAGAGCAATCATTGAGACGATTAGGAACGACTCCCTGCGTACGCTGTGGATAGACCAGCTGAATTTGGAGTTAAAGTATTATGATACATATCTAAAGTATGGAAAAATGAAAGGTTGGACCAGAGTCGTTCCGATCTATGGGGAGCCAGTGACATAAGTTGCGATGAATGTCGTAACTATTCTTTTCTCAGGTATATTTAGAAGTTTTCTTACTCATACTAACGAAAGTAGTTACCATTGAGGGGTGAAGGTATTGGATTTAATCTCAATATTTAAAAAAGTTAATGACAGAGAAGACCGTCTTGATATCCAAGAAGCATTTAATATATATAACCTTCTAAGAGCAAGATATGTTAGTATTCAAACCGTGCAATTATTTAAAAACTTTACTCATGATGTCGATTGGGAAATAATTCTAGACGGATTTATGAAACATTTTGACAAGCAAATTGCTATTCTAGAGGAATTAGGACAAAAATTTCGTATTATCATGCCTAACAGATCTCCCCTGGACGTCAATTTCTCAACGAGTATTAATGATATTGCGGATGATTATATCTATAAAAAGATATTCCACGACCTCATAGCCCAGCTGATGTCTCTGATCCATGCAGTTCGCTCATCTAGTACGAATGATAAATTAAGAAATGTTATCATAGACGATCTGAAAATTCATTTTAAGGATTTCGATACCCTTTATAGGTTTGGTAAATTGAAAGGCTGGGAAGAGACGTACCCTGTTTACAAGACTGCTTTAACCCATCAAGAAGAACAACTTTCCACTTCTGAAGCATTTCATATCTGGGATCATCTTAATATGAGATATGAACAAATTGAACTCATCGGTCTATTCACTGGCTTTGCTCATGATACTGAGTTTAAGGCAATCCTTGACCACGGATTATATACTTTCAACAAGCAGGTTGCCCACCTTGAACAGTTAGCGTTAAAGCTCAATGTACCACTGCCCAACAGACCGACACTACCCATCGTATCTCCGATCGATCCTGAAACCATCAAGGATAAGTTTATGTACCGTAATATTTTAAGTTGGGAATTAACGTCCTTAGATACTCATGTCAGAGCCATCATTGAGACGATCAGGAATGACTCCCTGCGTAAGTTATGGAACGAGCAACTGAACTCGGAATTAGAGTATTATGATAAATATCTGAAGTATGGGAAAATGAAAGGTTGGACAAGAGTCGTGCCAATCTATGGGGAGCCAGTGACATAAGCAAAATTTTATGATGTTGGATAGTTGACAAAAAAAAAATATGAGCGTATTATAAAAGTAATTAAATAGCTACGAAAAACCGTTGATGTGGAGATAAAAACAGATCGTGCACTTTCAGAGAGCCGGAGTCGCTGTGAACCCGGCAGGACGCAGATCGTTAAATGGACCACGGAGGGCGCGATGAAAGGCATTAGCCGAGTATTTCGCGACGAGAAGGCATACGTCAGTTGCCAGGAATATGTTAGTATTCTAATTAAGCGTGCGGATTTTCCGCAAAGCGAGGTGGCACCGCGGGTAAAGATTTTACGCCCGTCCTTAACTATATAGTCAAGGACGGGCTTTTTGCGTCCAAAGGAGGATAATTATGTACAGACCTAGTCTAAAAGAAGCTAAGGAAATTGCAGCAGATTATAAGATGATTCCAGTCAGCCGTGAGATTTATTCTGATATCAGGACACCGATTGAGGTGCTGAAGATCCTCAAAAATGTTAGCAGTCATTGCTTTTTGCTGGAAAGTCTGGAGAGCGCCGAACAATGGGGACGCTACACATTTTTGGGTTTTGACCCGAAACTGGAACTGACTTGTACAAACGGAGTGCTCAACATGAATTCGGGCATGAAAATTATTGAAACGACCCAACACCCGCGTGAGTTTATCCAGCAAATCCTAGACGAGAACAAAAGCCCCAAGTTTGATTACTTGCCACCTTTCACCGGCGGTCTTGTAGGCTACTTCTCGTATGATTACATCAAGTACACTGAGCCGTCACTGAAACTAGACGCTGAGGACCAGGAAGGCTTCAAGGATGTAGACTTGGGACTCTTTGACAAAGTGATCGCCTTTGACAATCTGAAACAGAAAATTATTCTCATTGCGAATGTAAAAACCGAAGAACTGGATACCGGCTATAACAAGGCCATCATGGAGATTGAAAGCATGGTCAATCTGATTAAACACGGTGTTTATCAAGAGTCACAACCCGCTAAGATCACCTCTGAATTCCGTCCTTTGTTTAAGGAGCAGGAGTATTGCGACATGGTTAACAAGGCGAAGCATTATATTCATGAAGGGGATATATTCCAAGTGGTGCTCTCCAACCGTTTTGAAGCAGACTTTGAAGGAAGCCTGCTCAATGCCTACCGTGTGTTGAGAACCTTAAACCCATCGCCCTACATGTTTTATATCTCCAGTGATGATCTTGAAATTGCCGGTGCTTCCCCTGAAACGCTGGTGAAACTTCAAGATGGCGAGCTTCACACTTTCCCCTTGGCGGGTACAAGACCAAGAGGGAAGACGGAGGAGGAGGATCGCCAGAATGAGAAGGATCTACTCTCCGACCCTAAAGAATTGGCCGAACACAATATGTTAGTGGATTTGGGTCGAAACGACCTGGGCAGGATCAGCAAGTTCGGAACGGTCAAGGTAGAAAAGTATTTGTCCATTGAGCGTTTCTCTCATGTCATGCATATCGGATCCACAGTTCAGGGAGAGATACGGGACGATAAAAATGCCTTAGACGCTGTCGATGCCGTGTTACCTGCAGGAACGCTTTCCGGCGCACCAAAAATCAGAGCCTGTGAGATCATCAACGAACTGGAAAACAACAAGAGGGGCATTTACGGTGGTGCGATCGGGTATATTGATTTTACTGGTAACCTTGATACCTGTATTGCCATCCGTATTGCTTTTAAGAAGAAGGATAAGGTTTATGTTCGTTCCGGTGCTGGTATTGTTGCCGACAGCGTGCCCGAAAACGAGTATCAGGAATGTATCAACAAAGCCCAAGCGGTTATGAACGCCCTGAAACTGTCTGAGGAGGTGATCGACTGATGATTCTCTTAATTGACAATTACGACAGTTTTTCATATAACCTGTATCAACTCATCGGCTCCATTAATCCTGATATTAAGGTCATCCGTAATGATGAGCTGAGTATAGCAGAAATAGAAGCTTTGGCGCCTGAGGCAATTATCCTCTCACCTGGCCCTGGCAGACCGGGCGATGCGGGGGTCTGCGTGGAGAGTTCAAGACATTTCGCAGGGGTTGTGCCCGTGTTTGGGGTTTGTCTTGGGCATCAGTCCATCTGCGAGGCCTTTGGGGCCACGGTATCCTATGCCAAGGCGCTCATGCACGGTAAGCAGTCTACGATAGAAATTGATACCGATTGTCCCCTTTTTGCCGGATTACCCGAAACAATCCAAGGTGCCCGGTACCATTCTCTGGCGGCTCTCGAAGACACCATGCCCACTGAACTTAAGGTGATCGCTCGCACGGACGACGGAGAGATCATGGCAGTGAAACACAAAGATTATGAAGTGTATGGCGTTCAATTTCATCCGGAGTCAATCCTCACACCTCAGGGTAGAATCATTATGGAAAATTTTTTAGGAGGGATTAAGCATGATAGCAGAAGCAATTTACAAGGTCATTAAAGGAGAGGACTTAGATTTTGATACTGCCAAGGCGGTTATGGGGGAAATGATGGACGGAACCGCCACGCATGCCCAAATGGGTGCTTTTCTCGCGGCAATGCGGATGAAAGGTGAGAGTATTGATGAAATCACTGGCAGTGCTTTGGCAATGCGCGAGAAAGCCATACACCTTAATCCTGTGCTTGATGTCATGGATATTGTTGGCACGGGTGGTGACGAGGTAGGAACCTTTAATATCTCCACCACGACGGCCTTTGTCGTGGCGGCTGGCGGAGTTCCTGTCGCAAAGCATGGTAACCGCAGTGTCTCCAGTAAAAGCGGCGCAGCGGATGTCTTGGAAAAACTGGGTATTAATATAGCCATTTCCGCTGAGCATAGCCAAAAAATATTGGATGAAATCAACCTTTGTTTTATGTTTGCTCAAGCCTATCACAGCTCGATGAAACACTGTGCTCCCGTACGAAAGGAAATGGGCATCCGCACAATCTTTAATATCTTGGGACCTCTTGCGAACCCCGCCGGGGCCAATATGCAGTTGATGGGCGTCTATGACGAAAACCTGGTGGAGCCTTTGGCCAAGGTGCTCTCGAATCTGGGGGTCATGCGGGGCATGGTGGTCCATGGCTGCGATGGTTTGGACGAGGCCACTCTCACGACTAAGACGAAGGTCTGCGAAATAGAAAAGGGCGTCTTAAGAAGTTATTATCTCGATCCTGAGGAGTTGGGTCTGAAATATTGTACCTTGGCTGAGCTCGTTGGGGGCGACGCTGAGGTAAACGCCAAGATTACCCGCAGCATCTTAGATGGCTCTGACAAGGGAGCTAAACGAGATATTGTCGTTCTTAATGCAGCCGTGTGTCTGTATCTGGCCGGTAAGGCAGAGACGATCAAGAGTGCCATTCCCCTTGCTAAGGCGCTCATCGATAGCGGCGCGGCAAACAAAAAACTTGAAGAATTCGTTAGACTTTCTAATAAGGCCTTGCAATGATTCTAGAAAAAATAGCCAAGCGAACCGTTGAGCGGGTGGCTGAACTGAAACAATGCAAACCACTAGTCCAAGTCATCTCAGAGGCTCAAGCCTTAGACCCAAATACCGGCTTTCCTTTCGAAAAGGCTCTCAGAGGAGAGGGTTTATCCTTCATTTGCGAGATAAAAAAGGCTTCCCCTTCGCAGGGGATTATTGCCACGGATTTCCCCTATCTGCAGATTGCCAATGACTATGAGGCGGCTGGCGCTGCGGCTATTTCAGTGCTCACGGAGCCCTATTGGTTTCAGGGTAAAGATCAATATCTCACGGAGATCAGCAAAGCGGTTGATCTTCCGCTGCTGCGTAAGGATTTTATCGTGGACACCTATCAAATTTATGAAGCAAAGATCATCGGTGCCTCGGCGGTTCTCCTCATTTGTGCCTTGCTGAATACCGATACCCTGAAAGACTATTTGGAGATCGCCCATAGCTTGGGCTTGTCCGTCCTTGTGGAAGCGCATTCGGAGGAGGAGGTCAGATCAGCTTTGGCCGCGGGGGCCAGAGTGATTGGAGTCAATAACCGCAACCTAAAGACCTTTGAGGTTGACCTGGCCACCAGCATAAAGCTGCGCGGTTTAGTGCCGCTGGATATTCTATTCGTCTCGGAAAGCGGCATTAAAACCCCCGAGGATGTGGCAATGC
>DASRMG010000042.1:0-48271 GCA_035648035.1 Desulfosporosinus sp. | reverse complement strand
TGTTGAAAGGGTTAAGGACAACGAACGCTACAAATTGGGCATTAAAATCGTGGAGTTAGGGATGCGTTTTTTAAATGATCTTGAAATTCGTAAAGTGGCAGCCCCCGTACTTTATGATTTAGCAAAACTACTCGATGAAGTCGTCCACCTGGTGCTTCCGGATGAAGGACAGGTTGTCTACATCGACAAAGCAGAAAGTTCTCATATAGTAAGCATGCGCTCAAAGGTGGGCCGTAGGGCTCCAATGCATTGTACCGCCGTGGGAAAAGCTCTGCTCTCAACCTTACCAGAAGAGGAAGTTAGGCACATTCTTGAGATCAAGGGAATGACTCGCTATACGCCCAATACGATTGTTGAGACAGAGGCTTTATTAGCTTATCTGAGAGAGATTAAAACCAGCAAAATATCTGTTGAGGTGGAAGAAAACGAAATCGGGATTATATGTCTGGGGACGCCTGTTTTCGACTATTCTGGAGTGGCGATTGGGGCCATCAGTGTCTCTGGGCCTGCCGAGCGAATCAAGGATAAAGGGATTGAGCGAATCGGTCAAGCAATGAAGAGCGCAGGAGAAGAGATTTCAGCCCTCATGGGGTGCAACTTTTTTCGGAAATTATAATTGTTCTTATATTTAAAAAATAGACTTTATTGTCTAATATTCAGAAAATAACACTTGACGCTTGACTGATTAAGGTTAATAATGAGGTAACAATGAAACACTGTTTCATTTATACAGGCTGGTTATTTAAATGAAAGGAAAAAAGAAACGGCCTAATGGAAGGGGGAAATATCAGTGGGAGTTCTGGACGACGTATATGAAATGCTCAACACGTGTAACAAGTGTGGTGGCTGCCATACAGCATGTAAGACCTATAAATTGACTGGGGCAGAGGAAAAGTCTCCACGTGGAAGAATTCAGCTCATCAAGGCGGTCGCCGATGGGAGATTGGAACTTGACCAAGAGTATGAAGATGCTATTATGAGTTGCCTGTTGTGTGGAGAATGTGCAGTTGCTTGTCCAAACGGTGTACATGGTAATGAGCTTGTCATGGCCGCGCGACGAGACCTAAAACTAAGAAAAGGAATCAAGCCATTTGCTAAGTCTTTTGCCTTAAAAACTTTAGCAAGTCCTAAGAGATTGGGACGGGGATTCAGTCTTTTCGGAGGAATGGGCAAAAGTGTCCTCAATAAAATTGATGGATTGGACTATTTTCGCGGTATTGATATTCGAAACTTCCCTACAGCTAAAAAACCATTTTTGGAGCAGGTGGAGGAAAAGATTACGGTGAAGCATCCGAAGCATAAAGTTGCGTTTTATGTGGGCTGTTTTCTTAATTACTCCTTAGACCAAACCGCTCACTCTGTAGTTAAAGTGTTAACGAAGAATGACTGTGAAGTTATTATTCCAAAAGATCAAGTGTGTTGCGGTCTTCCACAATATGCCTATGGTGATTTTGAAACGGCGAAAAGAAACGCCCGTAAAACAATTGATACCTTTTTAGATAAGTATAGCGATGCAGAAGTTATTCTCTCCGCATGCGGGTCCTGTGTTGCGATGCTTAAAAATGATTATCTAGAGCTCTTTGCCGATGAGCCGTCGTATCTTCCAAAAGTTAAAATATTTTCTGAAAAAATGGTAGAGTTTTCAGAATATATGGCGAAGATTGGTGTCGATCAGAGCAAACTTCATAATTCAAGTCCTCTGACAGTCACCTATCATGATCCCTGCCACATGGTTCGGGGTCTTAAGGTAACAACGCAGCCTCGGCAATTGCTCCAAATGATTCCTCGGGTTGAATATAAGGAAATGTTTGAAGCCAACCGTTGTTGTGGGGCATCCGGTTTAGTACAAGCCTTCTATCATGAGTTATCAACAGATATCACAGGTCAGAAGACACAGAACATCAAGGATACCAATGCAGATTTGGTGGCTACAACCTGCCCAGCTTGCATGTTGAGACTTCAAGGTGGCATAAACAAAGCGGGTCAAAAACAAAAGGTTATGCATGTTGCCGATATCATGGCCAACGCTTACGAAGACTAATTGAACGTAACAAGCACATTAACTTTGTATAAAGTCTGGCCATCCAAACTCATCATGGTCTGGCAGAAATTAAACATTTCCCTTTGCAGAACATGCTGACCGCAAGTTCTAGTAAATGAGTGGAAGGGCGGGTAGTCATGAGTAATGTCAATATCAGCAAGTTAAAAGGGATCGTCGGTGATGCCAATGTCATCGAGTCTCCTTCTGAAATGGCTAAATATTTAAAAGGAAAAGGTGAGCCTGCAGTCGTGGTCTTACCTGGGAATACTTCTGAAGTTTCGGAGATCGTCAAACTGGCAAATGAAATGAATGTGAAAATAGGAGTAGGTGGGTCAGTCGTCAATACCCAGGGGATTACGGGCGAAATCGCGATGGTTATGTCCCGGATGAACCAGATTTTAGAAATGGATCATCTAAACCTTGTGGCGGTCGTCGAACCAGGAGTTCTTCATAAAGACCTTCTTCTTAAAGTTGTGGAAGCTGGCTTAAACTTTCCTCCGGAGCCCTATGAAGTTGAAACCAGTTCAGTTGGCGGCTGCTTTGCGATTGGAGATTCAGATTCTAAATCCTTTGAATATGGTCCTACCCGGGGTTTCCTTTTGGGATTTGAAATGGTTCTTCCGACAGGGGAAGTCCTGGATATCGGAAATAAATGTATCAAGAACGTTTCCGGTTTAGATTTTATCCACTTCGCTGTCGGATGCCAAGGAACATTTGGGATTTTTACTAAACTTTTGGTGAAGCTTTTACCTGCACCGGAAGCTAAAAAAGCTGTGATTGGAACGTTTGCATCAATGCATAAGGCGAATGCAACCTTTAATACCCTGATTAAGCGGGATGTGCTACCGACCCGGATGAATCTCATCAATGCATCCCTTGCGAAAAATGCAAAGCCTGGAACGGAAGGGCAACTTGTGATGATTGATTTGCAAGGATTTAAAGAGTCGGGTAAAAACATCGCAAATGAAATTGCTGCAGTTCTGACCTTGGGTGGAGGCTCTGATGTAAAGATCATTGAAGACGAGGTTGAGTATGATCAAGTAATCAATGGTTGGCTTAAAGTTCGAGCGGATCTTAATGCAAAACCGGAGCAAACTGTCGAGTTTGTGGTCGGCCCGATGAAAATGCCTCAAGCTTTGGCTCAGCTCGAAGCACTTACGGGAGATCTAGGGGCTTATCCAGGCGTCATTGTAGAAGGACTTCTCGGATTTGTCTGTCTGGCTCTGCCGGAAGGAACCGATAAGCTTGATTTAGCATCGAAAGTGAATAAATTGGCGATGTCCTTGGGTGGGAGTGTGAAGGGCCTCTTAGGTCATAAGCTAAAAGCTGAAGCTTATAATGATGCGGAAATGTGGAACGAAACCACAAGCTTGCTTAGTGAACTGCGTCACCGATTTGACCCTAAAGGGATTCTCAACCCTGGGGTTAGCCTGCAGGCTTAAGAAGAAGGAGGGCTGAACATGTTAGCCAAAACAGTTGTTAAGCGGTTGAAGGAAATTGTTGGGGAGAAAAACGTGGTTACGGACAAAGTTGGCCTGTTCTCCTATGGTTATGACGGCACGTTATTAGCGGGTGAAGCGTTAGGAGTCGTTTCTCCGCAAACAACGGAACAAGTCGTTGAAATCGTCAAATTGATGAACGAGCAAAATATTAAACTTGTTCCCCGGGGTGCTGGGACGAATGAGAGTGGAGGAACGATTCCTTCAGAAAATTCTGTGGTGATTAGCTTTTCTAAAATGATTAAAATCCATGAAATAGACACTGAAAACTTTGTAGCAATCGTTGATCCTGGAGTGATCAATTTCGATCTTCAAGTTGAACTCGAAAAGAAGAACTTCTATTTTCCTCCCGATCCGTCCTCCTATAAGGCCTCAACAATAGGAGGGAATGTGGGTGAATGCTCTGGTGGACCGAAATGTTTTAAATATGGGGTTACCCGGGATTATATCTTGGGGCTAGAAGTTGTTCTCCCAAATGGTAAAGTCATTCAAACGGGGGGGCGTAATTTCCAAAGTGAGCCGGGTTATGATTTGACTCGAATCATTGTTGGTTCTGAAGGAACCCTAGGATTGGTGACCAAAGTTTTCGTTCGTGTCATACCAATACCCAGAGCCAAGAAAACAATGCTAGCTATTTACGAAAAAATTGAAGATGCTTCTCAAACTGTTGCGGATATAGTTGCTGCCGGTATTATTCCGACAACCCTGGAATTGATGGATAATTTACTGATCAATACCACTGAGGATTTTACCCATGCCGGGATTCCCCGTGATGCTGGAGCTGTTCTCATTATTGAGGTTGACGGATATCCAGAAGATATGGATGGGCAAGTCAAGACGATTGGTGAAATCGCCAAAAAAACTGCAAAAGAATTTAAAGTTGCTCAATCGGCCGTTGAAGTGAATCAAATTTGGACTTCAAGGCGTAGTGCTTTCGGATCTGTTGCTCGCGTTAGACCATCGTATGGTGTTAATGATATTACGGTTCCGAGGAGTAATTTCCCAAAAGCGATTGGGGGAGTCCTTAAAGTAGCAAAAGATTTTGGTGTGCAGATCGGAGTTGTGGCTCATGCCGGTGACGGAAATCTTCATCCGCTCATTCTTTTCGATCAGCGGAATAAAGAGGAAACTGAAACCGTGCATGCTGCTGAAGAAGCGCTCTGTATGATGGCTCTTGATCTCGAGGGTACAATAAGTGGTGAGCACGGAATCGGGCTCGTCAAGAAGAAGTATCTTGATAAGGAGTTTACACCCGCTTCTATGGAAGCTTTTAGAAAGATTAAATTTAGTTTTGATCCGACCAATCGATTTAACCCAGGTAAGATCATCGACCTCTAAGTTAGAATAGGCAATTTTGCTTCCGCGTTTACTTAATACAATGATTTGGTATTGGAACGCTGGAGCAATTTTTTTCAGTAATAGAACTTTGCGCTGGTCCCGTCCCGGTAGAGACCATGAAGCTGTAATCATAGGTGTTTTCAGATAAAATTTTATTGGATCAAATCATTCCTTAACTTTTTCTATGGAAAACAAAATTGATTTATTTTACCTATTGACTATTTAGGGAATAGGACTGATAATGGGGGTAGGCAGTTAATGAAACACAGTTTCACATATTGAAACACAAGACAATGACGTGGAGCTGGTTACCCATCAAACATAGAATGAGGTTATGAATTCTATGTCCCTTGATTACAATGACAGTGAGGCTGCCATGTTCCTACTAAATCTCAGGCAAGCAGGGTGTATTTAAAAGCCGAGTAAATGCCCAGCTCGATTGACTGACAAGAAGGAAGGGGGAAGAATTCTCTTTTTATTGTTATTTAGTAACTATTAGGTTGCTCAGGGATATCGCATGAAACAGGGATGCAATGCACCGCGAGTAAGATTATTGTCACGTAAGGCGACCCGAATAGATGCAGAAAATTTCATTATGGAAGTGATAACATATGGCAAAATTTTTAGAATTTCAAGGAAAAGACTGGCTGAGGAAAGCAGGACTACCGGTACCGCAAGGCCGCGTAGCTTCAACTCCAGAAGAAGCCAAACAGATTGCCCAGGAGATCGGCAAGGGTGTGGCCGTTAAAGGACAGGTTCAGGCCGGGGGCCGCGGTAAAGCAGGAATTGTTAAGCTAGTGAATACTCCAGATGAAGCAGCAGCTTCTGCGGCCGAAATCCTCTCTAAAATTGTTATGGGAACACCAGTTCTTCAGGTGCTCGTCGAGGAGAAACTGGATATTAAAAAAGAATATTATTGTTCGTTCGTTGTGAACGGAGCAAGGGAAGCCCGTTCTCCTATGCTGATGTTCAGCACTGAGGGTGGAATGGACATTGAAAGTGTTCCAGAGGAATTACTTTTCAAGGTCAACATTGATCCAATCAATGGTTTACAAGTATATGACGCGCTTGATGTGTGTGCTAGAGCGGGGATCCCAGCTCAGGACCTGAGCAAGTTCGCAAGTTTTCTTACCAAACTATCTCAAGCCTACAGAAAGTATGATTGTCAGACCCTAGAAATCAATCCATTCATCATGACGGTTAGTGGAGACCTGGTGTGTGCAGATTGTAAAATGGAAATCGACAACAGTTCGGTGGGTCGTCATCCAGAATTCGGAATCTCAATTGCTCGGGATTTGCCGGGTGCCCCCACAGAGATGGATATGATTGGTTGGAGCATTGAAGAAACTGATTCGCGAGGTACGGGTTTCCTCATGAATATGGGTTATGATGAGGTTAGTCCAGGGTGTATCGGTTATCACCCCATAGGTGGTGGTTCGGCAATGATGGGCTTGGATGCCTTGAACCAAGTTGGTTTAAAGCCTGCTAACTACGCTGATACGAGTGGTAATCCAGTAGGGTCAAAAATATATCGTGTCGCTAAAAGTGTTCTTTCGCAGCCAAATATTGATGGTTACCTGCTCGGCGGATTCATGATGGCCAATCAAGAGCAGTGGCATCACGCTCATGCCATCGTTAAAGTTTTAAGGGAAATACTCCCTACTCAGAAGCCAGGTTTGCCTTGCGTTTTACTGCTCTGTGGCAACAGGGAAGATGAGTCTCTGGAAATTCTCAGGAACGGCCTAGCACAACTTATGACCCCTAATGGGCCAGGTAAGAGAATTGAGATTTATGGTAAAGAGCATGTAACAGACACTAAGTTCATCGGGCAAAGACTCTTGGCTCTCAGTCAAGAATATCGGGCTGAGAAAGAAGCTCAAGGAAAGTAGGGGAAAACTAGTGCTGGAATTCGCGGAAAAAACTTTAAAGGTGAAAATCGATACCAGCAAGTGTGATACATGCGAAACAAAGGCATGTGCCGACGCGTGCAAGAAGTATGCTAGAGGTGTACTTGAGATTGATGAGCAAGGCAGAGCATCCGTGGCAAAGCGCAGTACGGAAGAAATATTGCGTCTTGGAACTGAGTGCTTAGCGTGTGAACTCGCTTGTAATACCTTAGGTAAAAGTGCTATTACTATTGAAATCCCCATCAAAGGCTTGGATGAATACATCCAGAAACGCCAATAGCCTTAACATAAAGCACTTAATTTAGAAATGAGCAAACTGTTAAATGTAAATGAGGGATAAAAATGGGCATTTTGATCAACAAGACGACGAAAGTTATCGTTCAGGGTATAACAGGTCGTGAAGGATCCGTACGGACACAATACATGAAAGAATACGGTACTAGAGTCATCGGTGGAACAAGTCCCGGAAAATCCGGTGAATTGGTTCATGGAATACCGGTTTTTAATACCGTAAAAGAGATTGTCCGTGAACAGGGAGACATCGACTTCAGTGTTATATTTGTACCAGGGCGGGCTTTGAAAACAGCGGTTTATGAAGCTGTGGATGCAGGCGTTAAAAATATCATTCCTTGTGTGGAGGGCACGCCCATCCATGATATTATGGAAATGATTGCCTACGCAAAGGCCAAAGGATCACGAATTTTAGGACCGGGATCTATTGGAATTATTACGCCTGGTGAGGCGGTGGTAGGCTGGCTGGGTGGTAACAAAGAATGGGCTAATAAATTCTTTCAAAGAGGAAGCATTGGCGTATTCTCTCGTAGTGGTGGCCAGTCAGGGACCATACCTTGGCTGCTGAGAGAAGGCGGATTTGGGGTAAGTACCGTAATCCATACAGGCACTGAACCCGTTCTAGGTACTTCGATGGCTGATCTACTCCCATTATTTGAAGCAGATCCAGAGACCAAGGGCGTTGCAGTCTATGCTGAAATTGGAGGCACCCAAGAAGAAGAGTGTGCAGAAGTCATTGCAGCCGGTCAATTCACCAAGCCGTTCGTTGTCTATGTGGCAGGCGCTTGGGCCCCAGTAGGCATGCGCTTCTCCCACGCCTCTAATATAGTTGAGCGTGGTAGAGGATCTGCCAAGAGCAAAATGGAAGCCATTACGAAGGCTGGCGGATTTGTGGCTGAAACACCGACAGATATCCCAATTATCTTAAAAGAAAAGATAAAAAATTAAAGTTTAATGGATGTTTTCCCTAGGGTAAAACCTAAAAAAATAAAATTATTGGAGGTAAATCTTATGACAATTATGAGATCTATTATGTACATTCCTGGAAACAATCCTAAAATGGTGGCTAAGGCTCCTGAGTTTGTTGCCGACATCATCACCCTTGACCTGGAAGATTCCGTACCACCAGCAGAAAAAGTAGCTGCTCGTAAAATTGTACGCGAGAACCTTCTTAACGCAGGATCAACCGGCGCTGATGTGTTTGTGCGTATCAATAATTGGGAGACAGAATTAACGAATGATGATCTGGAAGCCATTGTCTATGAAGGGCTTAAAGGCGTCACCTTGGCTAAAACCGGTTGTGCTGCTGACGTTCAACGCCTTGATTGGAAACTTGAAGAACTCGAGACCCGTCGTGGCCTAGTCGTAGGGAGTATTAAAATTTCCATGCTCCTTGAAACTGCCAAAGGAATTATTAACGCTGCAGAGTGCTGCCTAGCTAGCAAGCGGAATGTGAACGCTATTTTCGGAGCTGTCGACTATACTCGTGATATGCGCGTGAAAATGACCAATGAAGGCGTCGAACAGCAATATGGTCGTGCGCACGTAGCAGTAGCTTGCCGTATGGCTAGAATTATCGCGATTGATGCTCCTTTCGTCGATTTCAAGAATATTGAAGCCTTTGAAAGGAACGTGGCTGAAGGACGCCAAATGGGTTATGAAGGTCGCATGATCATTCACCCAGGACAAATTGAACCTTCTAATCGTATGTACTCCCCAGATCCTGCCGACGTTGAATGGGCAGCGGGTGTTGTAAAATGCTTCGAAGAAGAAGGTATTGCTAAAGGCAAAGCGTCAGTTTCCTTAAACGGAAAAATGGTGGACACACCAGTGTATCTCAATGCACAAGATATCATCGCTGCTCAAGCTGAGATTGACGAAAAAAATAAAAAAGCCTAAGACCATTTTATTAAGCTGGTCGCAACTATAAGTGAAGCCTGGTCAAGTACTATCGGTGACCAGGCTTATTAAGTCTACGAATTTTAATGTATGAGAGAGGGGCTGTGTTGCATGGGTCTTCGTGAAGATGCACTTAAACTACATAAAGATAATAAAGGTAAGTTAGCCGTCGTTAGTAAAGTGGCCGTTAAGAACGGTAATGATTTAAGCCTAGCCTATTCGCCTGGTGTGGCAGAGCCTTGCCTAGAAATTGCCAAAGATCCTGCCTTGGTGAACGTTTACACTAATAGAGAAAATTTAATAGCGGTTGTTTCTACAGGTTCTGCAGTTTTGGGGCTAGGAAATATTGGTGCCCGTGCCGCTATGCCAGTCATGGAAGGAAAAGGTATCCTCTTCAAAACGTTCGGTAACGTGGATGCTTTCCCAATCTGCTTAGATACTCAGGACAGTGACAAAGTGATCGAAGTGGTTAAACTCCTAGAACCCACGTTTGGTGGAATCAATCTAGAAGACATCAAGGCGCCTGAGTGCTTCTATATTGAAGAAAAACTTAAGGAAATTTATGATGGACCAGTTTTCCACGATGATCAGCACGGTACAGCAGTTGTTACTATGGCGGGATTACTGAATGCCTTAAAATTCGTTAAAAAGGACCTGAAGAATATTAAGATCGTTGTGAACGGTGCTGGATCTGCTGGAATGGCGATTGTTAAACTCTTAATGAGTTTAGGACTTCAAAAGGTCATTATGTGTGATACCAAAGGCACAATCTATGAAGGGCGTCCATTAGGAATGAATCAATACAAAGATGAGATTGCCCTCAAAACGAACCGAGAGCTCATTAAGGGTAATTTGGCAGATGCTTTAGTAGGTGCTGACGTATTTGTTGGCGTCTCGGGAGCAAACCTTGTTTCCCCCGAGATGGTTCAATCGATGGCCAAGGATCCGATTGTTTTCGCACAGGCTAATCCTGAACCTGAGATCTGGCCTAAGGCAGCTAAAGAAGCTGGGGCAGCTGTTGTTGGAACAGGACGATCTGACTATCCTAATCAGGTCAACAACGTCTTAGCATTCCCTGGGATTTTTCGTGGGACCATCGATGCTGGAGCAAAGGTTATTAATGAAGCGATGAAAATTGCCGCTGCCTACGCTATTGCCAACATCGTAACAAGTGATGAGCTGAACGCGGAGTACGTCATACCAGCGGCTTTTGATTTGCGCGTCGGGCCTGCTGTCGCCGCTGCGGTTGCAAAAGCAGCTATGGATACAGGTGTTGCCACTCGTGAAGTTGATGTTGAGGTGGTTGCCGAAAACCTTCGCAAATTTTATGAAGGAAAATAAGGGGCATTCAATACATGTGTTAGATTCTTAATATCTAAGCTTATTCTTACAAAGAGGGTGCCTACTGGCTAGTAGGCACCCTCTTTGTCTTTGTACTAGTCACGAATCATATAACTGAGAGTGTCAGAAAAGGGAGGATTTATTGACCAAAATCAAGCTAACTGGTAATATTGGTGTAAATTTAAGTGTCAGGGGGGATTTAGTATGTTCTTATTTATCTCCAATTTTGTGCAAGTATGGGAGCAAGAAGCAAAAGCGACCCTACGAATGCTAGAGACTCTAACAGATGCTTCGCTGAACCAATTAGTTGCAGCCCAGGATCGTACATTAGGGAGAATCGCTTGGCATCTCGTGACAACGATCCCCGAGATGATGGCTAGAACGGGATTGATTCTGGAGAGTATTAATGAAGATGCCCCTCTTCCGCGCACCGCGGAGGAGATAATAAATAATTATCGAGACGTGAGTCATTCACTAGTAACAGCTGTTAGAAGCCAGTGGAAGGATCAGACTCTTTTAGAAAAAAGGGATATGTATGGAGAGACTTGGACTAATGGGTACACATTAAGTGCGCTCATTGATCATCAGATTCACCATCGGGGGCAAATGACGGTCCTTATGAGACAGGCGGGTCTTAAAGTTCCAGGGATTTACGGCCCTTCTAGGGAGGATTGGAAGAGAATGGGGATGGAACTACCTCTAATATAAGGCGCGTACTCATTGGGCAAGGAATTTATGGTAGTGTGTTTGGAGATATTAAGATAACAAGGATAGGATAAGGGGTAAATTGAATGAATAAACCAACCAATAAGTTAACATATAAGACAGGGAAGGATAAACAAACCTTCCTTGAGGTAACAGACCCTGCGGAGTTAATGAAGTTTTTACAAGGTGCTCTACCCAGTAAAAGTAGAAGTGATATCAAATCCCTTCTGACACATCATCAAATTTCTGTCGACAAAGAGATCAGGACTCAATATAATTATCCGCTTGAGATCGGTCAACAGGTTGCTGTGAACTGGACTAAAGTCCTGATAGAAGAGCAACCTGAAGGTCTAAATATTGTATTTGAAGATGCATCTATAATTATTATAGAAAAAGAAGCTGGTTTGCTCTCTATCGCTACTGCCACAGAAAAGCAGCGTACAGCCTATAGTATTTTGAGCGAGCATGTGAAAAAAAGAGATCCAAAGAATAAGATCTTTGTATTGCATCGTCTTGACAGGGACACTTCAGGCGTCATGATGTTCGTAAAAAGCGAGAAAGTACAGCAATTGCTCCAAAATGCTTGGAAGGAAGTTGTTTTGGAGCGAAGTTATGTAGCAGTTGTAGAAGGCCTTGTGACACAAGATCAAGGAACGATCACTTCGTGGTTGACGGAAAGTAAGGCCTTTATCATGTACTCCAGTCACATCCCTAATTCGGGACAAAAAGCGGTGACCCACTACGAGGTTCTTAGGAAAAATAAAAACTACTCTCTTTTAGAAGTCAAACTAGAAACTGGGCGAAAGAATCAAATCCGTGTGCATATGAAAGACATAGGGCACAGTATTATTGGGGATAAGAAGTATGGGGCAATCAAACACCCTATAGGTCGTTTAGGCCTACATGCACGGGTGCTTGCCTTTAAACATCCCATCACGGGCGAAGATGTACGTTATGAGACGGATATTCCCAAGGAGTTTTTAAGTATGTTCAATCAATAATATCAAACAGGTGAGATTTGGGGTTGAGGAATAAGACTGGGGGAGCTAGTTAATTTGGCTTCCTTTCGGTCGGGGGCAAAGATAGATAGTTTTGTCAAATGAAAATTCTTTTAGAGCTTCCCCAAAAAGCAGGATTATTGTATAACATAGCGAAGCATAAATACTGAAGGTTACAGAGAAACTAAGAAAAAGGAGTGTGTAACGATGAAATTCCAAGAAACTGAAACATTTAAAAATTTAAGCAAAGCTTTTGCAGGGGAGTCTCAAGCACGCAATCGGTATATCTTTTTTGCAAGTGTTGCCAAGAATGAAGGGCATCAACATATTCAAAGCGTTTTTGAGGAAACAGCGGCAAATGAAAAGGAACACGCTGAAGTCTTTTATAAACTTCTTGTTGCACATAACCAAGATGCCACGAATGTCATTCACGTCGATGCAGATTATCCACTCGTCTTAAAAGATACGCTCACCAATCTAAGAGCGTCTGCAGCAGGAGAAAGAGAAGAGTGGGAAAAAATTTATTCTTCATTTGGAGTTATTGCCAGTAAAGAAGGATTTGCTGATATTGCGAACGCGTTCCAAAAGATATCTGAGGTCGAGAAGCACCATATGACTCGATTTGAGCATTATGCCAATGAACTTGAAAAGGGAACGCTTTATAAAAAAGAAAAGCCGACAGTATGGAAATGCGCAAACTGTGGCTACATTCATGAAGGTCCCGAAGCGCCGGGGACTTGTCCGGCGTGTTCACACCCGCAGGGCTACTTCGAAGAATTGCCTGAAGTCTATTAAGAAAAGCCGATTAGGACTTAAGTCCTAATCGGCTTTTTAGATACACTGTAAAAGCTATGGAAAATTAATCATAAGTTAGCCCGTTTAGTATATAGAGAAGATTAGACGTTGAGGATATCGAATAAATAGGGTAAGATAAAGGAAACTTGCTTTATGAAGTCACATTGTGATTTAGCTGAACTAATCGATTAATATGAGGGAGTGATTTAGTTTGTTTAAAAGGATACTTGTCCCTACAGACGCTTCGGAATACTCGCGCCGAGCCTTAAAGACTGCTTTAGAACTAGCCCGTGCCGTTAACGCAGAGGTAGTACTTCTCCATGTTAGCTACACGCCGCAGGCTTATTGGGGGTATACGATCTCTTATGGCATAACGGTAACCCAAGAGCAGCTGGATCAAAACGGCGAACTTGCGTTAGAGGCCACGCTGACTGGAATTGAAACTGAGCCGGTTGTTATCACCAAAAGAGTGGAATCTGGACATCCAGTGACCATAGTGGTCGAACAAATCAAGAAAGATAATATTGATTTGGTCGTCATGGGAAGCCATGGCTATGGAGCAATTGCTGGTTCGGTCCTTGGAAGTGTTAGTCAACGTGTGTTGCAACGAGCCAGTTGTCCAGTACTTATCATTAAGTAGGGTGTAGTTTGTCATAATGCTAAGAATTATGTAGACATTCAGGACAATTGTCCCTGCTATTATGGCAGGGATTTTTGCATTGGTAGCGAATCAATAGAAGAGTTGGAAAACACACGGAGGCATCCCATGAAAGAAACGAATGTATGGCTAAGGCCTGAGGAACTTAAGCATATGCTTCAAGGGACATTGCAATGGAACGATGTGGCATCGCGGGTCACTAAAAATGTGATCCGAAAGTTGAGTGAACCCCCCATTGAAAAACAAAACGTTCCCACAAAATCCTATCTGCCAGCAAATGATTCACCAAGGAAGAAAGATAAATCTTCTAAGTCTCTTGAAGGACAACCTGTTATCTGGCTGCTTGGAACTGTCGGCCTTCTGACAATATCTTCTTGGTTTTATTACTTGTTGCATTAAACAAGGCAGTCATTATACTTTTTGGTAAAGAAGAATAATCCGGAAGGGGTGAGTCTCTAGACTTACTCCCCACTGGATTATTCTTCTTTATCAATATTCCTTAAATACTTTGCAAAAGTATCTAAAAATGGTTATGATATTATAGAAGGTCAGGAAAGGTCAAAGAAAAGGGCTGGAAGATAAGTTCGGGGAAGATTATATAAACAAGGAGTACATCGACAATGGGAAACCTTGCAGATCGTATTGAAGTATATTTAAAACATATCTTAGAACAAACCTCAGAAGGATATATAATGTTGCAACGAAGTGAGCTTGCAGGTGAGTTTTCCTGCGTTCCTTCTCAGATTAATTATGTACTAGACACTCGTTTTACAGTGGAGCGGGGCTACTTAGTTGAAAGCCGTCGGGGCGGCGGAGGGTATCTGAGAATTATCCGTTTAGGGTTGGGTATTGAAGGACAGTATCAACAAGTGATGCGGCAATTAATCGGGGGGCAGCTTTCCCGTGAACGATCAAACGGCCTAGTGGATCGGCTAGTGGACGAAGACCTCGTAACGACGAGGGAAGCCGCAATGATAAAGTGTGTACTTTCTGGAAAAGACTTGGGAGGGGAATTTAATGACTGGGACGCGCTACGGGCCTGTCTAATGAAGACCATTTTGACGACTTTAAGTCGGGATGATTTATTATAAAGGGGGAGTTAACATGCTTTGCCAACAATGTCAGCAGCGAGAAGCAATCGGCTTCTGGAAGACAAGGTTTGGCGTGCTAGGGCAACCTTGCAAAATGCTCGTCTGCTATCGTCTGAAGATGCAATGCATCTATTGTCCTATTACCGGTTGGGGTCAGATATAGGTTTGTTACCCAAGATTAAAGATTGTTTTACTTCACTAATTGTCGATACTCAGCCAGGATGTTTGCAATACATCCTGGATCGAGAACTTGACCTAGGACAGTGTGATGAGGAACGGGCGAAACTAGTTAGAGGTCGAACCGCATAAGGATAAATGATTAGTTAAAACACTGCGAATATCGCATAAAGGGAAGGAATGAGGAACCATGAAGGGACGTTATACAGAACGTGCAGAGAAAGTCTTAAAAATAGCACATAGCGAAGCAAAGACAATGGGTCATCAAGTTGTGGGGACTGAGCACATCTTGCTTGGGTTGATTCAAGAAGGTGAAGGAATTGCTGCTCAGGCTTTAATTGCCATGGGCTTAGATATTGATAAAATTCGTGATCAAGTTGAACAAATTGCTGGGATCAGTCAGCCCTTTAATGGGGAGGCGGGGTTCACACCCCGAGTTAAAAGGGTTCTGGAGTTGGCGAATGAAGAGACACACCGTCAAGATGTGAATTATATCGGGACTGAACATTTGCTTTTGGGGCTAGTTATGGAAGGAGAAGGCATTGCTGCTAGAATTCTGTCGAATCTCAATGTGAGTCCTGAAAAGGTTTGGAAACAAGTCGTTAAACTACTAGGTGGGGAATTAGATGAAACTGCTATACCAGGGCCGAATTCCGTACCTACTTCTAAAAATGCTGGACCCGTTAATACGCCAGCCTTGAATGAATTTGGGCGTGACCTCACTTTACAGGCCCGGGAAGGCCGTCTTGACCCAGTCATTGGTCGGGAAAAAGAGATAGAACGGGTGATTCAGGTTCTAAGCCGTAGAACTAAAAATAATCCTGCCCTAATTGGTGAGCCTGGTGTTGGTAAAACAGCCATTGCTGAAGGATTGGCGCAGGGAATTATCAGTAATAGAGTTCCTGAAATACTCGTTAACAAACGTGTTATTACCTTAGATCTTGCAGCTATGGTGGCCGGGAGCAAATACCGTGGTGAATTTGAAGAGCGTTTAAAGAAAGTGATGGAGGAAATCCGGGTAGATGGAAACGTCATTCTCTTTATCGATGAATTGCACACCTTGATTGGGGCAGGCGCAGCGGAAGGCGCAATCGATGCCGCAAACATTCTGAAACCTGCCCTAGCTAGGGGAGAACTCCAATGCATCGGAGCGACAACCATTGATGAATACCGTAAGTATATAGAGAAGGATTCGGCCTTAGAACGACGTTTCCAACCGATTAAGGTCGGTGAGCCAACGGTTGAAGAAGCAATTTTAATTCTTCGTGGTTTACGGGATCGCTACGAAGCCCATCACCGTGTTAAAATTACGGATGAGGCAATTGAGGCGGCGACTCGACTGTCGCATCGGTATATCTCTGACCGATTCTTACCAGATAAAGCCATCGATTTAATGGATGAAGCTGCTTCACGTGTTCGCCTCGCTAGTTTTACGATACCGACAGAGCTAAAATCACTTGAAGCAGAAACAGAACGCTTAAAGAAAGAAAAAGAAGCGGCCGTCTCTAGCCAGGAGTTTGAGAAAGCCGCACTAATACGTGACCAGGAACACATGGTTCGGGCCGATCTTGCTGAACAAAGAGAGGCCTGGAAGAATAAGCGCAACAAAGAAAATGCCATGGTCACTCCAGACGATATAACTCAGATTGTAGCAAGCTGGACGGGGATACCTGTTAGAAAGCTGGCCCAGGAAGAAAGTGAACGCCTCCTGCATCTAGAGGACCTCTTGCATCAAAGGCTTATAGGACAGGATGATGCTGTGACCGCAGTGGCCAAAGCAGTTCGCCGAGCTCGAGCAGGGTTAAAAGATCCGAAACGTCCTATTGGATCCTTTATTTTTCTTGGACCGACTGGAGTGGGGAAAACCGAACTCGGCCGTGCCTTAGCAGAGGCAATGTTTGGAGATGAAAAGGCTCTAATTCGCATTGATATGTCGGAATATATGGAGAAACACTCGGTTTCACGGCTTGTAGGAGCGCCTCCAGGATATGTAGGACATGATGAAGGAGGCCAATTAACTGAAGCAGTAAGGCGTAAGCCCTATGGTGTCATTTTATTAGATGAAATCGAAAAGGCTCATCCTGAAGTCTTTAATATTTTACTTCAAGTGCTTGAAGATGGACGGCTCACAGATACGAAAGGAAGGACTGTTGATTTCAGAAATACGGTGATCATCATGACCTCTAATGTGGGATCTTCTTTCCTCAGGAAAGGCGCTATGGGATTTTCTGATAAAAAGGACGATAAAATGGAATATAAGACGATGCGTGGTCATGTTATGGAGGAGCTAAAACGTACGTTTCGTCCAGAGTTCCTTAACCGTATTGACGAACTTCTAGTCTTTCATTCCCTTCAAGAGGAACACCTGGAAAAGATCACTGAAGTATTAATGAGTCAGGTGAACGTTCGCTTGCTTGAACACGGTTTGGAGCTAAAGGTTGAGAAGAGTGCTATCAAACTAATTGCTAAAGAGGGAAATGATCCTGTTTTTGGAGCACGTCCCTTACGTCGTGCCATTCAACGCTTAATCGAAGATGCTTTATCTGAGAAAATACTAGAAGGTGAATTTATAGCTGGAGACAAGATTGGCGTAGTAGCAGAAGATGGGAAAATGAAGTTCTCCAAGCGCTAAAGGGTTAGATTATGGTTCGTTAGTATTCGCAGGGATGAAATAATGCCCTGTGGAAATGGGGCGTTACATGAAGACGAAGGTGATTTACCGGTGTTCTAATTGCGGATCAGAAAGCCCAAAATGGTTGGGAAAGTGTCATTCTTGTGAGGAATGGAACACATATGAAGAGTTAGAGAATCAATCCCCAAAAACGTTCTCAAGTAATAAGAAAAAAACTTCTCCGAAGAGGCTCTCTGAAATTTTAACCAGCAATAGTCATAGAATTGTGACGAGCATCGGTGAATTTAACCGAGTTTTAGGTGGCGGTATCGTTAAAGATTCGATCATTATCTTGACAGCAAGGCCAGGAGCTGGAAAATCAACCTTGCTTTTACAGGTGGCAGATGATGTTGCCCATCAGGGCTACAAGGTTTTATATGCTTCAGCAGAAGAAAGTGAGAGCCAAATAAAAAGCAGGTCAGATCGAATTCTGAACGGAAGTAAGCGTAATATCTGGATCTATTCTGATACAAGTATGAACAATGTTCTGGCCTCAATTGAGGAGCTTGACCCTGATTTGATTATTGTCGACAGTATTCAGACGTTCACGCTAGAAGAACATAATTCTCGACCTGGTTCACCAATTCAAACAATGGAGTGCGCCAATGAACTCTTGAAAATAGCGAAAAGTAACAGTAGGCCAAGAGCTGTAATAATGGTTGGACAGATGACGAAGGACGATGAAATCGCGGGGCTTCGTGCATTAGAGCATATGGTCGACGCGGTGTTAATTCTCAATGGGGAAAATGGAGAAGAACTGAGAGGTGCTTGGTGTTCGAAGAATCGGTTTGGGAGTACCGGGGAGATCGGATTTTTCTCGATGACAGAACAAGGTATGTTGTCCATCGATAACCCGTCTGAGTTCTTTATGACTCAAAGGGGAGAGGGCCAGAAGGTTTCGGGAAGCGCCTTAACTGTGATCAAGGAGGGCACACGCCCTATTATTGTGGAAATCGAAAGTCTCGTTTCTAAATCGTTCACTCCCTATCCCTCAAGAATCGCGGAGTGCTTGAGAAGAGATCAATTAAATACCCTTATTTCTATCCTAGAACAAAGAGGCAAGATCAACCTATACGATAAGAATGTGGTCATTAAAACGACTGGAGGGCTTCAACTCAAAGAACAATCTGCCAGCTTAGCAATTATCATGTGCATTGTTTCATCCGTGAAAGACAAAGCGATTTCTAACGATACTGTGTTTGTGGCGGATGTAGGGCTTACTGGAGAGCTTAAGAAAGTTCCTTCGATTGATGCGAGAATTAGGGAAATAGACAGAATGGGGTTTAAGCGAGTCTACATAGCAAAGAATGCTTTAAGAGATACATCGAGATTTAAAAACCTCAAAATTATAGAGCTCAATACGTTGTATGATGTCATTCTGGATTTAAATATGAAGGGTGTAGTGAAGAATGAAACTCAATTTCCAGGTACTGAAGAAATATAGAAGCATCCGTTAGACTTTTTGGTAAATATAACCATAGTTATAAACTATGATTATATTACCAAAAAGTCGCTGTTATGCATGGAAGCGATAAGGTAATACACCTCTGTCTATATAAAACACATATATAAAAAGCTCCTGCAATGCAGGAGCCAAATTACGTAGTACATTGTTGAATAATTGAGGGATGACCTAAGTCAAATTAAAGACCGTTAATGTTTGAAGTTTCTTATGTTCATGGTAGAGAACGTCGGACAAGGAAATGTCTAACGCATTGGCCAGCGCGGCCATATAAAACATTTGTTTGCCTAATTCAGCTTCTACAATGTCTCGACAGTTATCACAAATTAATCCTTCTAGCTGGCTATCTAAGAGCTCTTTTAAATCGGCCAGGCTAGCGTCTGGCGGGATAGGCTTCTTCTGAGCATTGATTGCATGGCAACCGCAACTTGTCACAGATTTAACGACGGCACGGTTAACACGCCCAGATGATTCTTGACCCTTGGACAAGATATCCAGAATGCTCTGATGACGGATTAACAGAGATTTTACAGTGCTTTGGAATTGGTCAGTGAGTTGTTCCATATGTTCTATACTCACTCCTTTCTGTCTTGTCTATTATATCGAGACGCTTGGCCTGTTGTCAATTTTCAAGGGACCAATGGGATAAAAAGGTAAATTGACAGGCTGAAGGCTTGTATGATATAATTTTGAAATTTTGACGCGGGCATTGTTCCTTGCTATAATGCTATATAAGGGGGTGGCCGAATGTTTAAGGTTGGTGACAAAGTTGTTTATCCAATGCATGGTGCCGGTATTATTGAATCCATTGAAGAGCGTGAAGTTCTAGGTGAAAAACACCAATATTACGTCATGCATTTACCAGTAGGGAATATGAAATTATTTATTCCCTTAAACAACGTGAAGAACCTGGGGTTACGGCAAGTAATTTCTCCTGCCATGGTTAAAGACGTATTAGAAGTCTTAAGAACTGAAGATACGGCAGTTGCATTAGCCTGGAATCGGCGCTATCGTGCAAACTTGGAGAAGATTAAGAGCGGAAATATTTTCGAAGTCGCTATTGTTGTGCGTAGCCTTGCTCAACGGGATAATGAAAAGGGCCTTTCAACTGGAGAAAAAAAGATGTATGAGAATGCCTGCCAAATCTTGATTAGTGAACTCGTTTTGACAGAAGGGTCAGAAGAGGCAGCAGTTAGAGAATGGCTTACTAAAGCTTTAGTTTCAGCCTAGACTTAGGTCTTCCAGATGTCTTATTTGTGCCATGGGCGTTTAGTTGCACTTAGGCACAAGAAGACATATACTACGTCTTATATCAACTCATGAAGACGACGTAAGTAAAGACATCAAGTCGCATAATTGAAATTTTATGCCAATAAGTGGTATAAATGGTAACATTATTAGCCACAATAGGTGTAAAGGAGGTGAAATGATGATACGCAACTTAATTCGCGGAATCATCACTTTGTTAGTGGGCGCGCTGGGATTTTACCTGAGCTATTCAAGCCTTAATTTTTTGCAGTCCTTGGGATGGAACTTTTCCCCTGTCTGGACCTACGTAGCAGCAGTTGTCTTATTTTCGATTATGGGGTTTTTAGTGGCTCCAGTTAGTATCCGTTCTTTTCTTTCGTTGATGAAATGGATTGATTCACGGTTAACTCAGGTCCCAACACATGATCTGATTAGTGGGGCTGTTGGGGGGATCATCGGACTTATTATTTCTACATTATTCATGAACGCATTTGTCAGCATTCAATTCTTCGGACCACTTTTGGCGGTCATACTGAGTATTTTCTTGGGTTATCTGGGGTTGACGATTGGAATGAAACGGAAAGAAGATATTGTGGGCTTTCTTAGTTTCTTACCAAAATTTCGTGGGGACAAGTCAGACAAACATAAGGAAAGTAAAGTAGATCATTCTCTTGAGCTGGTCGATTATAAAATTCTAGATACCAGTGTTATTATTGATGGAAGAATTGCAGACATTGTCAAGACTGGATTTGTGGAAGGAATATTGCTCATCCCGGGTTTTGTGCTTGAGGAGCTTCGACATATCGCAGATTCTTCAGACCTGCTTAAACGAAATCGTGGGCGTAGAGGCCTCGATATCCTCAATCAAATTTCTAAAGAAACGGCGATTAAAGTTCATATTCATGAACAAGACTTTGATGATATCAATGAAGTTGACAGCAAACTAGTCCGCTTGGGGCAAGTTCTAAAGTCACCCCTTTTAACGAATGATTATAACCTCAACAAAGTGGCAGAACTACAAGGGGTTAAGGTCTTAAACATCAATGAATTAGCCAATGCCCTTAAACCAATTGTATTGCCCGGTGAAGAAATGTTAGTTCAGGTGATGAAAGAAGGAAAAGAACCTGGGCAGGGCGTAGCCTATCTTGATGATGGAACGATGATTGTGGTAGATACGGGGCGACGCTTTATGGGACAAAATGTTACAGTGTTAGTCACTAGCGTTCTGCAGACTGCGGCTGGTCGTATGATTTTCGCTAAACCAAAAAGTATGCTTGAAAAAAAGTCGATGGGCCTTCGTGCTACCGATGAGGTGAAGGCGATTGGCTGACATAGGGGTCATTATTCCTGCAGCAGGTGAAGGCAAAAGGATGGGGGTTGGCTACAACAAGCAATTTATAGTATTGAAAGGGCTGCCCATCTTAGCTCATACTATTAGACTCTTCGAAGAATCCAGTTATGTGACTGAAATTGTTATTGTAGGGGCAGAAGGCGACCTGCTTGATATTAAAGAACTTGTTTGTCACCATAAATTCGTCAAGGTGGTGGCAATATGTCAAGGTGGAGCACAACGCCAAGATTCCGTTCGTGCAGGGGTTCAAGCTCTTAGTACCACTACCCAACGGGTAGTGGTACATGATGGGGCGAGGCCCCTTTTGACATTGCAAGGATTTCATCAGTTTCTCCGGGAGACAGAAGATTTTTCTGCTGCAATTATGGGGCTCCAACTCAAGGATACTGTAAAGCGGGTTGATCGTTCTAGTAAAGTGATTGAGACCCTACCACGCGAGGATTTGCGAGCCGTACAGACCCCCCAAATCTTTGACCGAGGGATCTTGGAGGAAGCACATGGCAGGGCAGCAGCTGTGGGCTACTATGGCACCGATGACGCTGCTTTGTTAGAACGGATGGGGTATCCTGTACAGATGGTTGAAGGTTTACAGGAGAATATTAAGGTGACCACGCCGGATGATTTATGGCTAGCTGAGCGGATTCTCGCAGTGCGTGATGCCAAATGTGCGAAAATAGACGTGCCAAACGTGATACCTGCGCGATATGTGTAAGAAGACGAGAGGTGTTTCAATATTAAAGTTGGAATAGGTTACGACGTGCACGCTTTGGTCGAAGGACGACCACTGATCCTTGGAGGCGTGGAAATCCCTTATGATCGAGGTTTACTTGGGCACTCAGATGCAGATGTTCTGATCCACGCGATGATTGATGCTCTCTTAGGTGCTTTGGCCTTGGGGGACATTGGCGCTCATTTTCCCGATCATGATCCTCGCTACCGAGGAGTTTCTAGTCTGGCGTTATTGGAGCAGGTGATGACCCTTATACAAGCACGTGGGTATCGTATTGGCAACATAGATAGTATCATTGTAGCGGAGCGACCGAAGCTTGCTCCGTTTATCCAGCGGATGAGGGCTAATCTAGCGCGTGTCATGCAGATAGAGGAAACGTGTGTTTCCGTGAAAGCAACAACTACCGAACGATTGGGTTTTGCTGGTCGAGAAGAAGGAATCGCTGCACAGGCGATCGTTAGTTTAGAAAGTTTTGGAGGATGATTTATGGAAATTCGCGTTCGTTTTGCACCTAGCCCGACAGGTCCACTGCACATCGGAGGTGCAAGATCGGCTTTGTTTAATTATCTATGGGCTCGCCATAACAAGGGAAAATTTATTGTGCGGAGTGAGGACACTGACTTAGAGCGTTCTAGCAAAGAATCAGAACAGAATATTTTGGAGGCACTTCGTTGGCTCAATATACAGTGGGACGAAGGGATCGAAGTAGGCGGAGAGTATGGGCCTTACCGCCAGACCGATCGCTTAGACCTTTACAAAGACTATACAAAGCAGCTTTTCGACAGTGGTCACGCCTACTATTGCTACTGTTCAGAAGAAGAGCTTGAGCAAGAAAGGCAGACTTTGATTGCCCAGGGAGAAACACCTCGCTATAGGGGTAAGTGTCGTGAATTAACCACTGAGCAACGGGCAGTCCTAGAAGCGGAAGGCCGTAAGCCTGTAGTGCGCTTTCGTGTACCAGAAACAGAAGCAATTCACGTGATCGATCAAGTCCGTGGGGATGTTGTTTTTGATAGTGACGGAATTGGAGATTATGTGATCGTCAAGTCGGACGGCATTCCCACCTATAATTTTGCCGTAGTAGTGGATGATGTTACCATGAAAATTACGCATATTATTCGTGGAGAAGAACATCTGTCAAATACACCTCGTCAAGTACTAATCTATCAGGCACTGGGCTTGCCAGTTCCTGAATTTGCTCATGTCTCGCTGATTCTTAATACCGAAGGCGGGAAGATGAGCAAAAGAGATGGGGACACAGCGGTCTTGGACTATAAGCAAAAAGGTTATCTCCCCGAGGCCATCGTAAATTTCATTGCCATGCTTGGTTGGGCCCCCACGGGAGAGGAAGAGTTCTATACTCTAGATGAATTGACAGAAGTCTTTTCTTTAGATCGCGTATCCAAGAGCCCAGCTGTCTTTGATCTTAAAAAACTGAATTATATCAACTCACATTACATAAAGGGAGCAGACCCTGAACGTCTGGCTGAACTAGCCTTACCGTTTGTAGCGGAAATGGGTATACTTCCTCAAGGAGAACGTTCAGATCAGCAACAACAATGGTTTATAGGTTTTATCGAAGCAATCTCTGAGAAACTGTCCCATATGGCAGAAGTAAAGGATTTTGTTCATTATTTTCATGGCGCAGTGCCTATGGACCCAGAAGGGGAAGCTTTGGAAGTTTTGCAAGGCGAACAGATACCCAGTGTTTTGAAACTTTTTGGCGATAAAGTACGTGAAGTAGAGTTATTATCAGAAACGACGGTTAAAATCCTTCTAAAACAAATCACTAAAGAGTTAAAATTAGGGGGAAAATTAGTATACATGCCAATAAGGGTGGCGTTAACAGGACAGATGCATGGCCCCGAACTGTACGCGGTGATTCCTTTGTTGGGTAAAGAGAATGTTTTAAAGCGGCTCGAAGTTGCTGAAAAACGTTCTTTAAGGTGACCCTACAGCCTCGGTTTTAATTGACAGAGAAGGAATATTACCCTACAATGGATACATTGTTAAGGTGAATCTAGGATATTATTAATTATATGACTACGTTACAGTTTTAAGTTGGAACGACATAATCGTTCAAACAGAGTGGGACCGCGGAGTCTTTCGTCTCTGAACGAAAGACCCCGCTTTTTGTATTCACTAATTCAAGATAATCACTGTGGAAGAGTAGGGTGAGTTTGATGATTTTTCGACAAATGAGGCGAGATATTCAAGTCATTTTTGAACGAGACCCTGCTGCAAAAAGCATCTGGGAGGTCATATTCTGTTATCCAGGGTTTCATGCTGTACTTTTCCACCGAGCAGCACATTCGATGTATCTGCATAAAATGGTGCTTATACCGCGTATGATTTCACAGCTAGCTCGATTTCTTACTGGAATCGAAATTCATCCAGGTGCGAAGATCGGACAGGGCTTTTTTATTGACCATGGAACCGGTGTTGTCATCGGTGAAACTACCGAAGTAGGAGACAACGTGACCATTTACCAGGGGGTGACCCTCGGCGGGACCGGTAAAGAAAAAGGTAAGAGGCACCCGACGATCGGGAATAATGTAGTGATTGGCGCAGGAGCAAGGGTTTTGGGCTCTTTTAAAGTCGGAGATAATGTGAAAATTGGAGCGGGGTCGGTAGTTAATAAACCAGTCCCTAGTGACACGACTGTAGTAGGTGTTCCAGGTAGAATCGTTCTCCATCACGGAGTACCCATTAAAGACCCTGATTTGAGACATGATGACCTTCCAGATCCCGTCAGTGAGATGTTCAAATGCTTAATGCATCGTGTGGAATATTTAGAACAACGCCTAAATGAAGAGGAGAGTAAATATAATGTCTTTAAAATTATACAACACCATGAACCGTCAAAAAGAGCAGTTCCAGCCCCGGGAGAGTCAGAAGGTGTCAATGTACGTATGCGGCCCGACGACCTATAACTTTATCCATGTTGGAAATGCGCGGATGTTTGTTGTATTTGATATGATTAGACGTTATTTAATGTATAAAGGGTATGAAGTCCGTTATGTGCAGAACTTCACGGATGTGGATGACAAGATCATTAAAAGAGGAAACGAAGAAGGCATGGAGCCTCTGGCGTTAGGCCAAAAATATATCGAGGAATATTTTAAAGACGCAACCGCGCTAAACATCCTTCCGGCAACTGTACATCCCAAGGCTACAGAACATATCCCCGAAATGATTGAGATCATACAGGGGCTTATGGAGTCGGGGTTAGCGTATGAAGTGGAGGGAGACGTTTATTTTGCGGTAGACCATTTCCCTAACTATGGGAAATTGTCTGGCAGATCACTTGAAGATATGAAGGCTGGAGCAAGAGTTGAGGTCGACGAACGCAAACATCATCCGATGGATTTCGCACTCTGGAAAAATACAAAGCCAGGCGAGCCAGCTTGGGAAAGCCCCTGGGGTAAGGGGCGCCCGGGTTGGCACATTGAATGCACGGCTATGTCGTTGAAATATCTGGGAGCAGGATTTGATATACATGGTGGAGGTGGAGACCTCGTTTTTCCCCATCATGAAAATGAGATTGCCCAAACGGAAGGCTATTTAAAAGGAGAGACGTTCGCTCATTATTGGATGCACAATGCATTTCTGACCATCAATCAAGAAAAGATGTCCAAGTCCTTAGGAAACTTTTTCACAACTCGGGAGTTACTTGAGAAATTTCCTGGAGAAGTTCTCCGCTTTTATCTATTGGGAACTCATTATCGTAGTCCGTTGGATTTCGATGATCAGAACTTAGTCATGGCACAAAAAGGTTTAGAACGCTTGCAAACCAGTATCCGTTTAGCACAACAAGCCATGCAGCGTGAGGGTTCTTCTAAAAATGAGCGGATTGAAGAAGAACTATTCAAGGCAGCCGTCGAAGCCCGCGAGGCTTTTGGGAAGGCCATGGATGATGATTTTAATTCAGCACTGGCTTACGCAACGCTCTTTGAATTAGCAAAGAGGATGAATGGGTATGTCCAGGAAAGCCCTGCACCTTCAAAAGGATTAGAAGAAGCTCAAAAGACGCTTATAGAACTGGGAGAAGTGTTGGGCTTTGACCTACTTCATCCGGCCCTTGTTCATGTCGAAAAAGATGAGATTCTCAACCAGGTCATGGAAATCGTGTTGCAGATACGTTTACGGACACGCCAGAAAAAGGACTGGGAAATGGCGGATTTCATTCGCGATGCTCTGAAAGATAAAGGCATTATTATTGAAGATAGTCCACAAGGCGCGAGGTGGCAACTTAAGAAGTCGTGAAAGGTGATTGCATGCGTAATTGGCAGGAAATGAATGCCTTGACTCTAGCTTATTTAGGAGATGCGGTCTATGAACTTTGGGTTCGTACCCATATGCTGGACCTGGGGTATGAAAAGGTAAAAGACCTGCACAAACATGCAGTGAGCTATGTTCGTGCGAGTACCCAAGCCCAAATTCTACATGCCCTTTTACCGGAATTGAACGAGGTTGAGCACCAAGTCGTCTTGCGTGGGCGGAACGCTAAAGGAGGCCATCCTAAGAACGTAGATGTTGTAACCTACCGTCATTCAACCGCGTTTGAAAGTTTAGTAGGCTATTGGCATTTAGATCAGCAAAACGAGCGCATGAAATGGGCATTCAAGAAGGTGGATGGCATACTTCAGGAAGCGCCCTTGAAAGAAACGGATGATAAATGAGAGATAGTGGGGAGAGAAACTAAAACAATGCAAGTGGAACTTATTCAGAATACCCCTAATCCAGAAAAAGTAGTTGCTGCCGCTGCCCGCTTATGCTATTCTTCCGATCCCGTCCCTGAATTACTAGAACACTTAGACGATGAGAGAGTTGCAAGCTTTGTTCGTAAACTGCGGGAAATGGGTCATCTTTCCCCCTTTGAGCATGTGAGTTTTCAGTTTTCAATCGATGGGGTTTCGAGAGCCCTATCGCACCAGCTCGTTTACGCGAGTTATTCTCAGCGTTCCCAGCGTTATGTTGAAGAAAAAGGGTTTGATTTTGTCATTCCTCCAAGTGTAAAGCGCAGTCCTGAAGCGTTAGGCCGTTTTGAGTCGGTGATGGCACGCCTACAGGAAGACTATCAGGAACTTTTGAAGAGTGTTCCGGCAGAGGATGCTCGTTATGTTTTACCAAATGCCTGCACAACTTCTTTGATGGCTACCTTTAATGCACGATCTTTACTGAATTTTTTTGAACATCGTACCTGTTTAAGAGCTCAGTGGGAGATACGTGCTTTAGCTGAAAAGATGTTAGGATTGGTACGTGTTGTGGCTCCCAATCTTTTTAGTGAGGCTGGACCAACTTGCATAACGCAGGGGATCTGTCGTCAGGGCAAGTATAGTTGCGGGAGAATAAAAACCCTAGAAGGAAAGAAGTGAACGACTTGAACGACTTGAACGACGTAAACGATGAAATCGTTTACGGAAAAAATTCCGTTTTAGAACTAATAAAAAGCGGAAAACCCGTTAACAAAGTGCTCTTCGTAGCGGATGGACCCGGTGGGCGGAATCAAGAGATCATTCCGATATTGAAGGAAAGGAGCATACCTTACCAATTCGTGGACCGTCAGACTCTTGATCGATTAACGAACAGAGAGCGCCACCAAGGAATGCTTGCCTATATTGCAGCGCGTGAGTACGCCAGCGTAGAGGACATGCTAGCCTTGGCTGAGGAGCGGCAAGAAGACCCTTTTATTTTGATGCTCGATGAGATCGAAGACCCCCATAATTTAGGAGCGTTGCTGAGGACGGTAGACGCAGTGGGAGCCCATGGCGTCATCATTCCCAAAAGACGAAGTGTTGCCTTGACCGGTACGGTAGCCAAAACGTCTGCAGGAGCAGTCGAGTACGTGCTGGTAGCGCGAGTCAGCAATCTAGTCCAAACTTTACAGGACCTGAAGAAAAGGGGTTGCTGGGTGTCCGGGGCTGAAGCAGGAGGAAAAGATGCCTATGAGGCAGACCTCACTGGTTCAAGGGTTATTGTCATTGGCAGCGAAGGAAAAGGCATCAGTCGTTTACTGCGAGAAAACTGTGATGAGCTTGTTAGTCTTCCGATGAGGGGTAAGGTCAGTTCACTCAATGCAAGTGTTGCAGGGTCTGTCATGCTTTATGAAGTGCTTCGCCAGAGAACTGTTTCAAGCAATTAGAGTGTGGGCTGAGCTTGGTGACGCGTTGAAAATAATGGTGCTTGTACACGAATAGCGACAGAACAACCAAAACTTCACCTTGACGCTTTTCTTTAGAGTAAAGTATAATAAGAATGTTCTCGTGGACAAGGGCGAGCGAGAGTTGCGTCTTTTTCATGACGACATAGTAGGGGGTATGAATTTGAATTTTCAAGCCCAACTAGAACTAACGGAGTGCGAAAGCATCGATGTGCTAGTGGACGAAGAAGTGGTTGAGCTTGCCAAGCAAGGTGACTCCATAGCACTAGAGTATCTAATCAACAAATATAAAAATTTCGTAAGGGCCAAAGCTCGTTCATATTTTCTCATAGGAGCCGATCGTGAAGATATTATCCAAGAGGGTATGATCGGACTTTATAAGGCAATTAGGGATTTTCGTGGCGACAAATTATCTTCCTTTCGAGCATTTGCTGAATTATGTATTACTCGCCAGATTATCACAGCCATTAAAACCGCGACTCGACAGAAGCACATACCTCTGAACTCATACGTTTCGTTAAACAAGCCTATCTACGACGAGGATTCTGATCGAACCCTTCTTGATGTCATCTCGGGAACCCGAATCACAGACCCTGAAGAACTTATTATCAGTCGAGAAGAATTCGACGATATTGAGGAAAAGATGGGCGAAATTCTGAGCTCTTTAGAATGGAAAGTGCTGATGTCTTACCTAGAAGGGAAATCCTATCAGGAGATTGCTGTTGACTTGAGGAGACATGTTAAGTCAATCGATAATGCGTTGCAGAGGGTAAAAAGAAAGCTCGAACGTTATCTAGAACGACGTGATGGATAAACTTACATAGCGTATTACAGAGAAAACACTTGCAATAGACAATAAAAAATGGTAAACTACATAAGTGCCTGGCGACGATAGGTAGGTTAAGGCGACATTAAATGCCGAAGTAGCTCAGCTGGTAGAGCAGATGATTTGTAATCATCAGGTCGCAGGTTCGACTCCTGTCTTCGGCTCCATTGAATGCTGAACTGGCACTGAGGTCAATTAAATATCATATCGCGGGGTGGAGCAGTGGTAGCTCGTCGGGCTCATAACCCGAAGGTCGTCGGTTCAAATCCGGCCCCCGCAACCAAGTGCAATCAGACAGCGAAGCTGTCTTTTTTATACTGCCAGAAGGTATAAGGTGCAACAAAAACAACGACACAGGACGTGTCCGCTGTCATAAGGTGTTATCTTGACAGGTAAATTATCTTATGATAAAGTATTCTGAGTAATGGATTGAAATACAGCGTCTTACCGTTGTCCGGGAGGTGTTCGTGAATGCGCGTTGGCATTATATTAGCGTGTACGGATTGCAAGCATCGTAACTACGCTACTATGAAAAATAAGAGAAATAACCCAGATCGCTTGGAAGCTCAAAAGTTTTGCAAGTTTTGCAAAGCTCATACTCTCCATAAAGAAACTAAGTAATTTTTTTTTGTAGTTTAGACTGTACGCTAGGAAGCGTTGTCACAGTGTAAACGACAATCGATGTCGGGTAAGGATGTGAAGTGATGGGCGCGTTGAAGAAACCGGCCAATACTCAGAAGAGAACAGAAAAGGCTGCGGAGTATTTGAACGGGGTTTTGAGCGAGTTAAAGAAAGTTCACTGGCCAAATCGAAGGCAGTTGTCCGCTTACACAGGCGTTGTGTTTTTCGCCGTGACGGTGGTATCCGTTATGATGTGGATAGTGGATAGCGGTTTAAGTCTGGCCTTGACCAAGCTGCTGCCCTAACCGATGAGATCCTACGGCAGTGTCTGAGGAGGCCCTTAAAATGGAAAAAGACTGGTATGTTATTCATACTTACTCCGGCTATGAGAACAAAGTGAAGATGAATCTCGAAAAACGAGTCGAGTCCATGAACATGGAAGATAAGATCTTTCGCGTACTCGTTCCCATGGAAGACGAAATCGAGTTCAAGAATGGGAAACAGAAAGTCATTAAACGTAAGGTATATCCAGGCTATGTCCTCGTGGAGATGGAAATGACAGACGACTCATGGTATGTCGTGCGTAATACGCCTGGAGTTACTGGGTTTGTGGGTACTGGGACGAAGCCAATTCCGCTCTTAGACGAAGAGGTTGTTAAAATACTTCGTCAGATGGGTATGGATGAGGTTCACACGAAGATTGATTTTGAGATCAATCAAAGTGTCCAGGTCATTGCGGGTCCGTTTAAGGAATTTGTAGGAGTGGTTCGCGAAATTCTTGCAGACAAAGGTAAGTTGCGCGTAGAAGTGTCTATGTTCGGTAGAGAGACTCCAGTTGAATTGGAGTTTGAGCAGGTTCAGAGGCTCGACTAGGACAAACGTAATTCTGACAAGGGGGTGTAATGACAATGGCAAAGAAAGTAATTGGACTGGTAAAATTAGCAATTAATGCAGGGAAGGCAACACCGGCACCTCCAATTGGACCAGCACTTGGTCAACATGGTGTCAATATTATGGCTTTCTGCAAAGAGTACAATGAACGTACTAAGGATCAAGCAGGACTTATTATTCCTGTCGAAATCACAGTGTATGAAGATCGCTCATTTACCTTCATTACCAAAACTCCACCGGCTGCAGTATTGCTAAAAAAAGCAGCGAATATTGCTAAGGGTTCGGGTGAGCCGAATCGTACAAAGGTAGGGACTGTTCCGAAATCAAAGGTACGCGAGATCGCGGACATAAAGATGAAGGATCTGAATGCTGCAACTGTTGAAGCAGCAATGCGCATGGTGGAAGGTACAGCGCGGAGTATGGGAATCGACATCGTCGAGGGATAAAAATAATTGTGGGAGGGCTTAAGCCCGCATTACCACATGGAGGTTAAAAGAATGGCAAAAGTAGGTAAAAGGTATCAGGAGATTGTGAAATCTTTTGATCGAATTGCTCTATACGAACCACTAGAGGCTCTATCAATCGTTCTAACTAACGCAAATGCAAAGTTCGATGAGACAGTTGAAGCTGCCTTCAAACTTGGTATTGACACCCGTCGAGCAGACCAACAAATTCGTGGCGCAATTGTGCTCCCCAATGGTACAGGCAAAACTCGTTCCGTGTTGGTATTCGCTAAAGGCGATAAGGCTAAGGAAGCAGAAGCAGCTGGCGCAGACTTTGTTGGCGCTGAGGATATGATTGCAAAGATTGAGCAAGGATGGTTTGGCTTTGAAGTAGTGGTTGCTACGCCTGATATGATGGGGATGGTTGGTAAATTAGGTCGCGTTCTCGGACCTAAAGGTCTTATGCCTAACCCTAAGACGGGTACAGTGACACTCGATGTAACTCGTGCGATCAATGAGATCAAAGCTGGTAAGATTGAGTACCGGGCTGAGAAGGATGGGATTGTCCATGCACCCATCGGTAAAGCATCGTTTACTGCTGAAAAACTGCTTGAAAACTATCGTGTGTTAGCGGAGACCTTAGTGAAAGCTAAGCCTGCTGCCACAAAGGGCCAATATGTGAGAAGCGTTACGGTTACCTCGACCATGGGACCTGGCGTACGCATTAACCCTGCAAAAGCACTCTAACCTGGGGTATGTTCTTGACAAGCGTCATTAGAGAGGATATCCTTACATGGAACTGAATAAGTCCGCTGTAGAAAGCAGGTGCCGAAAGGCTTAATGTCCTGCCGAGGTTGGAAGATGCGCCGATAGATATTCATTTGGCATTCTTAACCTCTGCACATGCGGAGGTTTTTTGCTAGGTTTATCTGAAGGAAGGAGGTACACAGAATGCCTAATATCAATGAAAAAAGTCAAGTAGTTTCCGAGATCAAGGAGAAGTTCCAACAAGCCTCTGGGATTGTCTTAGCTGACTACCGTGGTTTGACCGTGGCTCAAGTCACGCAATTGCGTGCTCAACTGCGTCTTGCAGGAGTGGAGTACAGAGTGATGAAAAACACCCTTGTACGTAGAGCTGCCGTCGAACTAGGAATAGAAGGTCTAGATTCCTATCTTAAAGGACCGACTGCCCTTGCATTTTGTTCAGACCCTGTCGCACCAGCTAAAGTTTTGACAGAGTTTGCCAAAGTGAATAAGCTCAAGAAGTTCCAAATTAAAGCTGGAGTTCTCGATGGGAAAGTCATCGGAGCTGAGGGCGTCAAAGCTCTTGCTGCCCTTCCTTCCCGCGAAGTATTACTAGCTATGGTGCTGCGTGGTATGCAGTCGCCTCTTACTGGTATGGCCAATGTTCTTCAAGGACCTATCCGTAAAATGGGATATGCTCTGGAAGAAGTACGTAAACTCAAGGCAGCTCAATAATCTAATCGTGTGTACTGTTATATGAAACTACAATATTTTAAGGGGGAAATTAATAATGTCTAAAGTAACTGAAATTCTGGAATCCGTAAAAGTTTTAACCGTCTTGGAACTCGCTGAACTGGTGAAGGCATTTGAAGAAGAGTTCGGTGTCAGCGCATCTGCTCCAGCAGCAGTTGCAGGTGCAGGAGCAGCAGCTCCAGCAGCCGAAGAAGCAGAAGAGAAAACAGAGTTTGATGTTATCCTCAATAGCTGCGGATCCTCTAAAATTAGTGTTATCAAAATTGTCCGTGAAGCAACTGGCCTAGGTCTCAAAGAGGCTAAGGATATGGTTGATAATGCACCAAAAGCAATCAAGGAAAAAGTATCCAAAGATGATGCTGAAGCTTTGAAAGTTAAATTAATCGAAGCTGGTGCAACCGCCGAGGTTAAGTAAGCTTTGCAGATCTAAGAAGGTGCTCTCTCGTGAAGAGGGTACCTTCTTTTACATACTAGAATAAGTTCCTTCCTCGAAAAAAATATTACTTGACACAGTATTTTTATTTTGGTATACTTTATAAGTTACGATTCACATAATTGGAATTATTACTTAATCTGTCCATGGTATGGAAATAATGCCATGGAAATGATTCAAGAACATTGAACATTAAGGAGATATTAGCTTGATTTTGTCAAAAATTGTGGCGAATACCATAAACAGTGAAGCGAGGTTCTATTAAAAGGCCTTGCTTTTGGCTGTATATGTCAATATATTTAGACCTCAATGAGAGGAAACTGCACTGAGGGGTGAAACAATATGTTCTATCCTGTTAAGGTCGGGACAAGGGAACGCTGGAGCTATTCCAGAATCCGAGAAGTTCTTGACATGCCAAATCTGATTGAAATTCAGCAGAACTCCTATCGATGGTTTCTAGATGAAGGGTTACGCGATATGTTTCGCGATATATCCCCTATTCAAGATTTCACGGGCAATCTCGTCTTGGAATTTATCGATTATAACCTAGGTGAGGCTAAATATCAGGTAGAGGAGTGCAAGGAACGTGATGTTACGTTTGCTGCCCCTCTACGCGTAAAGGTTCGTTTGATTAATAAGGAAACTGGGGAAGTAAAAGAGCAGGAAGTCTTTATGGGGGATTTCCCGTTGATGACAGACAAAGGTACCTTTATTATTAACGGGGCCGAACGTGTTATCGTCAGCCAACTTGTTCGCTCGCCTGGTGTGTATTACGCAGAGAATATTGATGCGAGCGGTAAGAAGCTTTACGGAGCTACGGTTATTCCTAATCGTGGAGCATGGTTGGAGTTTGAAACAGATATTAACGATAATATCTTTGTAAGAGTAGACCGGACCCGGAAATTACCCGGAACTGTTTTAATTCGCGCTTTGGGTTATGCGAGTAACGGCCAGATACTAGAGCTGTTTAATGATAATGAATATGTCCGAAATACCTTGGAAAGAGACAACTCAGAATCTACGGAAGAAGCTTTAGTTGAAATATATAAACGGTTAAGACCAGGCGAGCCTCCCACTGTGGATAGTGCACGCTCATTGCTAGAAGCTTTGTTCTTTGATGCCAAACGTTATGATCTCGCTAAGGTTGGACGGTATAAACTCAACAAAAAGTTGATTGATTTCCAAGCACCTGAGGACTTACCTCCAATGGATATTAGGCACTTGACCCGCGGGGACATTGTGGCGACTGTTAAACGAATGCTTGCCTTGATGGACGGACAGGGTCATAAAGATGACATTGACCATCTAGGTAATCGGCGGCTTCGCTCGGTGGGTGAACTTCTCCAGAATCAATTCCGCATTGGGTTATCGCGTATGGAACGAGTCGTTCGAGAACGGATGACCATTCAGGACGTAGAAGTGATTACCCCTCAAGTATTAATTAATATACGACCAGTCGTAGCTGCAATCAAGGAGTTCTTTGGGAGCAGCCAGTTGTCTCAATTTATGGACCAAACCAATCCATTGGCGGAGTTGACACATAAACGTCGCCTGAGTGCTTTAGGACCAGGGGGATTGAGCAGAGAACGCGCAGGGTTTGAAGTGCGTGACGTTCATTTCTCTCACTATGGTAGAATGTGTCCCGTAGAGACTCCTGAAGGCCCGAACATTGGTTTAATTGGTTCTTTAGCGACTTTTGGCCGTATTAATCCATATGGTTTCATCGAAGCTCCTTATCGTAAGGCAGATAAAGAGAATGGTAGAGTTACAGATGATATCCATTACTTAACCGCTGATGAAGAGGAACAATATGTCGTAGCACAAGCCAATGCTCCTCTCGATAAAGAGGGTAAATTCTTAGGCGAAAAAATTGACGGCCGTCATGGTCCGGACTTTGTTCATGTATCACCCAATCACGTCGACTACATGGACGTCTCACCTAAACAAATGGTTTCTATCGCGACGGCTCTGATCCCTTTCCTGGAACATGATGACGCGAACAGGGCTTTGATGGGATCTAACATGCAACGACAGGCGGTACCACTCTTGCGTACTGATTCTCCTTTCGTGGGCACCGGGATGGAATACAAGGCAGCCAAAGATTCTGGTGTTTGCGCTATTACCGACGGAGCAGGCGTCGTGGAGCGCTCTACCGCAGACGAGATTATAGTTCTTCATGATGATGGAACGACCGAGAAACATAAGTTACTCAAATATGCACGCTCGAACCAAGGTACATGCATTACCCAGCGTCCCATTGTTACCAAAGGGGACAAGGTTGAAGCCAGTCAGATCATCGCGGATGGTCCGTCGATTGATCATGGAGAACTAGCTTTGGGTCATAACGTACTAGTGGCCTTCATGACTTGGGAAGGGTATAATTATGAGGACGCCATCCTCATTAGTGAAAAGCTTATTCGAGAAGATTACTATACATCGATTCATATTGAAGAATACGAATCCGATGCGCGTGATACAAAGCTTGGGCCAGAAGAGATCACTCGTGATATTCCCAATGTTGGAGAAGATGTCCTAAAGGATCTTGATGAACGTGGGATTATTCGAGTGGGAGCAGAAGTTCGTCCAGGTGATATCTTGGTGGGAAAAGTAACACCTAAAGGGGAGACCGAACTCACAGCAGAAGAACGCTTGCTTCGTGCGATCTTTGGAGAGAAAGCTCGTGAGGTTCGCGATACCTCCTTACGAGTACCGCACGGCGAAGCTGGAAAAATTGTTGATGTGAAGGTCTTTACTCGCGAGAACGGGGATGAACTTTCTCCTGGTGTAAATCAACTTGTTCGAGTTTACATTGCTCAAAAACGTAAAATTTCAGTTGGTGACAAAGTTGCAGGACGTCACGGAAACAAAGGCGTTATTTCCCGCATTATGCGGCAAGAAGATATGCCATTTATGCCAGATGGGACCCCTATTGAAATTGTTCTTAATCCTCTAGGTGTACCTTCTCGGATGAATATTGGGCAAGTTTTGGAAACACACCTAGGCTGGGCAGCAAAGAAACTAGGGATTCGTATTGCAACACCAGTCTTCGATGGTGCAACAGAAAATGATATTTTTGCAACACTGGAGAAGGCTGGACTACCTCAAGATGGGAAGACCATATTGTATGACGGGCGTACAGGAGATCCGTTTGACAGCAAGATCACCGTGGGATATATGTATGTGCTCAAGCTTCACCATTTGGTTGACGATAAGATCCATGCCCGCTCGACAGGTCCTTACTCCCTCGTTACACAGCAACCGTTGGGTGGTAAAGCACAGTTCGGAGGCCAACGCTTTGGAGAAATGGAAGTTTGGGCATTAGAAGCCTATGGCGCAGCTTATACGTTGCAAGAAATTCTCACGGTAAAATCAGACGATGTTGTGGGACGTGTCAAGACCTACGAAGCGATCGTCAAAGGCGAAAATATCCCTGAACCTGGTATTCCTGAATCCTTTAAGGTCTTGATCAAGGAGATGCAGAGTTTAGGACTTGATGTTCGAGTCTTAGCGGCAGATGATCAAGAAATTCAGATCCATGATACCGATGAGGATATTGCGGAAACTGCCAAGGAACTTGGCCTTGATCAACATGAGGCACTTCCTGCACCCACGACGCGCGTCGTCGCGAAGAAGGATGAAGAAGACCCCGTTTCCGACGAGGACGAATCCACAGATGGGGAAGATGCAGAACCCCTCGTAGAGGATGATATAGATTCCGACGATCTCAAATAATCCCCCGGACGAAAGGAGCGATAAGGATTGCTAGACGTCAATAACTTCGACCGCATGCGAATTGGTTTAGCGTCTCCTGACATGATTCGTGAGTGGTCATTTGGAGAGGTAAAGAAACCTGAAACCATTAACTATCGGACCTTAAAGCCGGAACGAGAAGGGTTGTTTTGTGAGAAAATATTTGGACCTACTCGAGACTGGGAATGCCACTGCGGAAAATATAAACGCGTTCGGTATAAAGGAATTGTTTGTGACCGTTGTGGAGTAGAAGTGACCCGTTCTAAAGTTCGTCGTGAGCGGATGGGGCACATTGTACTCGCTGCTCCGGTATCCCATATCTGGTATTTTAAAGGGATTCCAAGCCGGATGGGCTTACTTCTGGACATGTCGCCTCGTGCTCTGGAAAAAGTTCTGTATTTTGTCTCCTATATTGTGACGGATTCAGGGGATACATCCTTGATGAAGAAACAACTCTTGACTGAAACCGAATATAGGGAATATCGAGATAAGTACGGTGATCGATTTCAAGCGAGCATGGGAGCAGAAGCTGTTAAAATGTTGCTCGCTGAAATGGATTTAGACAAGCTTAATGAAGAGCTGCGCATAGAGTTAAAAGAGGTATCTGGACAACGAAAAATTCGTGCTATCCGTCGCCTTGAAGTTGTCGAGGCCTTCAAAACATCTGGAAATCGACCAGATTGGATGATTATGGATGTTGTTCCAGTTATTCCTCCGGAGTTGAGACCTATGGTCCAGCTGGATGGCGGACGGTTCGCTACATCTGACCTCAATGATCTATATCGCCGAGTTATTAATCGAAACAACCGGTTAAAGCGTCTTTTGGATCTTGGCGCACCCGACATTATTGTGCGCAATGAAAAACGCATGCTCCAAGAAGCAGTAGATGCCCTGATTGACAACGGCCGCCGCGGGCGTCCAGTGACTGGTCCGGGAAACCGCCCGCTTAAATCCCTGAGCGATATGCTCAAGGGAAAACAAGGACGGTTCAGGCAGAACCTCTTGGGAAAACGCGTCGATTATTCAGGCCGGTCAGTTATTGTTGTTGGACCGAACCTGAAACTTCATCAGTGTGGTCTTCCTAAGGAAATGGCCTTAGAGCTCTTTAAACCATTTGTCATGAAAAAATTGGTCAGTGAAGGCCATGCGCACAATATAAAAAGTGCGAAACGTATGGTCGAGAGAGTACGTCCAGAAGTATGGGATGTTCTTGAAGAAGTCATATCGGATCACCCCGTCATGCTGAATCGGGCACCAACACTTCATCGACTGGGAATTCAAGCGTTTGAACCAATTCTAGTTGAGGGTCGTGCTTTACAAATTCACCCGTTAGTCTGTACAGCCTATAACGCAGACTTTGACGGTGACCAGATGGCAGTTCATGTGCCCTTGTCCGCAGAGGCTCAGTCTGAAGCTAGATTGCTGATGTTGGCATCACACAATATCTTGAACCCTAAAGACGGTCGACCAGTGCAAACTCCTACCCAAGATATGGTTTTGGGATCCTATTACTTAACGATGGATCGTCCTGGAGCCTTTGGGGAAGGTAAAATATTCAAAGATTATGACGAAGCAGTCTTAGCTTATGATTCAAAAGCAGTGCATTTACAAGCCAGTATTAAAGTTCGTCGTAACGGAGCACTCTTGGAGACGACCGTTGGTCGGTTAATATTTAATTCTGTCATTCCTCCAGAAGTTGGTTATTTCAACGAAGTGACTGGCAAAAAGGGCCTTGGGGACATCGTGGCAAAAACGTATCGTAAATGCGGCTATGAAGCAACAGCGGCACTACTGGACGGGCTAAAGAACCAAGGATTTAAATTCTCTACACGAGCAGGAATGACCGTCGGATTGATGGATATCACCGTTCCTGATGCGAAGACAGAAATCCTCTCCAACGCGGACGCTGCAGTTGCTAAAACAGAGCAACAATATCGCCGTGGTTTAATTACGGATGAAGAGCGTTATAACTTGGTAATTGATACTTGGGCGAAGGCCACAAAAACAGTGACCCAAGCATTGATGGATACCCTTGATCAATTTAATCCGGTGTACATGATGGCGACGTCAGGTGCTCGAGGAAATATTCAACAACTCAGACAATTAGCAGGAATGCGGGGGCTTATGGCGGATCCTACTGGTAAAACCATTGAGTTACCTATCAAAGCAAACTTCCGTGAAGGTCTCACCGTTTTAGAATACTTTATCTCCTCCCATGGTGCACGGAAAGGCCTTGCAGATACTGCACTTCGAACAGCTGACTCAGGTTATCTGACTCGTCGTTTAGTAGACGTATCTCAAGATGTCATTGTTCGTGAAGACGACTGTGAAACTACGGTTGGCATTATGGTTGAAGATATTAAAGACGGTCCAGAAATCATTGAGCCTCTCATAGATCGTCTGGTCGGACGCTTCGTCTTGGAAGAGATACACCATCCGAAAACTGGAGAATTGCTCGCTTCACCTGACTACGAAATCACCGAGGAACAAGCGGAGGAAATTGTTAATAACTTTGAATCAGCGATCATTCGCTCGGTGCTCACTTGTAAATCACGATATGGTGTCTGCAAGAAATGCTACGGTCGCAATCTCGCTACGGGACACCCCGTTGAGATGGGCGAGGCAGTTGGGATTATTGCGGCACAATCCATTGGAGAACCAGGAACTCAGCTAACGATGCGTACCTTCCATACTGGTGGAGTTGCAGGCGATGATATAACTCAAGGGCTTCCACGGATTGAAGAATTGTTCGAAGGGCGTAAACCAAAAGGGCAAGCCATCATCTCAGAAACGATCGGTAAGGTCTCAATTAGTGAAGTGAAAGGGCGACGGGAAATAGATCTCCTCACCGAAACTGAGGAGCATGTTACCTATACTATCCCTTATGGATCTCGACTCTGTGTTAAAGAGGGTCAAATGGTTGAAGCTGGCGACGAGTTAACAGAGGGAAGCATTAACCCTCATGATATGCTCAAAGTTAAAGGGCAACGTGGAGTTCAGGTTTATTTATTAGCTGAAGTTCAACGCGTATATCGCCTTCAAGGGGTCGATATTAATGATAAACACATCGAAGTGATGGTTCGTCAAATGTTGCGTAAGGTGAAAATAGATGATGCAGGTGATACAAGTCTGCTCCCAGGTGGTCTAATTGGAGTCTTTGAATTCCAAGACGAAAATGTTCGAACAATTGCTGAAGGTGGGGAACCTGCAGTGGCCCACCCAGTATTACTAGGGATTACCAAGGCTTCCCTAGCCACTGATTCCTTCCTTTCGGCGGCGTCGTTCCAAGAAACAACTCGTGTTCTCACAGAAGCGGCCATCAAAGGAAAAGTTGATCCCTTACTCGGCTTAAAAGAGAACGTGATCATCGGTAAATTAATCCCTGCTGGAACAGGCATGTCAAGGTATCGAACAGTAAAAACTTTGGATGCAAAGTAAACCAATTATTGACACACTAGATATCTAGTGCTAAAATATTAAAGTGTGATTAAGGGGGAAAGCATTATGGTGCTTGATGAAGCCTTCAGGAACGCCAAACGTAAAACAGTTGGGATAAAACAAACTCAACGTGCTCTGGAAAAGGGACTTGTGATACGTTTGTTTATTGCTAAAGATGCTGAACCGCATGTACTCCGTTCTGTCATTGAATGGTGCTCTAACCATGATGTCGAGCCAATTGAGATTCCGACAATGAAGGAATTAGGCAAATCATGCGGAATAGAAGTAGGCACAGCGGTAGCGGCCATCTTGGTAGATTAGCTACAAATTAATAGTAGGACACTTATTGTAGGATTTGGAATTGCTTGCTAAATGCTGCTGCAAGCAATTCCTTGCATATGGATCTGATCAGAAAGGAGGTAGAGATATGCCGACAATTAATCAACTTATCCGTAATGGTCGTGCCTCAATCACGAAAAAATCTACAGCTCCAGCTTTACAGTGGGGCTATAACTCTCTTAAACGAAAGCAATATCCATCAGGAGGGTCTCCTCAAAAACGTGGTGTATGTATCAGAGTTTATACAACCACGCCAAAAAAACCTAACTCAGCGCTTCGAAAAGTTGCTCGTGTTCGTTTGACGAATGGATTTGAGATCACCTCTTACATCCCAGGAGTTGGACATAACTTACAAGAACATTCCGTGGTCCTCGTCCGTGGTGGTCGTATCAAAGACCTTCCAGGCGTACGTTATCACGTAGTTCGTGGTGCACTAGATACAACTGCTGTTCAAAAACGTGCACAAGGACGCTCAAAATATGGAGCAAAACGTCCGAAAAAGGCTTAAGTTAAGCATAAAGACGGCTAGAAATACGTTACAAAGGAGGTAAACTCATGCCACGTAAAGGATATATTGGGAAACGCGATGTTTTGCCAGATCCAATTTACAAGGATCAAACTTTAACTAAGTTTATTAATCAGATTATGTTAGACGGTAAAAAGGGAACAGCGGAGGCTATTTGCTATAGTGCCTTTAATATGATTCAGGAGAAATCTGGTAAAGACCCCATCGAAGTTTTTAGTACCGCGTTAAAGAACGTTATGCCGGTATTGGAAGTTAAGGCTCGCCGTGTTGGTGGTGCAAATTATCAAGTGCCTATTGAAGTACGTGCAGAAAGACGAACAACACTTGGTCTGCGCTGGCTTGTCGTGATGGCGCGTAAGCGCGGCGAAAAGACTATGCAGGAAAAGATTGCTGGAGAATTACTCGATGCATCGAACAATACGGGCGGTTCTGTCAAGAAGAAAGAAGATATGCATAAAATGGCAGAGGCCAATAAGGCTTTCGCGCATTACAAATGGTAGTTTGATGCATACTGACTTTGACGGAAAGGGGGAATCACAGTGGCAAGACTATTTCCACTAGTAAATACACGTAATATTGGAATCATGGCGCACATTGATGCCGGAAAAACAACGGTCACCGAGCGTATTCTTTTCTACACGGGTCGAGTGCACAAAATTGGAGAAGTTCATGATGGTGCCGCAACGATGGACTGGATGGTTCAGGAGCAAGAACGCGGAATTACCATTACTTCTGCTGCTACAACCTGTGAATGGAAGACTAATCGTATTAACATTATCGACACACCAGGGCACGTGGACTTCACAGTAGAAGTCGAACGTTCTCTTAGAGTACTCGATGGTGCAGTAGCGGTGTTCTGTTCAGTTGGAGGAGTTGAACCTCAATCCGAGACCGTTTGGCGTCAAGCGGACAAATACAAAGTTCCACGTATCGCTTTTATTAATAAGATGGACCGGATGGGTGCAGACTTTTTTCGGGGTGTCTCTATGATTGCTGACAGATTGGGCGCCAACCCTGTTCCAATCCAGTTACCAATTGGTGTCGAGGATAACTTCAAAGGGATCGTGGATTTAGTGTCAATGACCTCTACGGTCTATACAGATGACTTAGGCACAACTGAAGAGCACAGTGGGATTCCTGAAGACTTAATCGAATTAGCTGCAGAGTATCGTGAGAAACTGGTCGAGGCGGTTGCTGAAACAAGTGAAGAACTCATGATGAAGTATCTCGAAGGAAAAGAAATCACAGAGCAAGAAATTCGGGTCGGTATTCGACGCGGAGTGATTGATAACAAATTTGTGCCTGTTCTTTGTGGTTCGGCCTTTAAGAACAAGGGAATTCAACCGCTGCTTGACTGCGTCGTTGAATACATGCCGTCACCGCTGGACGTGCCCCCAATTAAAGGGACACATCCGGATACCGGAGCGGAAGATCATCGTACAGCCTCAGACGAGGAACCATTTTCCTCGTTGGCGTTCAAGATCATGGCTGACCCATTCGTTGGAAAGTTAGCATTCTTTAGGGTATATTCCGGTGTATTGCCTTCTGGTTCTTATGTTTATAACTCAACTAAGGGCAAGAGAGAACGCATTGGTCGGATTCTTCAAATGCATGCTAATCATCGAGAAGATATCCAAGAGGCGCGTTCAGGGGACATAGCTGCCGCAGTTGGATTGAAGGACACCACAACGGGGGATACCCTGTGTGATGAGAAGACACCCATTATTCTTGAAAAAATGGTGTTTCCTGATCCAGTCATTTCGGTAGCAATCGAACCAAAGACAAAAGTTGACCAAGAAAAAATGGGCGGTGCACTCTCGCGTCTTGCTGAGGAAGATCCGACGTTTAAAATTCACACGGATACTGAGACTGGTCAGACAATTATTGCGGGAATGGGCGAGCTCCATCTAGAGATAATTGTGGATCGCTTACAACGAGAGTTTAGAGTACAATGCGACGTAGGACGTCCACAAGTTGCCTACAAAGAAACCATTCGTAAGACCGTTAAATCCGAAGGTAAGTTTGTTCGCCAATCCGGTGGTCGTGGACAATACGGACACTGCTGGATTGAGCTTATGCCACTTGAAGCAGGGAGCGGTTTTGAGTTCGTCAATAAAGTGGTCGGCGGCGTTATCCCAAGAGAATATATCAACCCAATTGGTGCTGGTATCCAAGAAGCCTTACAAAATGGTATTTTGGCAGGTTACCCTGTTCTCGACATACGTGCGACCGTTTACGACGGATCTTACCATGATGTCGACTCTTCAGAGATGGCTTTTAAAATTGCTGGATCCATGGCTTTTAAAGCCGGCGCCCTCAAGGCAGATCCTGCGATCATTGAACCAGTCATGAGAGTTGAAGTCACTGTTCCTGAGGATTACATGGGAGACGTCATTGGGGACATTAGTTCACGCCGAGGACGCATTGAAGGAATGGAAGCACGCGGTAATGCACAAATTATTCGTGGATTTGTTCCCTTATCCGAAATGTTTGGTTATTCAACTGATCTACGTTCCGCCACTCAAGGGCGTGGAACGTATACCATGCAGACTGACCACTATGAAGAAGTGCCTAAGGGCATTGCAGAAGGCATCATCGCCAAACGGCAAGGCGCATAAAATTATTTTAGGGAGTGAAACAAAATGGGAAAAGCGAAATACGAACGTACTAAGCCACATGTTAACGTTGGAACCATTGGTCACGTCGACCATGGTAAGACCACAACAACAGCGGCAATCACCACTGTTCTATCCAAAGTCGGTGGCGCAGTAGCTACCGCATTTGATCAAATTGATAAAGCACCTGAAGAGCGCGAACGTGGAATTACGATTTCCACAGCTCATGTTGAGTATGAGACAGAGAAGCGTCACTATGCTCACGTGGACTGCCCAGGGCATGCTGACTATGTAAAAAACATGATCACTGGCGCAGCTCAAATGGACGGAGCAATCCTCTGTGTATCTGCTGCTGACGGTCCTATGCCACAAACTCGTGAACACATCCTCTTGGCTCGCCAAGTAGGTGTTCCTTCGATTGTTGTCTGGCTCAATAAAAGAGATATGGTTGATGACGAAGAACTTATCGAACTCGTCGAAATGGAAATCCGTGAACTTCTCACGATGTATGAGTTTGATGGAGACAATACGCCGATCATCGCAGGTTCAGGCCTCAAAGCATTACAATGCGGTTGCGGAAAACGCGAGTGCGAATGGTGTGGCGATATCTGGAAGCTGATGGATGCGGTCGATTCTTTCATTCCAACTCCTGAGCGCGACATGGATAAACCTTTCTTGATGCCTATCGAGGACGTGTTTACGATCACTGGGCGCGGTACCGTTGCTACAGGTCGTGTTGATCGTGGAAAAGTTAAAGTTGGAGACGAAGTGGAAATTGTTGGTTTAACCACCACACCTCGTAAGACCATTGTCACAGGCGTTGAAATGTTCCGTAAACTCCTTGATTCAGCACAAGCTGGAGATAACATCGGAGCGCTACTCCGTGGAGTTGAGCGTAAAGACATTGAACGTGGACAAGTTTTAGCTAAGACTGGCACCATTAAACCTCATACAAAGTTTTCGGGTGAGGTTTATATCTTGAATAAAGAAGAAGGCGGACGACACACCCCTTTCTTCCATAACTATCGTCCTCAATTCTACTTCCGTACAACGGACGTAACTGGTGTTATCACTCTTCCAGAGGGTACTGAAATGGTTATGCCGGGAGACCGCGTGACGATTGACGTTGAACTGATCACCCCAATCGCTATGGAAGAAGGACTACGCTTCGCTATCCGTGAGGGTGGCCGTACCGTTGGTTCAGGTATTGTTGCTAAGATCAATCTCTAATCGTTAACTGAGTCAATTTCGTAGAGAGAAACAAGTTTTTTCTCTCTACGAGCAAAAGTCGGATAATGGAGCACTGGATCATTGAGTACACGACTCATCCAGACACCAGCATCTGACTTCTGATTTCTGGAGTGGCGTAAAAGGTTGCTGGACAGGTGACTCCGCTTGAACTAGGGTATTTTTACGCTCGAGACCCGTATAACGGGAAATATGAGGAGGTAGTTATAACTTATGAGCCAAAAAATTAGAATTCGCCTTAAGGCCTTTGATCACAAAACTCTTGACCAATCTGCGGAGCGCATTGTAGAAACTGCAAAGAGGACGGGAGCACAAGTGAGTGGACCGATTCCCCTACCGACAGAGAAAAGCATCTATACAATTTTACGCTCTCCTCATGTCAATAAGGATTCTCGTGAACAGTTCGAGATGCGCACCCATAAACGTTTAATTGATATTCTAGAGCCTACACCAAAGACGGTTGATGCGCTCATGCGATTAGATTTACCGGCAGGCGTGGACATAGAAATCAAGTTATAATTTAGCTTCACCGGGTGTGGTTTAGTGAGCTATTTTTATGAGTAGCTTTAATAAGAGTTCTGTGATATACTGTCGTTATGTTTGCTGTGAGAAACGCCCGGTAGCGTGGAGTAGTTACCGAGGGCCATCATGACAATAAAATAAAATGGCGCTCTCGTGCTTCGGAATGATCCGACGCACTTCAAAGCGTTTAGGAGGTGGCATTCGTGTCAAAAGGAATTTTAGGTAGAAAAATCGGTATGACTCAGATCTTCACAGACGAAGGTCGTGCATTAGCGGTCACTGTTGTAGAAGCAGGTCCTTGTCCGGTGGTACAGAAGAAAACTGTAGCGACCGATGGCTACAACGCTATTCAAATTGGATTCTCATTTCTTCGTGAAAGCTTAAGCAATAAGCCACGTAAAGGGCACTTCCAAAAGGCTTCGCTGAAGCCCATGCGGTATGTTCGAGAATTCAAAATCAGTGATGTTGAGAGCTACGAAATCGGTCAAGAAGTAAAGGTGGATCTATTCACTGCTGGCGACAAAATCGATGTTGTCGGTACTTCTAAGGGGAAAGGTTTCGCAGGAATGATCAAACGTCATAATGCTAGTCGTGGACCGATGGCGCATGGATCGAAATATCACCGCCGTACAGGTTCCCTTGGCGCGAAAGGCCCGGCTCGAGTATTTAAAGGTCGTGAGCTACCCGGACGTATGGGTGGCGAACGCGTTACAATACAAAACCTGGAAGTCGTGCGAATTGTTGCAGACAAAAACTTAATCTTGATCAAAGGGTCTGTCCCTGGAGCCAATAAATCGTTACTTATCCTGAAGCCATCAGTTAAGGCAAAGTAACACTGAGAAAGGAGGTATAGGCAATGCCGAAAGTTCAAGTATTAAATATGCAAGGTGCAACTGTCGGTGAAATCGAACTGAGCGAAAGTATCTTTGGGATTACCCCTAATATCCATGTACTTCACTCAGCAGTTGTGTCACAACAAGCTGGAGAACGTCGGGGCACACAATCGGCCTTGTTACGTGGAGAAGTTCGCGGAGGCGGGAGAAAACCATGGCGTCAAAAAGGAACAGGCCGTGCACGATCAGGTAGCACACGTTCCCCATTGTGGAGAGGCGGCGGAGTTATATTCGCACCGAAACCTCGCCAGTATGGTTTTAAATTACCTAAAAAAGTTCGGAGATTGGCTTTGCACTCGGCACTTTCTTCGAAGGTTACGGAGCAACAATTGATTGTGCTCGACACCTTAACAATGGATGATGCGAAGACACGTGAAATGGTGCAAGTTCTTAAAGCGCTTCATATAGAGAAGAAAGCTATGATCGTGATGGACAACATGGATGAGGTAGTGCTTCGTTGCGCTCGTAACATTGAGGGCGTAAAAGCCACGGACGTTGCTGGAATGAACGTTATGGATATCCTGAAGTATGATGTCCTTGTCATGACCAAAGCGGCAGTAACAAAAACAGAGGAGGTGTTAGCGTAATGCGCGACGCACGTGATGTCCTCAAAAGTCCCGTCATCTCAGAGAAGTCTGTAGGGCTTGTAGAAGAGAATAAATACTCCTTCTGGGTAAATCCTGCTGCAAACAAAATTGAAATCAGAGCAGCTGTGGAGAAGATGTTTAAAGTATCGGTTGTTGAACTCCGTACTATGAGCGTCAAAGGCAAGGAGAAGCGGGTCGGAAAGTATGTTGGGAAAACATCTAACCGTAAAAAAGCGATTGCTACGCTTAAAGCTGGAGATAAGATCGAAAACTTCGCGGGCCTGTAAGCAGCTTGCAGCAAAGGAGGATAATGAAAACCGATGGCATTAAAAACATTTAAACCTACCTCACCAAGTCGTCGAAATATGACGATGTCAACCTTTGAAGAGATTACTCGTACAGATCCAGAACGATCGCTACTCAAGCCTTTGTTCAAAAAGGCTGGTCGTAACAATTCTGGACGATTATGTGTACGCCATAAAGGTGGCGGGCATAAACGACAGTTCCGAGTCATCGATTTCAAGCGGACAAAGGATGGAATTCCTGCTCGTGTAGCGAGTATTGAGTATGATCCAAACCGCTCTGCGAATATCGCATTATTATTCTATCAAGATGGACTCAAAACTTATATCTTAGCGCCGAACGGTTTACAAGTTGATCAAATGGTTGTTTCCGGTAAGGACGCAGATATTATGGTCGGTAACACATTACCCCTTCAGAATATTCCAGTGGGCACATTGCTTCACAACATTGAGATGAAACCCGGCAAAGGAGCTCAGATGGTTCGCTCAGCTGGAGGATCAGCTCAACTCATGGCTAAAGAAGGGGCTTATGCAACGCTCCGACTTCCTTCTGGCGAAATGCGCATGATTCGTATTGAATGTCGTGCTACCATTGGTCAAGTTGGCAATTTAGATCATGAGAACATTAACATCGGTAAAGCTGGACGATCGCGTTGGTTGGGAATTCGTCCAACAGTTCGTGGTTCAGTTATGAATCCTTGCGATCATCCTCATGGTGGTGGTGAAGGACGTAACTCGATCGGTCGTAACCCTTGTACGCCTTGGGGTAAACCGGCACTGGGAGCCAAAACTCGAAAGAAAAAGAATACGTCGAATCGCTTTATTTTGAAACGACGGACTAAGTAGTCGAAAGGAGGCCCATAAATGAGCAGATCTCTGAAAAAAGGACCTTTCGCCGAACCTCGATTGCTCGAGCGCGTAGAAGCGATGAACACATCAGGTGAGAAACGCGTTATCAAGACGTGGTCCAGACGC
>DASRMG010000041.1:0-7276 GCA_035648035.1 Desulfosporosinus sp. | reverse complement strand
TTTTTCTTCACGTACCAAACGAACTATATCTGCCTTGAATTCTTTATCATACCGTTTCCCGTTGTTTGACATAATTTTCGCCCCCCACAGGTTTAGTTTACACTAACTTCCCTGTGTCCGGCGAATCGGGTATACGTCACCCCGTATTTTTTTACAAGTCAGAACGTATAACTAGCGGTTATAAAGTGTGATCATTGACTAATTTGGTAACACTATTTCAAGAGTGCACTCGCTCTGCAAAATCTGTTACATCACGAAGGAGAAAATAGTTAATGAAGTCATCGGTCGTAAAACCTATGAATCCAGTCAGGTTAATTTATCAGTTCGTAGCTCTAATATTCCCGATCGTCAAACAAGAGCTCAACGGATGGAAACAGATGGCGGCACGGGCGCCTGATCCTCACCTTCGCCAGCAAGCCTTAGAAAGTATTAGAACTAAAACGTTTCACTGCCAAGGAGGCAGTATCTATGCACTATATCCTGGCGTGAATCGAGTGGAAGCCGTTCAATTCATCGTTGCCTATCAAACCATGTGTGATTATCTTGATAACTTGGTGGATAGTCTTGAAGTTCAGGATGAATTAGCGTTTGCTCAGTTGCACTTAGCTATGCAAGAGGCCTTGGATCCTAACGTAGCCCCATCGGATTACTATTTGTATTATCCCTATCGTGAAGATGGAGGATATCTAGCACGGCTGGTCACAACCTGCCAAGAAAGTCTCAAAAATCTACCGTCGTATAACATAGTTCAACAAGAAGCGATCAGGCTAGCTATACTATATTCCCAATTACAAACCTACAAGCACTTGGCGTTGGAGGAGCGAGAAGCGAAGATGTTGCACTGGATTCGTCCACACTTAACGAATTATCCCGAGATAACTGCTTGGGAATTTGCGGCAGCGACAGGGTCAACCTTGGGAATTTTCTGTCTTTATGCGGTGGCCTTCGACCCGCAATTAACGGAAACGCAAGGGCACAAGATTAGGCAAACTTACTTCCCTTGGATATGCGGTCTCCATATTTTATTGGATTATTTCATTGACTTACGGGAAGATAGAGAGACGAACCAATTGAATTTCGTGGCTTATTATGAACAGGCTGAGGTGATGCGTGAACGCCTACAACTTTTTGTGAAAAATTCCTTAGAACAAACGGAGCAGTTGGAGTATCCGAAATTCCATCGAGCGGCTGTCCAAGGCCTTCTAGCCATGTACCTTTCCGATGAAAAGAGTCGGGACAATAAGATTCATTTCGTCACAAAGAAACTGCTAGGGGATGGTGGTCCAGGCGTTAAACTTCTTTACTGGTTGTGTTGCCAATTGCGAAAGATGAAGGCTCTTTAACTAAATGACCAAGCTATAATGTGAAGGACCGGGGCTGAGCCCCGGTCCTTCACATTCCTAATTTATACGTAGTAAGATAGAATCTGCAATATTAGCAAGGGTCTCACTGGAAGGACTTCTTGGGATTTTATTCAAGCTGTCTTTGGCTTTACAGATACAGGCAGTGGCAGTTTCATAAGCTTGATCAAGGCAACCGGAGGATACCAGGGCCTCTTTAATGCTTTGAATACCTTGAGGTGAAACTTTACGTGTTTGTAAAATTTCTTTGAGCCAACCTCCATAGATGGGGTTATCCATGAGATAAAGGAACGGAAGTGTTATGTTACCATTCATGAGATCAGCGCCGACGGGTTTACCAAGAGCGTCAGAATCACCCATGATATCCAATATGTCATCGGTGATTTGATAAGCGAAGCCGATGTTCAGTCCATAGTCTCGCATCAGTGTCAATTCTTCGGAAGAAGCCCCGGCCATGATAGCCCCTGATTGACAGCAGGCAGCCAATAGTTCTCCTGTTTTTTGAGTAATCCGTTGGAAATAGTGTTGCAGACCGATAGAAATCGAGAATTGATCATTGGCTTGATTGACTTCGCCTTCGCACATAGCTTGGATGGCTTTGACTAGGTAGCCCATACTGGAAAGTAATTGATGGGTTGAAAGAATATTGAAAGCCTCAGCAAAGAGATAATCCCCTGTCAGAATGGCAGCGTGATCCCCATAGAGCGAGTTAACGGTTTGTTGTCCGCGACGGGTGGATGATTTATCGATAACATCGTCGTGAATCAGGGAAGCCATATGAATCAGTTCGGCAGCCACCGCGCCTTCGATCATCAGAGGATTTAACGGGGCAAAACACATACCACTATATAGAGTGAGGCGTGGGCGAATTCTCTTGCCACCAGATTGTAACAAACTAACACAGGTTTGTTGAATAAGCCCATCGGCTTTACTAAGTACGACTTGTAACTTATCCTCAACAAATAGCAGCTCAGGAAATTGAAGCGTAGACATTGATGTGCCTGTGGTGTTATACAGTTGTTGTTGGATACTCATAGTATCAGCCCCTACCCTCTATCAAAATTACAGAAAAACCTTTTCATATTATGCCATTATAGGGAAGATAGGATACATGAATTAGAAAAATCTTACTCTTACGTTAATAATCTGAAGGGGGCAAGAGTAGAAATCATTGAGCGGGGTAATCTAAAAACGTCTGAACCTTATATAAATCAGTTAAAGATGAGAATACGAGCAATAAAGGAGGCAAATTAAATGAGTCATGACAAGGACAAAGAACCGGCTTCTCAGTTATGGGAGCCTGCAGGAGTCTTGAGTGTCGATAATGATGACACAACACCGAAATATGGTAATAAGGGTCAAAAGAATGCTAAAGGTGGGATACTTTCACTGGAGGTGGAAGAAGTTTTCCATAATAAAGGCATCATGGAAGGCACGCAATTAAAAGATTAACAAAAATATTAAAGAACCTTCAGGAATTAAACAGGCAGGGACGTGCTTCTTTAATTCCTGAAGACTTCATCAGTTTCGTATTACGAATTGGCTTTACGTGCCCTCCGTCTAAGCTTGAACCATAAGCTCAGTAAAAGGATCAGAACAAGGGTCAACACGCCACTTAGTAAAAATGATGTATTAGCGCCAAACATATCCGTCGTTATACCCGCAAACATGTTTCCTACGGGAGAGGCTCCTGCAAAGACTAAGGAATAAACGCTCATCACTCTGCCCCTGTATTCATCTTTAGTAGTAATCTGTAAGGTTGTATTGGCAGTTGTGGCAAACCAAATATTGAAGATCCCAGTAATCACGAGTAAAATTACCGTATAATAATAGGTCCTTGTGAAACTGATTAAGATGAAGGTTAGGGAGATCATGATCGAACTTCTTAGTAGAATTTTCATATTCGGACCGGCTTTACTTTTTACTGAAACCATTAAGGCTCCAATTAAGGAGCCTACGCCTAAAGCTGACAGTAATAAGCCATAGGTTTTTTCTCCTTGATGAAGGATGTTTTTAGTAAAAACAGGAATGATGATATTAAAATTAAAGACAAAGATGCCGACAATCAAGACCATCAGAATTGTCTGCAGGAGTGCCGGTTCACGTGCTATATATTTTAAGCCGTCCTTGATTTCTTTGTACATATTGTTCTCGGAGACTTTCTTTCTTACATAGGGGGTTACTTTAACTTTAAGCAAACTAACGATGACAGCCATGAAGCTGAATCCATTTAATAAGAAACACCAACCAGCGCCAAAGGATGCCATAAGTAAAGCGCCTATTGCAGGTCCGATGATGCGGGCTAAATTAAAGGTTGCTGAATTCAAAGCAATCGCGTTCATCAAGTCCTGCTTGCCTGCCAATTCTATGGTAAAAGCTTGTCTTGAAGGCATATCTATGGTGTTCGAGAAGCCTAAGATTAACGCTAAGATAAGAATATATTCATAGGTCACCGTATGTGTGAAGACAAGTGCGGATAATGTAAAGGCTAAAATCATGGCAGCAAATTGAGTCATTAAGATGATTTGTTTTTTGGGATACCGATCAATAATAACACCTGCGAACAACGAAAAGAAGGTGATGGGTAAAAATTGAGTGGCGCCTAAAATGCCTAAGAGTAACGGCGATCCAGTGAGAGAAAGTACGAGCCAGGTTTGTCCTATGCTCTGTGCCCACGTTCCGATCAAAGAAACGCATTGTCCCAGCCAATATATCCTGAAGTTTTTATGGGTTAATGCGGGGAAATTTGTTCTAACCGCAGTTTTAGAATATTGGTAGATGTTCATTAGTAACCTCTATTTCATGGAAAGTTCTACTGACAATAGTTCATTCAATCATTATAACATATGGCGCTTAAGGGCTTTAATTATTTTTAAACTTTATTATGTAGTCATGATTATATTGACAATGACTAACCCTAATGCTAATCTCTTTATAACACTGAAGAGGGTGATAAAATGGAGGTTGCCTATGGACTACTTATTAGAAGGCCTTTTAAAATTTCGAACACAAGATTACGAGGAACATAAACATTTATTTTGTCGTTTGAAGAGTCATCAGGAACCCCATACGTTATTCATCACTTGTTCTGACTCTCGAGTTGTTCCGCAATTGATCACCAAATCATTACCAGGGGATCTGTTCGTTGTTAGAAATATAGCCAACATCATTCCCAGACACACGGTAGACTATGAACACGCAGCGACGGCATCAGCGATTGAGTATGCGGTCAAGATCTTGAAGGTAAAAACAATCATTATCTGTGGACATTCTAACTGTGGGGGTTGCTCGGCTATCCATCTACCAGAAGAGGTTCTTAATAAAATACCAGCTACTAAAACCTGGCTAGACTTAGCAGAGAATGTTAAAACAAGAGTCATGGCAGAAATGAAAGCGAACGGTAAACTTAATGATATACAATATAGGGAATGGTTAACAGAGCAGATGAACATTGTCGAGCAGATAAAGCATTTGTTAACGTACCCTTTTGTTGTAGAACGGTTAAATAACCATGAACTCGAGATTATTGGCATGTATTACACCATTGAAACAGGAGAGGTATTTATTTACGACTCCCATAAAGGGTCCTTCGAATTAGCGAACTGAGGGTCAAAATATAAACATAGCAGGATATAGGGAATTAAGAGAGAACTAATAGTAATTAGTAGAGTCTATTATTTGTTATTTATGAATGACAAAATACTAATGGTTGGTGCTAAAGAAGGAAAGGGGTCAAACAATGCCTAATAAGGAAATGCTACTCATCCCAGGGCCTACACCTGTTGTGGATGAAATTTATGATGCTTTATCGAGCGAAACTTATGCCCACACAGATCCTAGGTTCGTAAATATTTTCAAGAATAGCCTTGAATTAACCAAGCAACTATTTAATACAGATGGACAAATCTTTGTAATTTCTGGATCAGGGACCTTGGCGATGGAAGTTGCGATTATTAATACGGTCGCTCCAGGAGAGAAATTACTCGTTATAAGTCATGGCTATTTCGGTGACCGCTTTATTCCACTCGCCAAAGCCTTTGGCATTCAGGTAGAGACGCTTCAGGCGGAGTGGGGACAGCACATTAAAAAGGAATTAGTAGAAGAGAAATTATCTGAGGGTGGTTTTAAGGCTGTAACGGTGACTCACGTCGACACCTCGACCGGCGTCATGGCGAATTTGGAAGAATTAGTCCCTGTTGTCAAAAAATCAGGCGCTCTCTTTATTCTCGATGGAGTTTGTGCGGCTGCTGCAATAGAGGAAGATATGCAGAAAACTTACGGGCATCCTGATTACAAGTTGGACTTGGTGTTCACCGGCTCACAGAAAGCAATTGGAGTTCCACCAGGACTGGCAATTTTAGCCTTTGGCCCCAAGGCCTTGGCTGCTCGTGAAGCTATGAGCAGTGTCTCAGGGTATTATGCTGATATTAACAACTGGATTAACATTATGAAGGATCCGGGTAAATACTACGCAACGCCTCCGGTGAATATGATTTATGCCTTTAATAAAGGGATGGAGATTGTTATGGCCGAAGGACTGAGTGAGCGTTACCGCCGCCACACGGCTCTAGGACGAGCAGTGAGAGCAGGGTTGGGCGTTTATGGGATGAAGTGCCTAGCCTCTGAGGACGTGGCAGCTGCTACCTTGAGCTGTATTCTCTATCCGGAGGGTGTCAATGATGCAGAGTTCCGTTCTCAGTTAGCAGCAAAAGGCATGGTTATCGCCGGATCTTTAGCAAGTTTAGCTGGGAAGGCTTTCCGAATAGGCCATATGGGGAATGTGACTGAAGCAATGTTTATTAAAGCCATTGAACTGGTAGGCGAGACGCTTAAAGAAATGGGACAGACCGCTGACCTTGACAAAGCAGTCGTTAAGTTTAAAGAAATCTATCACTCGGCTTAGTAAAACAAGACGTAATAAAGGAGTAACGCATTGCGTTACTCCTTTATTACGTCAATTATTTAGGCTTTTTGGGTTGCTTAGGCTTTTTTGTTTCTTTTTTAGTACTTTTTTCGCCCATTCCTAGTCACTCCTCACTTCCTTATTCAGAAGTCATAGGAAACTAACATCCATCTTTTTTAAGATAATCGGCCACTGCGGTTGATTGCATTTCTTCCCAGGTTTTAAATTTTGTTGTTTTGTTAATAAATACATCAAACTCTTTATCGAGAAGGGCCATGAATTCCTCTAGGCTGGTTACATTGAATTTCCCCACTGTAAGCAGCTCATTAAAATCAGCAAAGTCGGTGTAAGTCGTCATAAAAGTAGGCGTAAATAGATCCTTAAAGCTCACCATATTCATTGATTTATCAGGTTGCTCAGCACTACTCTTTTCGAGTTTTTTAGCTAATTCATCCATATCGGATGCGTTGATGTCAGACATAATATTCACCACCTTTCTGTGGGTCCGTGTGTTGGACAATCATATTATAGTATATTATATACAGAGTAGCAAAGCTAATTGGTGATTTTAGCATATTAATTCCTGCTGGTTCTCCAAAAAACTGTGATATCATAAGTACTCTACAGAAGCTTTAAAAGAGGATCCAGTGTATTAATGGAGAAGCGTTTATTCAATAGGCAAGGCCCTGTGAAAGATTTGAGCGAGCACCACTTAAGCTGGAGCGCGTAATATGAGTTAGAAGTGTAGAACAGGACAAAATAAATATAAATCATATGAGAATGGAGCAACCACATGTATTTAATACCCTTACCTTGTAAGATTACCGCACAAGATGGATTATTTATGATAGATCACTACACTGCTATAGTGTTACTGAACTTTCGCACCCAGATAAACTAGCCGAAAATAAGTATAAAAAAGAGACAAAAAACGATGAAAATCCGCATGAAGCCTCAGTTTTTGGTATAATTAAGTGCTAACCAAAACAACCAAAAAAGAGGTGTTATCATG
>DASRMG010000040.1:0-4771 GCA_035648035.1 Desulfosporosinus sp. | reverse complement strand
CACGTCAAACGAGGAACTGGACCCTAATCAATGAAGTATGGCTTAATCCTGAGAAATCTCAGGTTGAAGATATAGCGGAATCAGAAACAACAGCGTAATAGTTTAATTGGTCAAATGCGACAACTATCTTGACAATTACCGATTCATGTAAAAGGAATTAAAGAGCTTTTCTATAATTTCTGCACGTGTTGCTGGCGTACCCAGTCCGTGGCTTTGATCCATCACTTCCCTCAGCAACTGATCATCAATCAATTTCCCAGGATGTTCCATGGCCGTAAGTAGGGTTGCCTCAGTATGTCTGGCAGGTGGTTTCGTTTTACCCGTTGCTAACTGAACGGATAGGTTTTTAAGACTCTCCCCCTTACGAAGTTCTGGGAGAGTTTGTGTGGAGTCTCCGTCTTGATCCTCCTCGTATGATTTGCCAGGTCCCTCATAAACCTTCCGCCAGCCTTTGAGCTTCACGACTTTACCCTTTGCTGTGAAGATCTCCCCTTCTATTCCCACCTTCACTTGTGTTTGTTCATATTCAAAGGCGGGCGAGAGTACCGCGATGAAGCGTTTGACAATTAAATCATAAATTTTAAACTCTTCCTCGCTAAGCCTAGAGAACGTCGCAGGTTGTTCCGTGGGGATTAAAGCGTGGTGGTCCGATACTTTTGACCCATCAACAAAACGTTTGGTGATGATTAGTTTATTTCTCAAGATGCTTCGGGCCATATCCACATAGGGACCTTGAGCAATGCTTTTTAGACGTTCTGGCAAGGTCGCTACGATGTCTTCACTAATGTGATGCGAGTCCGTTCGTGGGTAGGTCACTATTTTATGATTCTCATAAAGTTGCTGCATGATCGAAGAGGTCTTTTTAGCAGAGAATCCATAGTTTCTATTAGCATCCCGTTGTAACTCCGTCAAATCATAGGCCAGTGGATGAAGTTCCTTCTTAGCCTCTTTATTAACCCCCAACACTTCTCCAGTTTGCCCAGTCATTTTGGCCACCAATTGATCACCCTTAGACTTATCGAAGAGTCTCGTTTGACCGTTTTTATCCTGCCACCGAAGGGTAACTCCGTTAGCTAAAACATTAATCGTCCAATAGTCTTTTGGAATAAAATGCTTAATCTCATCTTCTCGTTCCACCACCATCGCTAGGGTAGGGGTCTGTACTCTCCCCGCAGAAAGCTGGGCATTATATTTACACGTCAAGGCTCTAGTTACATTAAGACCGATGAGCCAGTCTGCTTCTGCACGGCATTCCGCTGCGGCATAGAGCGTTTCATACTCCCTGCCAGGTTTTAGATTGTTGAAGCCTTCCTTAATAGCCCGTTCGGTCAGTGAAGAGATCCACAAACGTTTGATGGGTTTGCGCCAACCCGCTTTGCTGATAATCCAACGTGCTACCAGTTCACCTTCCCGTCCAGCATCCGTCGCAATGATGAGGTCATCGATCTCAGGACTTCTCATCAAAGTCTTGACCACCCCAAATTGTTTAGAGGTTTCTTTCATGACCACTAATTCCATTTTTGCAGGTAGCATTGGCAGGTCTTCCATCTTCCAAGTCTTATATTTTTCATCATATAATTCCGGGTCTGCGAGTGTTACTAAGTGACCTAGTGCCCAAACCACAATATATCTGGGTCCGATGAAACATCCATTACCCTTTTGATGGCAATTCAGAATCTTCGCCACTTCGCGGCCAACAGAGGGTTTTTCAGTCAAAACTAAGGTCTTTCCCATGTCATACATCCAATCTTTTTTAGTCATAGTTTTTTTCTATTTCAATGAAGTAAACATACTATCAATATTCGCCCTTCGCCTTAATCGTGTCCTTCTCGCAGCAACGCTTCTTTCGGAAGCCTTCTTTGGTAGTTCACAATGATGACGCCCAATGCGACAAGACCTAAGGCCATAAACAAATTCATAGTCAGATGCTCACCCGGTATAAACAAAGCTGACAAAATGGCCCCTGAAACGGGTGTCATAAACTTATAGACACTAATTTCCCCCGCTTTGTTGTATTTCAAAAGCGCATACCATAGAGAAAACGCGGTTGCGGAGAGAAACGCGGAATAAAAGAGGAGCACCCAGGCTTTGTTCGTAAACACCATGGCATTGGGGTTTAGCCCAGGTAATCCGACCGCGATCAGGAGCAGCGATCCTAAAAGCATCTGCCAGGCTGTTAGAACAAAGGGATGGACCTGTTTAGAAATCCGTTTCGCTAAAATTGTACCTAATGCGCTAACGAGGCCTGATAGGAGCATGAAACCTTCACCCTGCCAGGAGAAATCTAAGCTTAAATGCTTTCCCGAATTGATCAAGATAATCCCCGCAAAGCCCGCTATTAAGCCAATCAGTTTACGCCAATCCAACCGGTCATCCACATAAACAAAGTGGGCTAATACAACTACAAAAAAGATACCTGCCGACGATAAAATGGCGCCTTTCATCCCTGTGGTATGAGCCAGTCCATTGTAAAACAAGAAGTACATCAAACTGATTTGTAAGACACCCAACAGAAATAATTGGGGAAAAATTTTCCACTTAACCTTTGGTGACTGCCGAATACCTACGACAAGTAAAAGGAAAATAAGTAAAGATGCTAGAAAAAACCGTATCCCGGCAAGTACGATAATAGCGGATCGATCATCCGGTGAGATGCCAAGCTCTACATAGCTAACTTTTAATACGGGGAAGGCGCTTCCCCAAAGAACTGCGCAAAACAAGGCAATAATAATAATCCAATATTTATTGGTTAAATATTGGCCCAAATTGTGTTTCTTTCGTTTTGAAACCGAGTTCATAGTCATTTCCTTTCAACGGTGATTCTTTCCACTGTTAAATACTAATGCTTAAAGGCGAATTGGTCAAATCGAGAGGCGGTTTATTCTTTTGCCGTTGCGACATCTAAAGGTAAACGCAGTAAAACAGAACCCTCGCTAGATTCTGTTGCTATTTCAAAATTACCGTCCCTGGTGTCCGCTCAGTAAAGTTCCCAAAGACCTTTCATTATCCTTGGCTTCATAGGAATTCCTGAAAAATCCGTCTCCCAGTACACCTTTAAGTTCTAGAAAGGCATCTACAACTTTTGGATCAAAGTGTGTTCCACGACAACGTACTAATTCAGCAACAGCTTTATCAATCGGCCATCCCTCTTTATACGGGCGAGTCGAAAGCATCGTATCTAAGGCATCACACAACGCCACAATCCGAGCTTCAATCAGAATTTCTTCCCCCTTGAGCTGATTCGGATATCCAGCACCACTGTATTGCTCATGATGCTGGATAACTATGTTGGCTACTTTTCCCATACCCTTATTATTCTCCAGGATCTTAAAGCCAATAAGAGAATGGCCTCTAATAACTTTAAATTCCTCCTCAGTTAGTATACCTGGTTTTTGTAATATTGCTTCGCTGATGCCTAACTTACCGATATCATGAAGTAAAGAGCTTCTTTTTAAATCATACATTTCATCAGCAGAAAGATTTAGTTCCCCCCCAATAGCTGTCGCATATTTTGCTACAGTAAGAGAATGCCCAAGTAAACTGTTCTCTCGGGCATCAATGATTTGTGACAAAGTTATAAGAAGTTGTTCATTATTGTCCTTTAATAACTCGTTATAGTCTTGCAATTGAGCGTACTGTGTTTCCTTGTCTTTAACAAAAAGATACATATTATACCGCATTAGGAGTAGAGGTATTACAAAGCCCAATAAACCCCATAACTGGAATTCGTTATAAGTTGCTGCCAATATCCATCCTACAAAAGCAACGAGCACATAACTTACAAGGACCCACTCCAATGATTTTCTCCAAATCGTGAACAATTTTATATGGGAAGAGATGGACACAATAATAGAAACAGATAATATATCTATTAGTACAAAAGCAGAAATAGTAATAAGCATAGGTAGAATATTTCCCGTGGACAACAATACCCCACTGTCAGTATGCAGGTAACTCCATACCAAATAGGTAATATATGTAACATTAATTGTTTCCGTAAGATTGAAAATAACCTTAGATGGGGAAACTATTCTGGGGAATATGACTATCGAAAGCCCATAACAGAATGCAAATATGAAGAGTTCCAGCGGGTTAAACAGCATAACTGCAGCCAGTATGATTGCTGAACCAGCCGAAACGTTCATCTCCTGTTCATTAACACTAAATGCCTTTAAACGCAGGATTTCAAACATACAACCGAAAACTATAAAGGGTACAAGTCGTGACAACAGTATACTATTAGGAGAATACATTAGGACATAATAGAAAATTATGCTCGTAACTATAGCATGAAATGCTATATATACTTTGGCGCTTATTGTTAACTTATTCAGTGTGTGCTCCCCCTAAGACGTTACTAAAAAGCAGTCCTTCAGACTGCTTTTTACTCGTATTAATAGGCGTGAACTATTTTTACTAGCTATTCCATAATTCAGTCCAAGATAGCTTCGTCCACGATAGTTTCGTCCAAGATAACTTTGCCCAATCAATGGTTGCACCACTGTCCACCATATAGGTAGAAAGTGGCCACGTGTTTGCATACTGAGGAAGTTCCGCCAACTTACTAGGATCTTTGGCTACCTCAACTGCATTTTTTGCATTAATTACTCCAGCAGCATCTGTCATATTTTTAGGCTCTTTTCGTAAATATTGTGGGTAAATTTGAGCAATAAAAAGTACCTAATTATGGTAGTCTTAGATGCCCTATTAGTATAGTTCCATTGTCTCTTTGTAAGAATGGATGTTACACATAATAAAAAAGGTGAATCAA
>DASRMG010000039.1:0-5944 GCA_035648035.1 Desulfosporosinus sp. | reverse complement strand
ATGTGGTTTGCTCTGTGAACCCAAAAAAGAAAAAGAAGTTAAAATGCGCTAGTTAGGTGAATAAAACAAGGCTGCTTGTGAAGAAAGGAGTTTATCTTAAGATTTTCAAAATCGTGTCTTGACAAGCGGGGGCATTACAGTCTGCCTGTACCCGCTGGCTATAGCACAAAAGAACAGTATCAGATATGCCAGGCTTGTACCCTTTGAGGCGTGCGGACATTTCCTTTTCTATGACCAGCAGGAAAGATTCAACAAAGAATTAATCCGTTTCATAGAGGAATAGACTCTAAAATCAGAAGATGAGCTAGAGATAACGGATGCCTCAGCACTTGAAAAATACTTAAAAGACCCTAGGAAGACCCGTAGGTATCATGCATTTATTGATACACTACGGGTCTTCTTGGGGTTGATATTCAGCAGTGGTACGGTGACCATGTATTGTTGCACCAAATGTCGTTTGCTGAAAAGGGTAAAAACCAGGGGAACCAATTCTTATAATGAAAATAGTATAGAGGGACAACCCATTTAATTAATGCATTTAAAATGAGGAGGTTCTGTAAATGAGTATTTCCGAAGTAGTGACAGATTTTACTTTATTTAATATTAGGAACTACGGAGCAACAGGTGATGGAACAACAGATGATACAAATGCTATACAGTCAGCGTTAAATTCAAGATTGCCTTTTATATATATCCCTAACGGCGTGTATATAATTTCAAGGAATCTAAATATATTAGCAAATACAATAATAATCGGAGATGGAAAGCAATCAATTATAAAGTTAATTGCAAATGCTGGTAATGTCCATATGTTTTATGCTGTGGGTATTGCTGATGTGATCATTAAAAATCTACAAATAGATGGTAATAAAGATAATCAAAGTAATAAATCAGCACATACGACCTGTATCCAATTTCATCGAACAGACGATGTTGTGTTAGAAAATCTTTATATAACTGGTTCATTAATCGATGGGATTTATTTATATGATAGCAAGGATATTATGGTTAGAAATATACGCAGCTATAATAATGGTTACTCAAAACAAGATGCAAGTGGATTAAATATTGATCATTGTATTGGTGGAAATGTATCAGATATTATCACTCGCAGTAACGGATATCATGGATTAATGGTGTCATCGTGTAAGAGCATAAATTTTAACAATATTTACACTCACAATAATGGATTTGATGGGATAAGAGCACAATATTCTTCAGATTTCAATACTTTTACCAATATCCAATCTTACTTTAATATGAGAGGTATTTACTTTACAACTACTTCTTCGAAAAATACTATTGCGAATAGCATGTTTAATGAAAATTCAGGTAATGGTATTAATTTAAATCAATCAAAACAAAATATATTTTCAAATGTTCATAGTGATGACAATGGTGAATACGGATTATTGACAGTGGATGGAAATGATTCATTATATGCAAAAGGGTTGTTTTTACTAAATAATACATTAGGGAAAAAATCTCTTGTTTCTGGTAGTAAGGTGCTCGATTTACCTTCGCAAATATAGTCTGCTAATAAACTGGGAACACAAATTTGAGTTGGGACGCTAATTAGAAAGTAGAAAAACGAGGGGGTTAGTGTTTTGATTAAACCATATAATTTCAAGTTAGATATAACGTCACACAGTAATATACTGAGAATCGAATGTGTGCAAGGTGATATCAATTATGGCGGAATTGGGAATCTGATTCAGCCTATTAGGGGAGTTACTTTTTACTTTAAACGAGACGCTGATTTATCTATGTGCAATGATGCCAAATTAGACAAACTCAAAGCAGACGGGGTTAATTTTATTTGGTTAGCCTTTAAGTTTAATGCGCCTACACAAACCGGAAACACCATGGTCCCATTGGTTACAACCGCAACGGTTCAAGCAGCCTATAACAAGATAGTTGCAAAGGGTTTCAAAATCGGGTTCAAGCCCCACGTTATGTGGAACTCAAGCGCTGCCCGATATAATCCTGCTAGTCCTGCCACTTTTATTGCAAACTATAGAACTTATTTCTTTCAATATCTAGCCATGGGTAGCGTTTGGGACTATATCAGTATAACTAATGAATTAGAAATAGTTACTAGATCGAATCTGACCGAATGGTCATCATTGATTACAGCAATTAGGGCCTCATCCGATGCCTTATTGATCTGTAGTTGCACTTACCAAGAACTATTTACTAACGTCATGTTAAGTCAAACCGACATAATAGGGTGTAATTTATACCCCGTTTTAACGGCAGAAACCACCTTCACCGTGGATGATTTAATAGCTGGATTTTATTGGGGCAAGGACGATATTCGTTATATTGATGGACTCAATGCGTTATCGGAACAATACGGAAAGCCTATTTTAATGACTGAAATCGGAACCGGTTGTTATTCTGACGGCATGTATAACACCGCTTTAGCGGGAACTATTTATGACGAAGAGGCTCAGGTGAAATTCTATCAAGCAGTATTTGAAACTTTAGGTGTCATGGAGAACGTTCATGGATTGTGTTGGTTTGAATGTCTGACTGAAACAACCGATTCATTCACCTTTGTGGATCGTCCTTCTGAGCAAATAGTACAAGAGAATTGGGGGCAATACAATGTTAATTAATAAAGCTACCTTTAGGAAGTTGATAGGGTATTTGAAAGTTAATTCTGACCTATTACATCCTGCCAATCATGGAAATTATGGTGATCCTCATGGACAGCTAAACCATAAATATCGTGGGGCTAGAACGATAAGCTCGGGGGCAACTTCAGGATGGACCAAGTTACTCAATATCAAAAATATTAAAAGCACGAGTAATGCGACTTCATTTTTCCATGTTGTCCTTTATCCGGAATATACCGCTAACATGGAGACTTTTGACCTATATATCTTTATCAAAGTGGTTAGTGGTACGGCCACGGTTACGACCTATCTCCAAGCGAGAATGTATAACAAGAATTATATTATGAGCAAAATTGGAGCTTGCTATAGCATCAAAACTAACAACTCAGACCTCATTGAATTAGACTTTTATGCGCAACTAAACAAGAGTTATCTGGCCTTTAATTTTGAAATTTTGAGGGCGCATAATTCAGTAGCGTGGTTTCTAAAGGAGAGGTCAGCCCTAGATAGCATTACACTTCTCTCGGCCCAACCCCTTATATTAAAGACGGAAATTCCTTCACCGGTAGATGTTCAAAAGAATATCGGTTATGGACCTGCGACTTCCGGATTTCATGACACAGGGGAATACATTCAAAACCTTGCAATTGGTGTTGGTGAACCGGTTGGGTGGGTATGCTCGGTGGCAGGAACATCCGGCACGTGGTTAGTAGTCGGACAGCAAGGCGTGAGGGTTGGTACTAAGGCAAACAGGCCTCCCTCAAATGCCATATTTTCCGGCTACGTGTACATGGATACCACAATGGCGCCGGCAGGAAAACCAATGATGTGGAATGGTGTAAACTGGATAGATTCTAACGGTGTGGTAAGTCTTTAAAGGTTAAAAAGGGAGGAATAAATCATGTTTTTATTTCAACCCCATCGTCACCATCATCGGCAGTAACTCTTTTACTTTGTGCAATAATTTCAAGAAAGAATAGTATAAGAGACCCCAAATCCATATTTTCATGGGTTTGGAGTCTCTTGTTTTACTGCAAAAGGGTACGATCTTCTAACCTGCAAAGATATGTCAGCGAGTCGTGTTATGATCGACGCAACACCGACTGTTAAGGAGGTAATCGGGGCTGTTATATAACTCCTGGAGTACCTATGACAGAATCTGAAAAATAAACCATAAAAATAGAAATATTGGCAGGAATCACCAAAAAAATGCCGAATGATGGATATAGTACAGTATTCATTATATTCAACAAAAGGATCGTGTGCAGAAAATGAGTGTAAAAATCTACAATAAACTTGTTCGAGATAAAATACCCCAGATCATCGAACAAAGTGGAAAACAAGCGATTATTGAAGAGGTCTCCAGTGAGGAATACCTAGAATTATTAAAGGCAAAATTGGGTGAAGAACTTCAGGAATATCTAGACAGCGAGAGTACTGAAGAACTGGCTGACCTAGTTGAAGTTGTTTATGCGATCTTGGACTATAAGAACGTCTCCGTACAAGAATTCGAATTGATCAGGAAGCAGAAAGTTAAAGAAAGAGGTGCCTTCATTAAAAGGCTGTTGCTTAGAGAAGTTATCAGCAATTGAGGGGATGAATTCAATTGACAGTTAAGATGAAGCAGAAGGGGAGTCTTGGCAGTGTAGCAGAAGACCTATTTGTCGAGCTCTTTTGTGAGACATTTGGCCCGGATAAATCAGATTTTCTCTCCCCTCAGCATTCAGTTGTGGACATTTATGGAAAGAGACGCACGATTGACTTTGCTATGGAATGTGAACACACCAAAATAGCGATAGAAATCGATGGGGAAACCTATCACAACCCCAATAAGGTCTCTTCCAACAAATATTATGATGACCTAGCCAAGCAAAATAGCCTGATTTATCAAGACTGGAAGGTCTACAGATGGGTTTACAATCAGTTGAAGCAGTATCCTGAGAAGGTAAAAGATGAACTGCGTATTTTTGTGGGAGAAATTCCTGCTTTTAAAATGCTGGAGGATTATCTGCCCAAGCAAAAGGGTAAGCTCATTGAGCTGCGAGAGCATCAACAGGCTGCTTTATCCAATCTGCAAACAATGCGTGATCAGGGAGAGAGTATTGCACTCCTTTACCATGCGACAGGAACCGGGAAAACAGTGACGGCTGTCAGTGACGCTAAACGACTCGGTAAAAGGACCTTGTTTTTGGCGCATACTAAAGAACTCATCACCCAGGCTCAAACAACCTTTAATAATTTATGGGATAAGGCTGATACAGGCTTGTATGTTGCTGAGCAGAAAGATAAAGACGCTTATGTCGTCTGTAGCAGCATTCAAAGCATTTCCAGAAATCTTGAGGAGTTCAAACCAGATGATTTTGGCTACGTCATCATAGACGAATGCCATCACGGAGCAGCGGCTACATATAGGAAGGTTTTAAGCTATTTTAAACCGGAATTCACTTTGGGGCTCACTGCTACACCTGACCGAGCAGATGGGGAGAGTATCCTTGAAGACTTTAAAAACATAGCTCATAAACTAGATCTGAAAGATGCGGTTGAATTAGGGGAACTTGTACCCATCAGATGTATCAGGGTCAAGACAAATGTCGATCTTTCAACGGTCAGAATTAATGGTATTAACTATTATTCTCAAGACTTGGAAAGCAAACTGTTTGTGCCCGAGAGAACTAAGCTCTTAGTAGAAACTTATCAAAATTATGTTAAGGACAAGAAAACAGTGGTTTTCTGTGCTTCAGTCCGACATGCCACGGAGATATCCGAGTTGTTTAAACAGCATGGGATTAATAGTGAGGCAGTATCTGGGTCACTGAAGTCATCGGAAAGGACAAGAATACTTGATCAGTATGAAAATGGGGATATCCATGTGTTATGTGCCTGTGACCTGTTGAATGAAGGATGGGACAGCCCCAAAACAGAAGTTTTGTTCATGGCTAGACCTACGCTCAGTAAGACACTCTATGTTCAGCAGCTTGGAAGAGGGATGCGAAAAGCTGAAGGTAAAGAGTGCCTGATGGTCTTCGATTTTATAGATAATGCGAGTATGTTTAACTTGCCCTACTCCTTACATAGGATGTTTAATATTAAAGATTATAAGGCGGGGGAGTATGTTGTAGCTTCACAGAAACAGTTTCAGCTGGATTGGGATTTAACAGCCAGAGGGGAAAAGCCCGCGCTGTGTTATCTGTACTAAAACGAGACAAACCTGCATCTAGCAAGGCTTGTCTCGTTGTTTACATAGCAACAGTGTATTATTTAACTTTTCTGGGTGGAGAGATTAAATCAAAGAAAATCCTTGTTCCTTCAGCTTCATATTTTAC
>DASRMG010000038.1:0-4563 GCA_035648035.1 Desulfosporosinus sp. | reverse complement strand
TTTTTCTTCACGTACCAAACGAACTATATCTGCCTTGAATTCTTTATCATACCGTTTCCCGTTGTTTGACATAATTTTCGCCCCCCACAGGTTTAGTTTACACTAACTTCCCTGTGTCCGGCGAATCGGGTATACGTCATTACAGTCCCTTGCATGACTTAACCACACTTAAACTATTCTTCATTAAACGATCGACTTGAATTAGCTAACGAGAAGAGTGGCCTCTGTAAATAATCGATTGGATATAGATCGTCCCTAGCAGAGATCAAGGCCATAACCTTACCAACCTGGGATATTGGATCGATCGCTAAGATGACATAAGCGTCTTTTTCTGGGCTTAAGGGATAAATAATATTGTTTTTATTGAGAACATCATGATACGCATCTAAGGTTAGGACTCTGAAATCACGGTTACGCCAGCGTATATCATATAGCTTAAAAGCTTGATGTGCCACTAAAGGCAAGAGCATTTCTTCCGTAAGATACAGTTCGATTCCGAGCATATAGCCGTCATTATCTAGGTCATTCCAATATTCACAATGAAAAGCGTTATCGACAGCCTCTCTATACGTCTTAGTCGACAAACGCATTTGGCTTAAACTTTGACCCATGCCCAGCCATTTAATCCTCGGGATGCTAAGACTATTCACATCATAATATAGTCCTATATCACTTTTCTCGAGGGTGTACTCAGCAGTTGTCTCATTAGGCATCAAATATATATAGCCCATTTGCATGTTGTTATCGCAGGTAATAAGCACGGAACATCCCCCCTACTATGTATTATTAACGATTCCTCAACATAGTAACCTTCTACAGCTATGATTAGTTTTCCTGCTATCCTCTATTAATACAATTCAACCGTGCTCTAAGCTTTCGTTTTCCGTTTCTTATGCCTATGAAATGGACTAATAGCCCTCAACTGTGATATTCTTAACAGATATCCTTCCCAGAATAATGCATACAAAAGGAGTATTTCATGGCTCGTTTTAACATAACTGATCAACAAATTATCGATCTTGCAGATAATGACCTCGTCTATAAAAAGGGCTTTTCCTATTACACAGCAGGTAGAGTTAGGAATTTCACTTTCTCTCCGGATAAAGGCCTGGTGATCGCTAATGTCATAGGTGGTTTGCGTTATTCCATCCAGGTTGCTTTTGAGCAAGATAGCTCCGTACGCTCCTACCGCTGCACTTGCGCAACCTTTACAGACAATCCTGGGGCTTGCAAACATGTCATCGCGGTATTAAAAGCCGCCCAACAGAAATTACCCACAGCTTGGCCTGTTCCCGTAGTCTCTAACCGCGACTTGGAAGATCTCTTGGAGGTATTTTCTAATCATCACCAAGAACTTCCCCAAGAAGAGTTGACCCTCGACGTCGAACTTCAGATCAACCCTGGTCGGCAGGTCTCTGCCCAAATGCAACTAAAGCTGGGTCTCCAGCGACTCTATGTTGTCAAGGATATTGAACAATTCATAGGTTCTATAAAAACAGGTCGATCTCTTGAATTCGGTAAACAGTTTACATTTGAACCATCACGCCAATCCTTTAAGGTAGAAGATCGACCACTCATTTCAATGCTCATAGAAATGTTTGAGCAACATACGGCCTTAACTGAAATGCAAGGACCCTTCTATACTACAAACCTCCTTTGCCAAAAGTCTGTCCCTCTGAGTGGTTACTACCTGACTAAATTTCTGGACGCCTTAGGGGACAAAGTATTTATTTGGGGCATTGGCTCTGAGCCCCTACTTCCCACCCAGATTATCCGTCTAGGGTTACCTATGGAGTTCTCCGTACAAGCCCAGGGACACGATTTAACGCTGGCACTAGAAAGTAACGAAGTCCCTCTCCAGCTCACAACTGATGGCAATTACTACGCCTACCAGCAATCCATATATCTCGCTTCCCCTACCCAGAAAAACCTTCTTTCTCCAATACTAAGAGCCCTCCATAAAGGGTCCGAGAACAATCTAGTCATACCAGCCGCACAGAAGGAGTTCTTCGCTTCGGAAGCTCTACCTTTACTCGGAAAGCTGGGTCAGGTATCTATTGACCCCACCCTCGAAGACAAATTCAACCAAGAACCCTTAGTCGCCAGTATTTTTTTTGATCGCGCTGAGGATATGGGAATCACAGCACGGTTGGAATTTCACTATGGTAATACGGTCATTAATCCCTTTGCTTCTACTCGAGAAAATCTCAATGATTCCTTTGATAGCAGCTTGATTCTCATCCGTTCAATAGAACAAGAGAGAAAAATTCTATACATACTTGAACAAGCAGATTTTATAGTTTCTAAAGGTCAAATCCACCTTGAAGACGACGATAAAATCTTTGAATTTACGGTCACATGGCTTCCTCAACTTAGACTTCTTACAGAGCTATACTACTCAGATCAATTCAAAGTCAAAATCAGAGCGGCTACCACCTTCTCTGGGGAGGTACGTTTAGACGAGACTTTGAACGTCTTAGAGGTCTCCTTCCAATACAATGATATTGAGCAAGACGAATTAACGGATATTTTCCAGTCTCTTAAATTAAAGAAGAAATACCACCGCCTCCGGGACGGTTCTTTCCTCGATTTAAACCAGACCGAGCTGACCTCTGTTGCTCAACTTCTTGACTACTTGGACCTTGACGCGGAAGATCTGAACACTAAACTGCTTAATTTGCCTAAATACCGAGCTATGTACCTTGACAGTTTTTTACGAGAAGCGAACCTACCAGGCGTGCATCGCAACAAAGCCTTTAAGCAATTAGTTCAAAGTATCCTGGAACCCCAAGATGGGGAGTTCGAAATACCCCTGGAGCTACAACATGTGTTAAGAGACTATCAGAAGACCGGGTTTAAATGGCTAAAAACTCTGGCTTCGTTTGGTCTAGGTGGTATTCTCGCGGATGATATGGGGTTAGGCAAGACTTTACAGGTTCTGTCCTTTATTCTTTCTGAAAAACCTAAAGGCCTGGGGCCAGCGTTGGTCATCGCACCTACGTCCTTACTTTATAATTGGCAAGAGGAAGCCAAAAAATTCACCCCCACACTGAAAGTCTTAGTTGTGGAAGGTACGCCTCAAGAACGCCTAACACAACTTTCCGATCTGGAATCGCAATGGGACCTAGTGGTCACTTCCTACCCCATCCTCCGTCGGGACATTGATAAATTTGCTGAATTTAAATTTTCTTACTGTTTCTTAGATGAGGCTCAGCATACTAAAAATCCGCACACCCTCAACGCAAAATCAGTCCAGCAGATTCAGGCCAAGGGCTACTTTGCTCTGACGGGAACGCCCATCGAAAACTCGCTTTCTGAGCTTTGGTCCCTCTTTAATTTTATCATGCCAGGCTATCTCCTATCCCACCAGGAGTTCCGCAAGAAATATGAGATCCCGATCATCAAAGGGGACGACACGAAACCTCTTGCCGAATTAAGTCGCCATGCCAACCCCTTCATTCTACGAAGACTAAAGAAAGATGTCCTCAAAGAGCTACCCGACAAGATTGAAACGCTACTAAGTGCCCCCTTGACGGAGGACCAGAAAAAATTATACCTCGCTTATTTACAGGAGGCGAAGGGGAAGATAGCTCAAGAAATAGTATCAGTTGGTTATAATAGAAGCCATATGAAAATCCTCGCTGCCCTGACCAGGCTGAGACAAATATGCTGTCATCCCGCCATGTTCATAGAAAATTACACTGGGGAGAGCGGCAAAATGTTACTCTTACAGGAAATCCTCACAGATGCTCTCCAGAGCGGTCACCGAATCCTCATTTTTTCCCAGTTTACGACGATGTTGGACATCATTCAAACCTATTTAAACTCAGAAGCAATCGAGCATTTCTATCTTTCTGGTTCAACCAAAGCGATCGACCGGGTTAAAATGGCCAATGCCTTCAATGAAGGAGCTGGGAAAGTATTCCTGATCTCTTTAAAGGCCGGTGGGACTGGATTAAATCTGACCGGTGCGGACATGGTGATTCACTACGACCCTTGGTGGAACCCTGCTGTAGAAGATCAAGCCACCGACCGTGCACATAGAATTGGCCAAAAAAACGCCGTACAGGTTATCAAACTTATTACTCAAGGAACGGTCGAAGAAAAAATTAATGCCTTGCAAGCCCGGAAGAAGACGCTCATCGATAGCGTCATTCAACCCGGAGAAACTCTGCTCTCCAAGTTATCGGAACAAGAGCTCAGAGAAATTTTCGACTTAACTTAAACAGCAAAAAGAAGGGGCTGTCTCAAAATGACGACGTTCATGGAAAGGCAGCTCCTTTCCTATTTAATCGAGAATAAGAGCGTAAAGTCAACATGCACTATTGCTGATTTTACACTCTTAACTAATTTTGGGGACAGCAAAAATGAGGATTCAATGAATCACTCACAAACACTTCCTTATCCAGGCACAAGCAAACTCAAGCAAACTCAAGCAACCGCTATTTTGTGCAACAAACAACCACATTTATCTTTTTGTATTTTATTATGCAATTTATTAATGTTAAAACCGAATCCCAACAATAGAAATTCAGTCTCAACATTCTTTTTACCACGCATTAC
>DASRMG010000037.1:0-9635 GCA_035648035.1 Desulfosporosinus sp. | reverse complement strand
CGAATCAACCTTCTATCGAGTCATGCACGAAGCGGGTGAACAGAACCATCGAGGTCGTTGTAAAGCGCCCTCCAGTAAGCCAAAATCAACGCATTGTGCTACCGAACCTAATCGCGTTTGGACCTGGGATATTACCTACTTGCCCGGCCCTGTTAGAGGACTTTACTTCTATTTATATCTCATCCTAGACATCTATAGCCGAGACATTGTCGGGTGGGAAGTCTGGGTTGAAGAATCGGCGGAAAACGCCAGTCAACTCATTCGGCGCGCGGTAATGGCTCAATCTATAACCAGACAGGATGTCCCCTTGGTTCTGCACTCCGATAATGGAAGCCCTATGAAAGGCGCAGTCATGCTGGAAACACTCTATCAATTGGGAATTACGCCTTCAAGGAGTCGCCCCAGAGTTAGCAATGACAATCCTTATTCGGAGTCCATTTTCCGAACCTGCAAATACCGTCCAAGTTATCCAATCGGAGGATTCGCGACGATTAATGATGCCAGAACATGGGTCAAAGAGTTTGTCCATTGGTATAACTTCAACCATCACCATAGCGGTATCAAATTCCTTACACCACACCAGCGCCACAGTGGTCAGGGTGAAGAGATACTTGAGAAGCGCCACCAACTCTATGAGGCTGCTAAAGCTCGTCATCCGGAACGCTGGACACGTCAAACCAGGAACTGGACCCTAATCAATGAAGTATGGCTTAATCCTGAGAAATCTCAGGTTGAAGATATAACAGAATCCGAGACAATAGCATAATAGTTTATTTGGTCAAATGCGACAACTATCTTGACAATTACCGGTAACATCGCGGGTTCATTAGCAACCGACAGTATTCAAACGGGAGACCTTAACGTGTTGACACAGTATCCCGATCAGTGTACAAAGAGATTTGGGAAATTTATACAAAGGGGTTTGTTGAAAAAAGTCGAATATAATAGGTACTGGGAAGAAAAGAAAGAATTTTCAGAATTAGTTAGAAAAACTTGGTTTGCATTCCCTGAGTACTTTGATGCTTAGACCACAGCCTTCCCGCTAAGGGTAAGGGCTAGAATTTTTGCATTAGAGACGTCTAAGGAATGTGCTTCCAAACAAGCTTCATATAATATATTAAAATCCATTGTTTTACCAAGTAAGGAGTATTCCAACCGTCGCAAATGCTGGGGAGGAATGAGGCAATGGGAGTCAATAAAGGTTATTTTGGTAATCCTTTGAATAGTGAGGACTAAACGGCACGTCAGGTCTGTACCTTCAAGGATGACTCGGTATTCTCTGATATAGCTGTTTTCTGCTACTTTAATTTCTCGATAGGGTAGGCGACGCCCAGCTTCCATCAGCCATTCTTCCGATTGGAACATCGGCGTTAGTTTGCGGATCTGTTCAAGAACTTCATCGTCTAGTTGGGTCGAAGTCAGCGAGAAAGCGCTTGAAAAGTTTGTTTTGAGCCTTTCTATCACTTCCTCAGAACTGACGACTCTCCCCATTTCCGCCTGTAATGTCGTGAGATTTGCTTGCATTTGATGTAAATACTCCTGACGGAAACCGTCTGATGGGACACGTATAATAGAAGACATAACCTCATAATTGAAATCCAGTAGAATATTTCCGACCAAGACATAACACTCTTCGATTTGGCCGGCTCCATTGCCAGAAATTTTTTTGGAGTTAACAATTAAGTCACAGGGAGAGCGTAGCTCAGCTTCTAAGTTGAAATCCCGAAGCGTTTGCACGACCGGTTCAAGAAGTTTTTTGTAAAAGCGCTCTCGGTTAATGGATATGTCTGGATTGGTTCGATGAAGGACCAGTTGGAAAAATACCTGCCGCTCATCTAAATATACCAGTCCCCCTCCAACTTCACGACGAAAAAGGGGAAGGTTGTGTTCTTTGCAAGTCTTTAAATCGACTTCGCTCGCGATATCCTGATGGTACCCAGCACAGATATAAGGTGTTGCCGGAGTACAGAGTATTACGGCCTCGCGGTTTAGGTGGGCAAGCGCGTGATAAATAACTTGTGATTCAAACCAAGTAACTTGACCAAGATTGTAGAGTTCCATAACGAGTACTCCTAACATAAATTGATTGTTTATAACTCCTTAAATGCAAGTTATATGCCAAGCGAAAATTTGCAGAGTATGTTGCACAAGTTCCATTCGTGAGCAGAAAAGGTCTTAGGAGGTGCGTAAGATGTCCAAGCAATCCGTAAAAGATATAGAAGGCTCGTTCGGGGCATGGAGAAGTTTTATAGAAGAGGGTATCGAGGGTCCAGCGGTGACACGCTCAGTGATCCTTGAATCCTGGCGTCGCTGTAAGGAAATAGGTGTCAATCCAAAGGACGGCATAGGGAAAGATACTTTGGATCCAGAAAAACTGGAACAACTCATTAAGAATAACACGAAATTAGTAGAAGTTGCCAAACCGTTCATGCACACCGTTTACCAAAGTGTTAAGGGTTCGGGCTTCATGGTGGTGATTACAGACGAAGAAGCGAGAATTTTGCATACTTGCGGAGATGCTGAAATTCTGGAAAAAGCGGCAAGCACCATTCGGTTTGTACAGGGTGCAGACTGGTCTGAACAGGCCGTGGGGACGAACGCGATCGGGACAGCCCTGGCCATCAATCGTGCCATTCAAATGTCACCGTTCGAACACTTTTGCAAAAATCATCACCACTGGACGTGTTCAGGAGCGCCCATTCATAATTCTCTCGGAAAGACTATCGGATGCTTTAATGTTTCCGGTCCCTCAGAATGCGTATATGTTCATACCTTTGGCATGGTTGTAGCGGCGGTAGAAGCCATCGAAAATCAATTGCGGAAGGAAGAAATACAACAAGAAAAGAACCGCGCCTATGAACTACTAACGGCTGCCACGGAGAGTGTGGCAGAAGGCTTGCTGGCCGTTGATAATGAAGGACTCATTATTCATATTAATCCGGTTGCCCAGAAAATATTTGGCTTGAGTATGAAAGTAGAGGCAGGCCAACCCCTAAAATCAATCTTAGGACCTAATGAGAAGTTCAGTGAAATGGCGAACCAACTTCTCTGGAAAACAGATGTGGAAATTGTGCACGATCAAGGGGCAGGCGGAATTCATTGTATCTGTTCAGCCCGTCCATTTTATATGAAGGATGGCCCAATTGCAGGGGTAGTGTATACTTTGCGGGAAATTAATAAGGTGCGCAGCTTGGTAAACCGGATGGCAGGCGCTACAGCCCGTTTTTATTGCGAGGACATTATAGGGGAATCTGACGTGGTTAAAGATGCTCTAAAACTGATTCTTGTCGCCGCAGACTCCCGCTCAAACGTGCTTTTAACAGGAGAAAGTGGTACGGGCAAGGAATTGTTTGCCCAAGCAATTCACAATCATAGCGCTCGCTCCGACGGCCCTTTTGTCGCAATCAATTGTGCGGCTATGCCACGAGAGCTCATCCAAAGTGAACTCTTCGGATATAACGAGGGAGCCTTTACTGGAGCAAAACGAGGGGGAAATCCAGGGAAGTTTGAATTAGCCAATGAGGGGACCATATTTCTCGATGAAATCGGTGATATGCCTATAGAGCTACAGGTGAACCTTTTACGGGTTTTGCAGGAGCGGAAAATAACGAGAGTCGGTGGACAAAAGGTTATTCCCATTAACATCCGGATTATTGCTGCTACCAATAAGGATTTGCTTAAGGCCGTTGAGGAAGGGCGTTTTCGTCAAGATTTGTACTACCGATTAAATGTCTTAAGAATACATATCCCACCCTTAAGAGAGAGAGGGGAGGATATTGAACTTATAACAATGCATTTAATTAAACTTTTCTCGGAAAGCCTAGGTAAAGAAATTATAGGGGTAGAGCCGGAATTTCTTGAGGTCATTGGAAATTATTCTTGGCCGGGAAATATTAGGGAGTTGCAAAATGCTGTGGAATATGCCATGAATGTGGCTGAAGGGGACTATCTAAGACCCCGGGATTTACCACTTGGAATCAATAGTCAGCCTGTCATAATGCAGAAGGTTGGTAAAGCAGCCTCTCTAACAGAAATTGAGAAAAACACGATTGTGGCTACGCTTAACAAATTTGAAGGTAATATCACAAAAACAGCTAAGACATTGGGAATAGGTCGCAATACGTTATATGACAAGTTAAGAAAGTTAGGGCTGAAATAGTGACGATGAGATAAGAGACGCACGGGGTATGAATTAACTGCATGGAAATGAAGAGGTTGCTTAAGGAACGAACGTGATTCGTGCCCTAAGCAACCTTTTACCGTTGAGAACCGAAAATTGATTGACTTGTACTGAAATCGAACAGTGTTCGTTATAAGACCAGTTGTTTGCTGCAACGCTTGCTTAAGGCGAAGGAATTGAGCGCTCTCAAAAGTAATCGTAATCCCTTGTGTTACAGGGATTACCTGACTTAAACAACTCTTAATTATTTAAATATTCAGAGACGGCATAGAATTTGCAATATTGATAGGGCAGTAAGATAAAGGAGGGCAATTATGAAAGCTGCAGTATGGTATGGAAGAAAAGACGTTCGCGTCGTAGATGTCCCAGAACCACCTACACCCGGTGAAGGGTGGGTAAAAGTTAAGGTTGAATGGTGTGGAATTTGTGGCTCCGATCTCCATGAATACTTAGCGGGGCCAATCTTTATTCCTGTTGAAACGCCAGATGCACTCACAGGTAGCCAAGCACCCCTTATCCTAGGTCATGAATTTTCAGGAGAAGTCGTAGAAATCGGCACAGGAGTAACAAAAGTTAAGGTGGGAGACCGGGTCGCCCCTGATGCCTGCCAAGTGTGTTGGGAATGTTACCATTGTAAACGCATGAATTATAGTATGTGTGAAAAACTAGCATTCACTGGGTTGATGACGGATGGCGCCTTTGCAGAATATGTCAATGTACCCGACTATACGATGTATAAAATTCCGGATGATATGTCCTACGAAGCAGCAGCCGTCATCGAGCCAATAGCAGTTGGGATCCATGCCGTTCGACAGGCCCCTGTTATGGAAGGGGATGTCGTTGTTGTCCTGGGCGCTGGAACCATTGGACTCGCGACCTTACAAGCGGCCAAAGCTGCTGGAGCCAGCAAAGTTTATGTCATTGAAATGGCGAAAGCTAGAAAAGAATTTGCATTAAATATGGGGGCAACCGCCGTCTTCGATCCGAGTGAAGTGGACGTTGTCGCCAAAATCAAGGAGCTTACCGACGGATTAGGGGCGGATATTACCTTCGAATGTATCGGTAATCACAAGACAGCACCCCTAGCCATACAATTGGCCCGAAAAAGAGGTAAAATCGTCATGGTAGGGATCTTTGAGCGCGAGAGTACGTTTAACTTTTTCGAAGTGACCGCGACTGAAAAACACATTATTGGATCCTTGGCTTATAATGGAGAGTTTAGTACGGCGATCTCTTTAATGAACGATGGCCGGATTAAGGCAGAACCCATGATTACGGGAAAAATTAAACTCGAAGATATCATACAAAAGGGTTTTGAGGAACTAGTAAACCATAAAGAAGAGAATATTAAAATTTTGGTTTCACCGTTTTAAAGAATAATAGCCAACGCATGGTATACAAGAGGTTGTTTAGTTATTAATGCTAAGTTCTAAAAAATCGTCAAGCTTGCTCACGGCTTGACGATTTCAGTATGGAATCAACTTGAGTTGGTGGCTATTGGCATAATTCTTGCGATCGTAGTAAGTATAGTGTCATTCGTAAAAATAAATAAATAGACCTTATTTATGAAGAACTGGTTGTTGGCGATTTATAGGGTGATAAAATCAACTATGTTGCCTTAATATTAATTCGAAATTCCGGTCAAATTGAGAAGGGTGTCGGTTTAGGGTATCGTTGACTTGTCATAAAAATTAGCCTAGGTGAACATGATGCCCCATAAAGAGCTTGATAGTTTCGGATGGATTAATGCAACAAAGAAAAGTTGTAAATCTGTGGAAAATGATTTTATAGAGACTCATTTCCTAGAAGACATAGGACAATCTTTAAACATTTGTCGTTAGTTAGTAAGTAAGTTAGTACTATCAATAAGTCCCACTGAAAATGAACGCTGTTCGAAGATCGAACAGCGTTCATTTTCAGAACAGTGGTGCGACAGCCCTATTATTTATAATTAAGGGCCTTTAGACTTCTAATAAATATAAGCCATCCCCTGTCTCGCAGGGTGTGCCGCCTGTTTTCAATCGAAATATTTGTGGAATCTTCAGTCTGGCACACGGTTTGCATATTTAATAGATTGCGTAGACAAACGAAAATCACATTCAGCAGAACAGACAGGGCGGCAAGCAAAGGGGGATGGAAGTAAAGAGTATGGGTAGTGCCGTAGGAATGTCGTTGGAAATGTCTGTATTGACTTGGACTCCAATGTTTGATCGAACCGGATGGGACAGCAAGTGTGTAACCAAAATAAAATATTCGAATGAGGAGTGATTTCTAGTGGCTCTTAAAAAAGAACAAATGCTTGATTTATACCGTAAAATGCGTACAATCCGTGAATTTGAAGAGACGGTAGCGAAGTTTTTCTCACAAGGTGAAATTCCTGGTTTTGTCCATCTATACATCGGTGAAGAGGCAGTAGCTACCGGAGCCTGTGCCCACTTAGAAAAACAGGATTATATCGCTAGCACCCATCGGGGACATGGGCATGCAATTGCTCGAGGAGCCTCAATTAACAAAATGATGGCTGAGATTTTCGGTCGGTCCGGCGGACTCTGTAAAGGAAAAGGCGGCTCCATGCATATTGCCGATATGGAATTAGGATTTTTAGGTGCGAATGGAATTGTGGGTGCTGGTCTACCCTTATCGGTTGGGGCTGGTTTCGCTGCTAAATATATGAAGACCAATGGCGTCGCGGTCTGCTTTTTCGGGGATGCATCCTCGAACCGTGGGACTTTCCACGAGTCCTTGAACATGGCAAGTGTCCAGAAATTGCCGGTGGTTTTTATCAATGAAAATAATGGCTACGGTATTTCAATGAGCTTCAAAAGACATTCAAACATAACAGACATTGCAGACCGTGCTGCGGCTTACGGAATGCCAGGTATCGTCGTTGACGGCAATGACGTGATGGCGGTCTACGAAGCAGCTGAAGAAGCCATCAAACGTGCTCGTAATGGTGGAGGACCCATCTTGATTGAATGTAAAACTTATCGACAACACGGTCATTTCGAAGGGGATGCCTGCACCTACCGGACCGATGAAGAATTAAACGCCTGGAAAGCGAAAGATCCATTACCACGTTTCTCCCAACGTTTGCAAGAAATGAAGATAGCCACAGAAGCAGAAATTAAGCAAATTGACACAGAGGTTAACAAGGTTATTACTGAGGCAGTTGAATATGCTCACAATAGTCCTGAGCCTGAGCTTAGTGAACTAACGACGGATGTATACTGCGACTAAGGAATTTGAAGGGGTGAATTATTATGGCAGAGAAGACATATTCCCAAGCAATTAACGAGGCCCTCGAGGAAGAAATGCTGAAGGATGAGAAAGTTTATATATTAGGAGAAGATGTTGGAGCCTTCGGCGGGTGTTTTGGCGTAACAACAGGGCTTTTTGATAAATTTGGTGGCGAAAGAGTGATCGATTCATCGCTCTCCGAGACCGCTATTGTGGGTTCGTGCGTAGGGGCTGCAGTCGCGGGTTTACGCCCCGTTCCAGAGATCATGTTTGCTGACTTTTTAGGGGTCTGTCTCGATGAATTATTTAACCAAGGTGCCAAGATACGCTATATGTTTGGTGGCAAGGCGAAAGTGCCGATGACGTTAAGATTGGCCTGTGGGGGCGGATTTTCTGGCGCTGCCCAACATTCTCAAAGCATGGAAGCATGGGTTTGCCACGTTCCAGGACTTAAAGTCATCATGCCTTCGACGGCAGCCGATGCGAAAGGTTTGCTGAAAGCGGCGATCCGTGATGATAATCCGGTCGTATTCTTAGAGCATAAAGGCCTCTACGGGGTCATGGGAGAAGTGCCTGAAGGCGAGTATACGCTCCCAATTGGAAAAGCGGATATCAAGCGAGAAGGAAAAGATGTCACGATCTTCGCGTATTCTAGTATGGTTCAAATAGCGCTAGCCGCTGCGGAAACCTTAGCCCAACAAGGCATCGAAGCGGAAGTGGTTGATCCCCGCACCCTGGTACCCTTTGACAAAGAAACGTTATATAAATCCATTGAAAAAACTGGAAAACTCCTGATTGTTCATGAAGCAGTTAAACAGGGAGGCTTTGGGGGAGAAGTCGCAGCAATGGTTGCGGAAGAAGCGTTTGATTTCCTCGATGCACCGATTAAAAGGATCGGCGCACCCTTTGCTCCCATTCCTTTCTCAGCAAAGCTAGAGGGTGCATATATTCCAGATGAGGCAAAAGTTGTCGCTGCCGTGAAATCCTTTTTCTAAAATAGTCTAGGGCTAAATTTTTCTCCGAGAAGGGCGGCCGGCCGTTCGGCCAGTCGCCCTTAACTCTTAGGTAGGAGGAAACGTATGATTGCAGGAATTATTGCCAATCCCGCTTCGGGAAAAGATATTCGACGTTTGGTGGCACACGCCACGGTCTTTGATAATCAGGAAAAAGTCAATTTAATTCGAAGAATTTTGCTGGGGCTTCAAGCGACAGGGGTTCAAACCGTCTGGATCATGCCAGAATACTTTGGCTTCTACGATCGGGCATTAGATGCCTTTTGTGGTGAGCATCAATTAACCATGGAAGTCAAGCTCTTACCCATGGCGTGGAAGGCCAATCAAGAGGATTCGCAGTTGGCAGCTGCTAAAATGGCAGAATTAGGCGTTCGTTGCATAGTCACCCTCGGCGGTGACGGTACGAACCGGGTGGTAGCGAAAGGCGCCGGCGAAGTACCGATCATGCCGGTTTCCACAGGCACTAATAATGTTTTCTCGGTGATGGTGGAAGGCACCATCGCAGGACTGGCCGCTGGTTTAGTGGCCACCGGTGCAGTAGAAAAAGAAGCCTCTCAAATCCGAACCAAAAAGCTAATTATCTATATCAACGGTAAAGCGGTGGATATAGCCTTAATAGATGCTGTTGTGCTCGATGAGCAGTTCGTTGGTTCCAAGGCCATCTGGGACATGGGTAAGATTCGGCAAATTGTGGCGACGAGCGGTGAGCCGTTTCATATTGGTATTGCCGCCATCGTCGGTGCCTTGCATCCCATCAATATGCGGGAAGCTGAGGGAATCAACGTAATCATCGTAGACAATGGAGAGCCAACACTGGAGTCAAACCAAGACTCTATCATCCACGTCAAAGCAGCCGTAGCACCAGGTCTGATTCGATCGGTTCCGGTTCGTTTATACGAATTAATGAGCCCCGGTCAGAAAGTCGTGGTACGTCAAGTCCCTTGTGTTATCGGCGTTGATGGAGAACGGGAGATTCTTGTCGGGCCAGAAGACTGTGCCGAAATAGAATTAGTACAAACAGGACCGTTTGTGGTCGATTATAAAAGTACCTTAAAACGGGCGACGGAAAAAGGGATTTTCATCAATCGTTAAAGTGACTAGAAAACAGAGCAACAAGGAATAATTAGACCAGCTAATTAAAGTCAAGAATTTGATTGGTTAATGGTTAGATTTTGGTTTCGGAAAAAAGGTCATAACAAACAGGC
>DASRMG010000036.1:0-46743 GCA_035648035.1 Desulfosporosinus sp. | reverse complement strand
GCTTATTTTATTTTCACGTCGTTAGCTGGTAAATCTCTTTTAGATGCGGGCCAAAGTGTCTTGGTTCCTTTAAAACAAGGTGATTTGAGCGAGGCTCGAAAACGGCTTTCTTGGCTGGTAAGCCGAGATACTGACCATCTTACAGAAGGAGAGATTGTTAGGGGAACGATCGAAACCCTGGCCGAAAACTTCGTCGATGGGATTTTGTCTCCGCTTCTTTATGCGGCACTAGGGGGTGCTCCCCTGGCGATGGCATTCAAAGCAATCAGCACGTTGGACTCGATGGTCGGTTATAGAAATGAACGGTATGGTGAGTTTGGCTGGTTTTCCGCCCGAACGGATGATTGGGCTAATTATATACCGGCACGTCTATCGGTATTCTTTCTATTGGTAGCAGGCTGGTTAAGGCAGATGCCGGTCCATCAATCCTATCAAATATGGAAACGTGATGCGTCAGGTCATCCTAGTCCAAACGGTGGTCATCCTGAAAGTGTTGTTGCTGGGTTACTAGGTGTTCGACTAGGAGGCATCAATGTTTATGAGGGTCAGACTCATCACCGTGCAGAAATGGGGGATCCGCTGCATCCTATGAACGCCTCAGATATATCCCATTGTCGTCACCTGGTGCGTATTGCGACTTGGTTATCCCTCGTGCCCGCTTTTATTATAGCTTTTTTAGTGCGTTGATTTGTATTTAAATCTTAACTATTCGTACCTCCACCCACGACCATACGACAACGAACCATAAATTTGGAAGGGAGATACTGCATGAAGATTCCTCGTCTTGTCATAGCCGGAACGCATAGCGGGGTTGGAAAAACAACGCTAGCGACGGGTCTGATGGCAGCCTTAAAAAAACGGGAGCGGCCAATCCAAGGTTATAAGGTCGGCCCGGATTACATCGATCCTAGTTATCATGCTGCAGCGACGGGGCGGGCATCCCGGAATCTCGACCGCTGGCTTCTCGGCGAGCATCTCCCTTTTATCTTTGCGCAAAACGCTGGGGATCGTTGGGCAGTGATCGAGGGCGTCATGGGCATGTTCGATGGTATGAGCGGAACTGCGGGTTATGGAAGTACGGCTGATGTGGCGAAAATTCTTAAGGCTCCCATCATTCTCATTGTAGACGCGTCCTCGATGTCCCGCAGCGTGGCCGCCTTAGTTCACGGCTTTAATACCTACGACCCTGCAGTAAACCTTCAAGGCGTTATTCTAAACCGCGTCAAATCTCCTGCCCAGGAGAAGATCCTAAGACAAGCCCTTGAAGAACTTCATATCCCTGTAGTGGGAGTGCTCCCGAAAGAAGCTGCACTACACTTACCAGAACGCCATTTAGGTTTAATTCCGGTGGGCGAGAGTGGACTCTTGGAGGGCTTTATTGATACGCTCTCACAGTTGGTCACAAAACACATCGATTTGGATCTAGTCGAACGGATTATGTTGGGTGCCCCAGATCTAGACGAAGCTTGCTTAGACCCAATACCCGCTCAACCGATGGTTCAAGAGCATCAATTCCGGTTAGGCTTGGCACTGGATGAGGCCTTTCTTTTTTACTATCAAGATGCTTTAGACCTGGCCAAACGCTTGAATTTCACGATTGTACCGTTTAGCCCCTTACACGACCTTGCGCTTCCACCTGACCTTGACGGTATTTTCATAGGTGGAGGATTTCCAGAGCTTCATCTTGCTCGTTTGAGTGAAAACCTTACTTTCCTGGACTCCCTGCGCTCTTATGCGGCAAGTGGCAAACCTGTTTATGCTGAATGTGGAGGGTACATGTACCTTGGACGATCGATATCGGATTTTGAAGGACAAGAATTCCCACTAGCTGGTGTCATTCCCATGAAATCAGAAATGACAACGCGCTTACAAGGCATAGGGTATCGTCGAGGCGTCTTCCGTGAGGATACTTTTCTAGGACCTCGTGGAACAACCGTTCAAGGGCATGAATTTCATTATTCACGCGTGACGCATGATCAACAATTCCCACCCGCTTATGAATTGTTCAAAGGGGATCAATCGACTCGAATGGAAGGATATGCCCGGGAAAATATCGTTGCCTCCTATCTTCATCTCCATTTTTCAGGAAAATCTCAGTTACTTGAACACTGGTTTTCCACATGTTCCAGGAGAATCGAACTATGATGAATCGCGCTAAAGCGGTGGTCAGGTGTCCCGGCACTTGTGGTGAATGGGTACAAGGGGCTCGAAATGGAATCCCCTTTCTCGTGGATTGTCCTATTGATCGTTTCTCAGAAGTCAGCGTATCCTTGAAACTGCATGCCACAGGTTGGGATCTTCCTTTCCGTAAAACGAAGGCCTTACAGGTGTTGGAATTGCTTAAGGAGGACTTAGGTGTTCCGGGGTTAGGGGGTAAGGTGGAATTTTTACAGCAGCTTCCTGAGGGGAAAGGAATGGCCAGCTCAACGGCTGACATTACTGCCGTAGCTGCAGCAACTCTGATTGCCCTTGGCGAAGAACCCATTCCTGAACGCTTGGCTGATTTAGCTTTGCGAATTGAGCCGAGTGACAGTGTCATGTTCCCAGGGATTACTGAGATAGAACATGTGCTGAGACATAAACATCGCATACTGGGTCCTTCAGTCCCAGCCCTGTTTCTCGCTTTAGATTGGGGTGGAACGATCGATACGAAAGTCTTTAATGCTCGTCCAGAATTGACGGAGCATTATCGCCGTTATGAAGACGAAATAACTAGGGCTTATGGCTTAGCTCTAGAAGGAATAGAACAAATTGATTTAGAAAAATTAGCTGTAGCAGGGACAATCAGTGCACGATGTAATTTGGAAATCAATCGAAAAATGCAATTTGAAGGCTTCGTGTCTTGGGTTCTTGAAAAAGGAGGCCTGGGGGTTGTTTCTGCCCATAGCGGTACACTGCTAGCGGGAGTTTTCCCCGTGGACAGTTTTTCAAGGCAGGAGGTACAGAATAACTTGCGAATTGAAGCAAATCAAAGGTTTACACCTTCGTACCTCGATCTCTTCCACAGCCATTGCGGTGGAATTGTGGTAACAAAAAAGCAGCGAATAACTGAAAATACGGGGTGAAACGATGCACGGTGGAAATATCCTCAGAGCGCAAAAATTATATGGTTTAACGACATTTATTGATCTTTCGGCAAATATCAATCCCTTTGGACCGCCTGCTGGGGTTTGGACTTCTATACAGCAGGGAATGGTTGATATTGTGAACTATCCCGATCCTGAGAGTTGCACCTTAAGAAATGCACTTTCCAAACATCTGGAAATACCTACCGACTCAATCATGGTAGGGAATGGAGCGGGTGACTTAATATTCACGATCGTGCAAGCGTTGAAACCTAAAAGAGTGGCCATTCCACTCCCGACGTTTAGTGAATACGAACGGGCGGCACGTTCTGTTGGCTCTGGAGTGAGCTATATCCCCCTAGGCGCTGAAGGTTGGGCAAAGTTTAAGCAATGGGATGACGGACTGTGGCGAGAATTCCTTAAGGATTGTGACTTGCTCTTTCTGTGTTCCCCCCATAATCCTACGGGCAGTGTACTGGCTAAAGACCTGTTTGAGCAAATCCTTCGTCTAACCAAAGAAATCGGCTGTCGGATTCTCTTCGATGAGTCTTTCCTTGATTTTCTCCCAGACGAGATACGCCAGTCGACTCGTACTTATCTAGAAATGAACGAACATCTCATGGTCTTATACTCCTTGACAAAGTTTTACAGTTTGCCGGGATTGCGTTTGGGTACTGTTTTTGCACATAAGTTGTTACTCGCTTCCTTCGATCAGTACAGGGATCCTTGGTCTGTGAATGTTCTTGCTCAGCATGCAGGGATTGCGGCACTGGAAAATCTAGATTTTCCAGATGACGTTCGGCAAAAGTTGAGAGAGAGTAGAGCACTCTTTTATGAGAAATTTAAGCGCTGTGGTTTCTCAAACTTGCGACTTTGGCCCACTAGCGTGAATTTCGCACTAATTGAGGTGTTGAATCATACATCAGGTGAATTAATTCAACATCTTGGGCGTCTTGGTATTCTTGTTCGCGACTGTGCCAGTTTTATAGGGCTACCTGGGGATTTTATCCGGGTTGCCATCAAAGATATCTTCGTCATGCAACGTCTTATTGAGGGGTTAAAAACTTACTATTTTAAAGAGGAGCAATAGCTCCTCTTTTCGTATATTTAAATGAGTCAAAGCCGTGCATACTAAATAAGCATTCTTTGAATGATTATTTGATTATATTTTCTCTTAGTAGGGTGAGTGGACTGCTAAAATCAAACTGGATAGGGCGGCGGTGTTTTTCATGATATGGCTATTTCTACTATTTTTAAGTATTCTACAGGTAATACTGCTTGGGACAGTCATACTCTTAGAAAATAAAGCGCCCGGAGAAACTATCGGTTGGCTCTGTATTCTTGGATTTCTACCCGTCTTGGGATTCATCATTTATATAATCTTTGGCCGTAAAACTCAGGGACACTTATTTGATGATAAACATATTCCTAATAATCGACTCGCCAAAACAGTGCGACAACAAACTGATCGTCTTCCTCACGACATGTTTCCCCAAGAAACTGATCGGAACTACAAGCTAATGAATCTTCTATTGAAAAGTGGCTTTGCCCCTATAACTTTTCACAATCAGGTGGAAATCCTCCTGAATGGTGGGGAGAAATTCCAAGCGTTATTTAATGCCTTGGAAGGAGCAAGCCATCACATACACCTTAGTTATTTCATCTTCAATGACGATGAAATAGGAGGAGACGTACTAAAGATCTTAGCCCGAAAAGCTGCGGAAGGGGTGGAAGTCCGTGTCCTTGTAGATGGGCTGGGAAGTCATTCGATTTCAGGCAGTTTTATCCGTAGTATGCGACAAGCAGGGATTCAGGCCGAATGGTTTTTCCCCATTCGTTTTCCATATATAACCTCCAGACTCAACTTGCGCTACCATCGTAAAATCGTTGTAGTGGATGGACATACAGGCTTTATGGGAGGGTTGAATATTGGAGATTATTCGTCCTTTGATGAGGTCTATGAAATTATTTTTCCAATTGTCTACCGATTTGTATCCATTCGTGTGCCTAAGGCAGACGTGGAAGATGTAGCCGCTGAAATCATTATGAAGATATGGCGGGGTTTGCCTGATATTGAGAAGAAAAATTTCCTTAAAGCGTGGGCACTGAAAATTGCTTTCCATCAAATTGTCGATTATTATCGCACTCATAAACGTATGCCCGCCATGACTTTGGAGGAGATACATAAGCCCCTACCTCAAGAAACCGATCAAAGTGAAAGATGGGCAACCCTTTTAAGTGTTGGAGAAGCCTTGGCACAGCTTTCGCCGCAACAGGTTAATGTGATTCAATTACGCTTGATCGAGGGTTTTAGTGCTGGAGAAGTAGCTGGGATCTTAGGAACAACGCAACAGGCAGTAGACAGCCTGTTATACCGGGCGAAGAAAGGGTTTCGTAAAATCTACCAGGGGAACCCGGACAAAGGAGAAATTGGCTGATGAAAAGGTTTATCAAGAGACCCGATCTCCCATCCCTCTGGGAAGAAGATGGTGATTTGAAAAGAATGAAAGCTTTCTTCCTTACAATCCAGACAACTTCAGAGGGTAATGAGCAAGTCAAGCAAAGTATCAAACAAAAGGCACTTGAAAAAATTACAAACAATGAAGAACGAGTAGGATCGCCTCTAATTGTTAATAATGGGTTCGTCCGTCGGATACGTACCAGATTACGTACGCTACTAGGGCATAGGCAATGGAGGCTCGGTATTCCTGTCGTAGGACTTGCGCTGCTGATGATCATAATTGGGCAGGGGGTTATGAACGATACAATTTCTTTTAATCCATTCTCAATTATGGGGAGCAAAGAAAAATTAACCAAATCTATCGATCAGTCGACTCCGAGCACAGATAGGCCGAGTGGTACAGAGTCCTTCGGTGGAGCATCTGACGGCAAGTTGTCAGATAGGGAAATGACGGCGCCGCAATCGGCCTATTCAGATAGTAATTCATATTCTTCAGCTAACAGTAAGAGTGTTAACCCAACTCTTCCTGTCCCCACTGACCCGGCGGCTGTACCTCCAGCTGATGCCGGCATCCCACGAAAAATGGCCCAAGATTTATCACTAACACTAGAAGTTGCAACCATTAATGAATCAGTTACCCTCATTGGCAAGGAAGTCCAACAACTAGGTGGGTATGTCACTTCGTCCCAACAAAACGGATCGGATAATCATACGTCAGCTCAGATGACGGTTAAGATACCAGTTGATAAGCTTAACGGGTTACGTGATTTTCTTTCAACATGGGGCACGGTGCTCGATCAAAACATGATCGCCAATGACATTACAAACCAATACTATGATTCCCAGGTTCGTCTTAAAACTCTAGAAGCCCAAGAGAAACGTTACCTCGAAATCCTAAGCCAGGCCAAGACTGTTGAAGATGTTCTGAAAGTAGAAGCTGCTCTAGGAAACATTCGTCAACAAGTCGAACAACTAATGGGTCAACTTAAGCTATGGAACAATAATGTGGAGTATTCCACTGTGACCATTCAGCTTGTTACCTTGCAAAGTCCCGATCTTACTGTTAAGAATCCTTGGCAGCCGATCTCCTGGAGTAATACTTGGAAAGCCACGCAAGATGCCGTACTGAAGACCCTCAGCAGTTCCTGGAATTTCCTTAATTACTTTGTGGTTGGTTTGGGCTATTCATTTCCTTATCTAATCATCGGTGCCCTGGGATGGGTGGCATACCGGTTATGGAAAAAACGAAATATAGGATAAAATCACTTTACGACTGCAGAAGATAGCTATATACTAGATAATAAGACTAATTGAATTAATGTCAAACCTCCCCGGCACTTTAGATAAGGTGGGGGGAGGTTTTTTATCATGTAAATGGGAGGTAATTTTATTTGAAGATTTCTAAAAGGGTAAGATCTATTCTAGGTATTATCGCGATAGCAATCGGAGCCATAGCGGCTGCTTTCGGCATACAGGGCTTTATTGTCCCTGCTGGTTTAGGCGGAGGTGGAGTGGGTGGGATTGCCTTGATGTTATATTATACTTTGAGGCTTCCCATTGGACTCATGACCTTCCTCTTAAATATACCGTTATTTGTTTTAGGCTGGCGCGAGGTGAATAAAAAATTCGTCTTTAAGACCATATGGGGATTGGCGATCTTTTCACTGTTCTTGGATCTGTTTAACGGGGTTCAGACAATCGCCGTTGACGACATTTTTCTTGGAGCTCTTTATGGAGGGGTAATCTTGGGAATTTCTACAAGCGTAATATTTCACTTCGGTGGCAGCCTTGGCGGCACTGACATCGTCTCCAAAGTGATTCAGCGTAAATATGGAGTTCCTATGGGAACATCCTCCCTCGCGATTAACGGGTTTATAATCCTAATATCTTGGGCCATACTTGGCTCAAAAGCCACTCTATACACATTGGTTATGATGTTCGTCTTTGGTCGTGTACTCGATTTAATCCAGAGCGGAGTTCCATCAAAAGCTATAACCATCGTTTCAGACCACTCCGAGGCCTTAGTTAGCAGGATAAGGGTGGATTTAGGACGGGGAGCGACTTTCTTACATGGACGAGGAGCATATTCTTGCGAGCCTAAAGACGTGATCATTTGTGTCGTCAACCTACCTGAAATAGGTCGACTAAAACAGGCTGTACGGGAAGTAGACCCTCAGGCCTTCATGATTGTCCAAAATGCTGGCGAAGTTTTCGGCGCAGGCTTTGTTACCAATGATTAATTTTGTTAAAGTTGAGTGGAAATTTTGATTATCTTGCAGGATTTACGTTGTGTTATAGAGAATAAAAGATGTTAGCTACTACACAATAATCGTTATCATTATTATCAGATATAGTACAGGGCGAGGGAACAGAGGAGACTTTAATGGCAGGTCTAAATAAGACAAGAAATAAAATATCAAAGGAATATCCCTTTGATATTCTTATAATGCGTAAATTGTGGAAAATTTGGCCCTTTTGCATCATGAGCTTAGCAATCGCAATCACTGCTTTTATCGTTATTATCGGAGAGAAAAGTCTCTTTTTGGTTTCACTGTTTTTCTTAATGATCGCTGTAGTGGCACTCTACTCGACCTGGAAATTTGTATTGATGCACGTATCGGTCGCTTCTATTTTAACGTTATTTGTCTTAAACCGTGACGTGCATCTTTTTGTCTTACGGCAATGGTTTTTAGACACCCTAGTTTATCTTTTTATCGGGATAGCCGTTCACCGTAAAGTCGCAGCCATACGGAAGATTCAACGTCATAACGAGGAAATGACGGCATTATCTCACATTTCAACGTCCTTAACCAAGACCCTTGATTTAAATGAGTTGACGAGTCAAGTTGTTGAGCATATCTTTTCGCTTTTCGAGGCTGAGGGTTGCACAATCTTCTTGATAGAAGAAGGGAAGAAAACGTTACGGGTGATCAGTGCACGAGAGAGTCAATCTGACCCTGAGATTCTTGACCGAATCCTCAACAGCCACCCTAGAGTAGGATTTGGGCTGGTAGGTTATGTCGTGCGACAGGAGAGTCCATTATCTCAGGCAATGCTGAACATGACCCTAGGGGGTTGCATATTCCCGGCACTCCGTTTGATGACGAGTCTGTTATGGGGATTCCCCTCCAAGCTGAAGGGGAAACTTTCGGTGTTCTTTGGATTTACAAGCTAGCTCTGGACGCTTTTGATCAGGAAGATCTTCAATTAGCGCAGATCTTTGCCAACCAGGTGAGTGTAGCCTTATCGAATGCTCGGCTTTACGAACATGTCCGCCTTCTTTCAGAAACTGATGGCTTAACAGGACTTTTAAATTCACGCTCTTTGCTCGATTTAACGGAACGTGCAGTAAATCACGCTCTGGCAACCGGAGGGTGTGTATCGCTGTTCTTTATTGATTGTGATAACTTTAAGAAGATCAATGATTGCTTTGGTCATCCTGTTGGGGATCAATTCCTGCGTTTTTTTGCAACTCTTTTATTAGAAGGAATTAGGGAAGGGGATGTCGTCATTCGGTATGCCGGAGATGAGTTTATCATTCTCCTTCCGAATACGAACTTGGAAGCGGCGACTATTATCGGAGGCCGTTTAATTGAATTGATTAGGGTGAAGACAATGCAAGATAATCCTGCCTTACATACCACGATTTCGATGGGGTTAGCCACTTATCCTAAGCATGCTGTCTTTGCGGAAGACCTCATTAAACATGCCGATGATGCTTTATATGCTTCAAAACGAAATGGTAAAGATCAGTTGAGCGTGTATGCGCCTGTATTAGCAGACATTCAAGGTAACATCCAGACAAACCCTACTTAATGTCAGAATCCAACATCTTGAGTTCACTCAAGGTAGCTAAGCGATAACCCTGATCCCGGAGAGCATCAATAATAGGACCTAGGGCATTAACCGTTTGAGTCCGTTTGTAACCTCCATCATGCATAAGGATAATAGCACCAGGAAAAACGTTTTTCATAACATTATCGACAATTTGTTTTACGCCTGGATTACGCCAGTCTTTACTATCTACGCTCCAAAGCGCCACAACGTTGCCATTCTTTTTAACCGTTTCCAGTTGATTTTTAGATAAGAACCCGCCAGGTGGACGGTAGAAGTAGGTGTGGGTACCGGTTGCAGCAAAGACCGTTTGATCTGTCTTCTTAATTTCTTCTACGATACGACGTTGCTGATAATCATGACTGAAACTATGATTTCCTATTTCATGCCCCTCCATAACAAGCCGCTTTAACAAAAGAGGGTTCTCTTCAGCCGCTTGCCCCAAAACAAAGAAACTTGCTCTAACATTCTTCTCTTTAAGGATATCCAACACTTCAGGTGTATCGATTGGGTCAGGTCCATCATCAAAAGTCAGTGCCACAATTTTTTCTTGAGTATTCGCCTTATAATAAGTCCCATCTGCCCGCACCAAAGATGGTGTGGTCACATACCTCTGAGTTATAATGAAAATTCCTCCGACGGTGAGTAGAAACATCAAGGAAATAACGAGCTTACGGCGAGATAACACATATGTACGTATAACATTCACCCCCAAATAGCTTCTATATACCTATGGATGAACTCCGAGTTCCATGCATATCAATCATTATTAAATACTGTCTGCACTCTATTGACGCTCAACGATTTCGGTTGATGCTTTATTATTAGACGACTCGTGCTATAATTTTAACATCAAGTGGAATAGGAAGTGACAAGTATGGGAATCCGAATAGGAGTGGATGGCGGAGGCAGTAAGACCGAGATTGTGGCCTTGGATTCTAAGGGGCAAGTGCTTCGATTGATACGTAAACCAGCGAGTAATTATCATGTGGTTGGTAAAGAACAAGCCGTTCTGCACATTATTGAGGGGATTCGTGAAGTGATGCAGGAGGACACCTTGGAGGGGATTGGAATTAGTCTTGCTGGTATAAACACGCCCGAGGACTGGAAAATCATGTCTGATGGACTAAAGCAATGGTTACGCGTGTTGACTCAGCGAACAATGACCCCTTACGAAGAAATGCCGGTAGTTATGGAAAACGATGTATTTGGGGCTTTAATGTCCGTGCGAGGGAATTTTTTTGGGAATGTTTTGGCGGTCGGAACAGGGACTGTTGCCTTAGGGGTTAACACTAAGTGTGAAGTATTTCGCCTAGGTGGATGGGGTCATCTCATCGGTGACCAAGGCAGCGGCTATGATATTGGCAGGAAGGCTCTGGCAGCAACTGTGGCCTCCTTCGACGGTTATGGTTCCAAGACCATATTAGAAACTAAGATTACCGAACATTTGGGATTAGAACAGGTGCTCGATATAAGCGACTGGCTCTACCAGAGTGAACGTACGAACAAAGACGTCGCAGCTTTAGTGCCCGTGGTGGCTGAAGCCGTTCGGCAGGGAGACGCGATCTCGAAATTGATTTTGGATGAGTCTGGCAGAGAGTTAGGTTTATTAACCAGGGCTCTAATACGCAAAACCAACGATTTCGAGGTAGGGCTGGTCGGGGGAATTAGTCATATATGGGAATTTATTGAACCGACTTTTCTAACCACTGTTCAAGAAGAATTCCCTGTCGTTCAACTACTTAAACCTATCTATTGCTCATCCGTTGGAGCAGCTCTCTTGAGCAAGGTGAATCAGATACGGCACATCGAGTTATAAGGCACTTTGTGGTCCTGAGGTAAGAAAAATTCCTAACCATTTTGGTAGGAATTTTTTTACTAGTCAGAAGTAGAACGTTTGTAATCGTAACAACATTGTTTTGTCTTGTCTCTTTGATATACTTTAATATAGATTCTAAGCTGTAATTTGAGCATTATGGCCTCAGAAAGGAGCGATTTGTTTGGGTTTTCGTTTTGTATTTGGCAGAGCTGGAACAGGTAAGAGCACCCTGTGTTTGGAAGAAATTCGTAGCGAACTCAGAATTAAGCCTTGGGGTGCACCTCTGATTCTTCTTGTCCCTGAGCAGGCAACCTATCAGATGGAAGTGACCTTAGCTAATACGCCTGATTTAGGAGGAAGTTTACGAGCCCAGATCTTGAGCTTTCGAAGGCTGGGCTGGCGTGTGCTTTCGGAAACCGGAGGCGGGCAAAAAGTTCTAATTGGTACTACAGGAAAACGAATGCTCCTGCGCCAAATCCTCTTAAAACATCGTCTTCATCTAAAAGCGTTTGCTCGCTCCGCTACTCGACCCGGTATGGCTGATCTCCTCGCTCAAGCGATTGGAGAGTTCAAAACTTACCGGATTGCCCCGGACGATCTACGTAAAGTGAAGCATACAAACGATCTTTTATTTAATAAACTCCAAGACTTAGCCCTTATTTATGAAGAATTTCAAGCAGCTTTAGGCGGCAAAATAGGTGACCCTGATGATGAACTGTCGGTTTTGGCAGAAAAGATCCCTTTTGCCTCCTTTTTCCAAGGGGCGAAGGTATGGGTGGATGGCTTTACAGGATTTACCCCTCAAGAATTAGAAGTCTTAAAAATTATTATGTCCACCGTTCAGGAAGTTGTTATAACATTGCCACTTGATCCTACTTTACTAGAAGATAAACGTCAGCTGGATTTGGGAACCTTTAAAGTAGGAGAAGAATTATTTGCAGGGCCATGGCAAACTTATCAGGATTTACAGCGTCTCGTCTCGGAGACGGGCACAATGTTACACCTTCCCACGTTGCTTACGAAGGCAAAACGCTATAGAAATCCCTGGCTTAGGCATTTAGAAAAGTATTTTTCTACCTACCCTACCGTAGTTTACGAGGAAGTTCAGAGTCATGATATGGGGGAAGGAATTCAGATCATATCAGCTGTCAACCGACGAGCAGAAGTGGAAGGGGTGGCGCGGGAACTACGACGGTTAGCTAGGGATGAAGGACTATGCTGGAATGAAATGGCGATTATGACTCGGGACCTCACAGGTTATCATGAGCTAATTACACAAGTATTCACGTCCTATGAAATCCCTCATTTTTCTGATCATAAACGGTCTGTCCTCCATCATCCATTAATTGAACTCATTCAAGCAATACCGGAAGTGGCACTAAGCCATTGGGGCTACGAACCACTTTTTCGTTGTTTAAAGACGGACTTTTTCCCACTTCAAAGGGACAACATCGATCGTCTGGAAAACTATGTCCTTGAACACGGAATACGTGGAGAGGGCTGGAATAGAAACGTAGCGTGGAAATATCATCGTCAATGGTCTCTGGGGAAAAATGAGGCACAACTTGCCACCGAACTTAAGGTTCAAGCAGAGCTTAACAACTCCCGACAGATTATTTATGATCTCATTTCGCCCTTGATACAAAGCCTAAAATCAAGGAACAAAGGTGCTCTGTTAAGCGTACGGGTCATTACTGAAACGCTCTATGGTTTCTTAGAAAGGCTTCAGGTTCCAACTACTTTAAAAAAGTGGTCACAAATGGCCCAAGAAAAGGGGGATCTTAGTGAGGCTAAGATCCATGAGCAAATCTGGGATGCTGTCATACAAGTCTTGGATGAAATAGTGGCTGGTTTAGGGGAGGAATGTTTAGAGCTTGAGGATTATGCTGTCATCTTAGCTTCGGGCATTGAAGCCATCGAACTGGGGTTGATTCCCCCTGGGCTTGACCAGGTCTTGATTGGGTCATTGGATCGTTCGCGGAATCCTGAAGTGCGAGTTCTCTATCTTCTGGGAGCGAATGAGGGTGTGCTTCCTGCTCGACCTGACTCTGCTGGCGTACTTGATGAAGAGGATAGGCAACGACTAGAGAAAGCAGGCGTTGCTCTTGCCCCGAAAGGGAAAACACAGACTTTCGAAGAACAATTCTTTATCTATTCAGCCCTCACTCTAGCTTCAGAGAAACTGATAGTATGTTATCCCTTTACGGATGAAGAAGGTAAAGGCCTAGCTGTTTCGCCTGTTGTCACGCGACTTAAGCATCTTTTTCCAACGCTATGTGAGAGCTCCTTAGGAACTGAGAAGGACCTTGATTACATGAGTCATGCAGATTATGCGCTACAAGCTTATGCAGGTCAGCTGCGCATTCTTCGTCAGGGAGAACCGCTTTCTCCTCTTTGGAACGCCACTGAAAGGTGGCTGACTCAGGATCCTACCCGTCATTATCAAGTAAAGCAGTTGCAGGCTAGCCTTTTACTTCAAAATAAGGAAGACAGAATTCAACGACCCCTAGCACGTCGCTTATACGGTAAACGCCTGAAGGCCAGCGTTTCTCGATTAGAACAATTTGCGAAATGTCCTTTTGCCCATTTTGCTAGGTACGGTCTGAAGTTACGGGAAAGGTCCACCTATCAGTTATCAAGTCCGGATATGGGCGAATTTTTCCATGCTCTCCTGCATGATTTCGCCATTCAATTGCAGGAACGAGGCTTAGATTGGGGTAAATTGACGAAGGAAGAATCTTGGGCACTCGTCAGTGAACTGGCGGAGCAGCTCACTCCAAATCTTCAGCATGGGATACTCCTAAGTAGCGCCCGCTACCGTTATTTAACTCATAAGCTTAAACGAACCGTTCATCACGCGGTAAGAGTGCTGGGAGAACACGCTCGTCGAGGGATATTTATTCCGATCCAGCTTGAAGTGGGTTTCGGACCCACAGAAACTCTCCCCGGAGTCGACATCCCTTTATCAGAGAACGATTCACTCCTTATATGCGGACAGATCGACCGTGTCGATGCCGCTTTCTTAGATGGAAAAGTGTATTTGCGTATCCTTGATTATAAATCCCGTGAATTAAGCTTAGCCCTGGACTCCATCTATTATGGATTAAGTCTCCAATTACTCACTTATTTAGACGTCGCCTTGCAAGGCGCGGAAGTCTTGCTAAATACGACCTCAGTCTTACCCTCACTTCAATTAGAAAACGTAGGCATTAAAGGATCAGAAGTCGGTAAAGTGTTTCCACAGAAAACTCCCGCAGGTTTTCTGTATTTTCCTGTACTTGAACCCCAGCTCGAGGAGAAAATTCCCCTTAGCTCGGAGGAGATAGAACAACACCGCGTCAAAGCAGTCAAAGTCAGAGGGTATTTATTAGCTAACTCTCGCGTATTAGAAGCCATGGATTCTTCCATATGTACAGGGCAATCCGATTTACTGGGGCTCAAATTAAACAAAGACGGAAATTTTAAAAAAGATTCAAACGTGCTCACTGAGGATCAGTTTTCTTCACTCAGTGACTACCTTCATCATTGGTTCAAGCAGACGGGTGAAGAGATATTGAACGGTAATATTTCCCTCTCTCCCTACCGACGAGGGAAGAGCTCAGGTTGCCTGTATTGTGCGTATAAACCTGTTTGCCACTTTGACCCCTACCTTCCGGAAAATCAATATAGAGACCTGCCGGGGTTAAAGCAAGAGGAAATCTGGAAACGCCTCGAAGCTACGGAGGGACAGACAAGAGTGCTTGGAGAAAAGGAGGAGATCTCAGGTGAGTAAACCCAATTGGACGACGGAACAACGAGCCGCAATGACGCTACGTGGGCAAATATTAGTAGCTGCTGCAGCTGGTTCAGGCAAAACGGCAGTGCTGGTTGAACGGTTGATCCACCGAATCACAGGTGCTGAAAAACCTGAGGATATAGATCGTTTTCTGGTCGTAACCTTTACTAAAGCAGCGGCTAATGAGATGAGGGAGCGCATCGGGAAGGCTTTAGATGAGGTCATATTTCGTGCACAAGAGCCTCGAGAAGTGGAGCGTCTCCTACTTCAACGCACCCTTCTTCACCAGGCAAATATCACTACGTTGCATTCGTTTTGTTTAGAGTTAATCCGTAAGTATTTTTACCAGCTTGAACTTGATCCAGCGTTTAGGGTTGCCGATCAAGCAGAGGCTGATCTTCTGCGTCAAGATGTGGTTGAAGGTCTCTTTGAAACGAGGTATGAACGTGTTGACCATGCCTTCTTGAAACTCGTCGATGCTTTTGGGTCTGATCGTGATGACCAACCATTGATGGAACATATTTTGCATCTTTATGAGTTTGCCTATAGTCAACCCCACCCAGCTGTGTGGCTAGGGGAACTTGATAAAGCCTATGTATGGGATGATCTTGAATCCATGATGCAGAGCGCTTGGGGGCAATCCGTTCGACAAGGCCTATTGGATCTTGTGAGCGAAAGTTTTAACTTACTTAAACGGGCGGAACAAGTTGCTCAACGCCCACTGGGTCCAACTCAATACGCCGGGACTTTACAGGATGATATTAACCGAGTCGATTTGCTAAAGCGCGCTATGGAAAAAGGACATTGGACTGAAGTCGAAGCACGATTTAGGTCCGCCGTCGATTATCCAAAACTCCCCCCTATACGCTCCAAGAAAGAGCAAGTTCCAAACAATGAAGCCTTCCAGAAAACCTTACAGGAAGAGTGCAAGAAGCTTAGGGATGAAGCAAAGAAAAAACTTAATACACTAAAAAAGGAGGTCTTTGCTTATCCCCTTGAAGACCAGCTTCCTGCCTTAAGAAAAATGGGGAATATGGCACAAACCCTAGGCACCTTGGTCAGTGACTTTTCGTTGGTTTATGGCGCTGCTAAGCGACATCGGAACGTCTTAGACTTCACGGACTTGGAACATTTCGCCCTCCAATTACTTGAGGAAGAGGGGGAGGCTTCTTTGATCTCTCTGGGATTAAAGGAATATTTTGCGGAAGTTTTGGTCGATGAGTATCAGGACATTAACCCCGTCCAAGAACGCATCTTGCAACTAGTATCAAGGCAAGAAGAGTCACCCAATCTCTTTATGGTGGGAGATGTTAAGCAAAGTATTTATCGTTTTCGCATGGCTGACCCTAGCTTATTTCTAGCCCAATACAGTACCCTGCCGCATTGGCACCCTGAAATGCCTAGCAGCACGACGCCTACGAAGCTTGTCATTGATTTGAACCGAAATTTCAGAAGCCGTCGGGAAGTGGTGAGGGGGGTTAATTTTCTATTCCGTCAGATTATGACAGAAGGCGCAGGAGAAATCCCATATGACGATCAAGCGGCCTTACAATACGGAGCATCCTTTGTGTCTGGGCACGATCAAATTCGCACAGCTGAAGGACCGATAGAGGTCCACCTTATAGACCCCAAAAGTATCAGAAACCAGCTGTCTAAGCCTACTATAGATCAGGAAATAAACCGTTGTGACGACACCGAATCCACTCCTGCGGAAGTAGATGCTGTATCCGCAGAAGATCTCGATAAGGCTAGAATCGAGGCTCGTCTGGTCAGCGAACGAATCCAGTGTATAGTTGTAGGTGAAGAATTTCAGATTTACGATAATAAGATGAATGATTTTCGGCCGGTCCAATACTCTGATATTGTGATCTTAATGCGTTCTTACTCAGCAGTTGCACCAATCTACGTGGAAGAATTCCAATCTGCAGATATTCCTGTTTATGCTGAAACGACGACGGGGTACTTTGGAGCCAGTGAAGTAGAAACGATGTTGTCACTGCTGAAAATTATTGATAATCCTCACATGGATATTCCGTTGGCTGCGGTATTGCGTTCTCCACTCGTTGGCCTTAACGGTACTGAACTTGGCAAAATTCGTATGATGCTTCCCGAAGGAGATTTCTATGAAGCCGTCACACTTGCGGTTTGGACAAGTGAAGACGATGGGAATATCTCTCTGGAAAGAACCAACGAATTCAAACAAATTTTATGTCTCTATGAAGAATCATTGGAAGTAAAGCTAGAAAAGGGACACCTATTATTGGACCCTGAGCCGACGTTAAAGGATAAAATATCGGCTTTCTGGATCAAACTTCAGACCTGGCGAACACGCTCTCGGCGTACTTCGCTCGCTGATCTTATCTGGTCTCTGTATGAAGAAACAGGCTACTTAACGTATGTTGGTACGTTGCCCGCAGGCGCTCAGCGGCAGGCCAATCTACGGGTACTGTATAACCGTGCCAGTCGATTCGAAGCAACACGCTACCGCGGACTATTCCGATTTCTTCGCTTTCTGGATCGCTTCCAGGGGCAAGGCAAGGATATGGGAAATGCTCGCGCAATTGGTGAAACTGAAAACGTCGTTCGCTTGATCACAGTTCATGCTAGCAAGGGCCTGGAATTCCCTGTGGTTTTTGTGGTCGGACTCGGTCGAACATTTAATAAACAAAGTTTAAAAGGGAAGTTACTGCTTCACTCCAAATTAGGGTTGGGAATGCCCATCGTTGATGTCGAAAATAATGTACGCTACCCCTCTTTGATTCAGTACGCGGTTAAACAAAGTTTGGCACAGGAAGCTTTAGCAGAAGAGTTGCGTATTCTTTATGTTGCCCTAACTCGTGCCAAAGAGCGCTTGTTCCTTTATGGGACTATGGATCACTTAGATAAGACCTTTATTGAATGGTATCGAACGCTGGACTGGGAGAAGGTCTCCCTGCCAGAAGGTCAACTCCGGAGCGCAAAATGCTTTCTTGATTGGATTGGTCCAGCACTAGCACGCCACCCTGGACAGCTGTTCGGCGAAATTGACAGACAATCAATCGTATCCATTCCAGACATGAATTCACGCTGGAACATCCAGATTCATAGCAGCTTAACCTATAACAAGGCAGAAACTAGGGGAAACGATTTCAACAAAAGTGAAATAGAAGAACTAGAGAAGCTCTTAGATAATCCTGCTGTAACGGAACCCACAGATGAAGTATTGTTTTCTGAGGTCAATCGTAGGCTAAGTTGGGAGTATCCACGCCTCAATTCAGTTAGGCAGGTATCTAAAACAAGTGTCAGTGAATTGAAACGTCAATACAACTGGCACGCAAACGAAGAGACAATATCGCTTCCTAGGCTTTTGAAAAACACAGATTCCATGAAACGTCCTAAATTTCTTCAAGAAGAGCAGGAACTTACCGCGGCTGAACGAGGAACTGCCATGCATGCGGTGCTGCAACACCTTCCTTTTGAGGAGTGGTCAACCCAATGGAGTACGTTAAGCGATCTGGAACAAATCAACAAGGTGATCGAATTTCTGAATTTGCTTGAACAACGTGAGATTCTAGGTCACAAGGAACTAACTAGTATACAACCAGCACAGATTGTTCGGTTTCTCAGTTCACCCTTGGGAGAGCGACTCTTTAGTGCAAAGCAGATACTTCGAGAAATTCCTTTTACATTAACTTTCCCGTCCGAAAACCAGGCTAATATTTTAGTTCAAGGCGTCATCGATGTTGTTTTAATTTATAAGGACGAACACCAAGTAATTCAAGCGGAAATTCTAGATTATAAGACAGATTCATTTCGGACAATAAATCTTGATGACAGCGAGGGGGACCTTAAAACTGATCCAGAGGTCATCTTAGTGGAACGTTATACTCTTCAACTTTCCCTGTATGCTCTAGCGATTGAACGACTACTTAAAATGAACGTCTCACGCTGTACACTGTATTCGTTTAGTCTGGGACGTGAAATTTTGGTCTCAGATGAGCGTCGCCAAGAGATTCAAGGTCCAGGCTTTCCTTTCTTTTCCTAAAGAACCATTACATACAATGTATGACAACCTCTAATTATTTCGAGGGAGGGATCCTCTGGGTGGGATAATATCACCCCCTACGACCAAGCTAATGGGTCGTGGACCATTATCAGAATTATTAATAGAGAAATCAGAAATACTGATAGAGTAATCAAACTTTTCTGTTTATTTACGACAGGAATTTCGGTTTCTATGGCGAATTAAAAACATAAGATTATGATTATAAGAATAATTATGATTGTGATTGTATTAACTATCTTTATTGCCATAAGTAAGGATTGAAAGAGGTGTTGTAATGAGTCAAAGTAAAATCGGTGCTGTTTTGATCGTAGGGGCAGGAATCGCCGGTATTCAGTCTGCACTTGATTTAGCGGAGTCGGGATATTTAGTTCATTTGGTAGAAGAGTCGTCAGCGATTGGCGGAACTATGCCTATGCTGGATAAGACATTCCCTACTAATGATTGTTCTATGTGTATTTTGTCCCCTAAACTAGTTGAATGCGGACGTCATCTCAATATTCGCATTTATACTAATTCACACGTCATTAAAACTGAAGGTGAAGCTGGTAATTTCAAAATAACCATTAAGCAGAAGGCCCGTTATATTGATACTGAAAAGTGTACGGGTTGTGGATCTTGTGCTGCGGTTTGTCCAGTAAAAGTAAATGATGAGTTTAATCAAGGCATAGGTAAGCGTAAGGCTGTTTTCAAACAGTATTCTCAAGCCTTCCCAAATGCTTATGCAATTGATGAAAAGAATTGTTTGTTTCAGAAACATGGCCAAATCAAAGGCAAGGATGTTTGTAAAAAATGCGTCGAAGCTTGTCAAGCTGGAGCGATTGACCATGCAATGGTAGACAAAGAAATCAATTTGGAAGTAGGCTCGATGATTCTTAACCCTGGTTTTAAAGTTTTCGATGCTTCTAAGCTAGATTATTATGGATACGGCAAAATCAAAAGTGTTATCACGAGTCTTGAGTTTGAACGTCTTTTAAGTGCTTCGGGACCCTTTGATGGACATTTGGTACGACCTTTTGACCAAAAAGAACCCCAAAAAATTGCTTGGATTCAGTGTGTTGGCTCCAGAAACGCTAAAATTGATAAGAATTATTGTTCTGGCGTTTGTTGTATGTACGCGATTAAAGAAGCAGTCATTGCCAAAGAGCATAGCCATATCCCCGTCGATACGACTATTTTCTACATGGACATGAGAACTCATGGTAAAGATTTCGAAAAATATTATGAGAGCGCAAAGAATCAACATGGTGTAAAGTTCGTGCGTTCCCGTATATATGAAGTCACCGAAGCGACAGATGGTTCAGGGGATTCTGTCATCAGATACTCTACAGAGGATGGACAGATATGCACTGAACAATATGATTTAGTGGTACTGTCGGTTGGAATAGAACCTGGGGATAGTTCTAAAGAATTAGCTAAAATATTGGATCTTAAAGTTAATAAATTCGGTTTTGCTGAGCTTGAACCGCTTAGCGGTGTAAATACCTCCAGAGAAGGTATTTATGCAGCAGGCGCTTTTAGCGGCCCGAGAGATATTCCAGAAACAGTCATGCAGGCCAGTGCGGCGGCTGGTGCGGTAGCTTCTTTATTATCGGAAGAACGTGGAACGCTTGTTAGCGAAAAGGAATATCCAACTGAAATGCAAGTCGCAGGAGATGTTATCCGAACAGGCGTCTTTATTTGTCACTGTGGTGTCAATATCGGTAGCATTGTAGATGTCCCAGCTGTTGTGGCATATGCCCAGACGCTGCCAACGGTTGTCTATGCAACTGAAAAGATCTATGCTTGTTCGCAGGATGCTCAGGCTTCTATTAAAGCGCTTATCAGCGAACAAAAACTAAACAGAGTCGTAGTGTCTTCCTGTAGTCCACGCACCCATGAGCCATTATTTCAAGAAACCTTGAAAGAAGCAGGTTTAAACGCTCACTTGTTTGACATGGCCAATATTCGTGACCAATGTTCTTGGGTTCATATGAAGGAGCCTGAGCTAGCGACCGAAAAAGCGAAAGACCTCACTAAATTAGCAATTATTCGTGCCTCTATGCAGCAACCAGTTCAGCCTATATATATGGACATGAACCATGCTGCCCTAGTTATTGGAGGCGGGGTAGCCGGGATGACAAGTGCCTTGTCGTTAGCCGACCAAGGTTATGAGGTTCATCTCCTAGAAAAATCTGAGATTTTGGGTGGCGTAGCTCGTAGATTCTCCACAGGATTTAGAGGGGAAGATATGAAGGCTTATGTCGCAGAACTGATCGCTAACGTGACCAAACATCCGAAAATTAAGTTGCATATCGGTGCTGAAATTAAAGATGTCGGTGGTTTCTTAGGTAGCTTTACGACGACCTTGGTTGATGGAGAACAGATCGAGCATGGCGTGGCGATTATTACGATTGGTGGTCAGGAATATAAGCCTAAGGAATACTTATACGGCGAAGACGACCATGTAATGACCCAACTTGAGTTAGATGAAGCTTTAGTGAGTCAAGATTCTAGAGTGAGTGCTGCAAAAAATTATGTCTTTATCCAATGTGTTGGCTCACGTTGTGAAGAAAATCCTTACTGCAGTCGTACTTGCTGTACTAAATCCGTTAAGTTAGCGCTTAAAGTTAAGACTAAGAATCCAGGGGCTAATGTATTCATCCTGTATCGTGATATGAGAACCTATGGCTACTTTGAAGAGGATTATGAAGCTGCAAGAAAAATGGGCATAATCTTTGTCCGCTATAGTGAAAACGACAAGCCTGTCTTAACTAAAGAAGGGGAGACTCTCGTCGTAACGGTTAGGGACCATGTCTTAGATCGACCGCTGGAAATAGAAGCAGATGTTGTTTGCTTAGCGGCTGCGATTATAGCCCCTGAAGACGGCAAAAAGCTCTCTAAGTGGTTCAAAATCCCCCTTAATGATGAAGGCTTCTTCTTAGAAGCGCACATGAAATTAAGACCTGTAGACTTCAGCACTGACGGTGTATTCATGGCAGGCTTAGCTCATAGTCCTAAAAATACTGAAGAAGTTATTGCGCAAGCCAAAGCTGCAGCAGGACGTGCTGGTGTGTCCTTGTCTAAAGCGATGGTAGCTTCTGCAGGCTTAAATGCCTTCGTTGATAAACGCAAATGTACTGCCTGCGGTACTTGTGAAGCTGTTTGTTCCGCTAAAGCCGTCACGGTTGATCTCGTTAACCGCGTTGCAGTGGTCAATGACGCTCTGTGTAAAGGTTGTGGAGCATGTGCTTCAAGTTGCCGTTGTGGTGCCATAAATCTTAGAGGTTGTACTAATGAGCAAATTGCAGCAATGTTAAACTCGTTCTAGATAATAGCACCTCAATAATTATGGGAAGGTAGATGAGTATGGGAGAATCTCTAGTAAATACTGAGACTAAAGCTTTCCAGCCTAAAATAGTCGCTTTTTTGTGTAACTGGTGTAGTTATGCCGGAGCGGATCTTGCCGGTGTAGGCAGATTTCAATATCCAGCCACAATTAGAACGATCAGGGTCCCTTGTTCAGGAAGAATCAATCCTTTGTATATCTTGAAGGCAATGGCTAATGGGGCAGACGGAGTCTTAATCTCTGGTTGCCATCCAGGAGATTGCCATTATATGAGCGGTAATTATGTGGCACGAAGAAAATTTGCTCTCATCGATTCTCTTTTAAAACATGTAGGTTTAGAAGAAGGACGAGTCAGCTTTTCTTGGGTATCGGCAGCAGAAGGTGTTCGATTTGCTGAAGTCGTCAAAGGGGTTACTGAGCGCGTAACTGCACTTGGCCCCAATAAAGGTGTATTTAAAGTAGAAGAAGGGGGGGGGACGAATGACTAGCACGATTGATGAACTCCGAAAAACGGCACGTCAATTACTGACTGATGGGAAAGTAGACGTTGTTATCGGTTATGAAAAAGGTTCCTTACCTCTAAAAGCGACGCCTTGCTTTGTGCGTTCTCCTCAAGATGTCGATAAATTAATTTGGGATGAAACTTGTGAGAACAATTTAGCAGCCTTTGTGGCTAAGACTTCAGGAAAAAAAGCCATCATTGCTAAAGGGTGTGACAGCCGAGCTTTAATGGTCCTATTACAGGAAAACCAGTTAGCCAGAGAAGATCTATATATAATAGGTGTTTCCTGTCAGGGTGTCATTGATCAGAGAAAAATCGAGACGGAAACAGGAGAAATCATTGCAGCCAGCCTTGCGGACGGTAAAATATCCGTTCAAGGTATTGAATGTGATAAAGTATTCAGCTTTACAGAGGTTAAAGATATTACTTGTCAAACCTGCCGTTATCCGAACCCTGTTCTTGAGGATGTTCATATTGGCGGTTCTATAGAGGTTACTGAGCAAGCGACTGCCTTCGCTGATGTCATCGATATGGAAAACAAGTCTGATAGCGAGCGGAAAGCCTACTTTAAAGAACAAATGAGCAAATGTATTCGCTGTTATGCCTGTCGCAATGTGTGTCCCTTGTGCTATTGCCAAGAGTGTTTCGTAGATTGCAATTCCCCTAAATGGCTTACAGGTGGCGTTGATAGCGCTGAGAATCTCATGTTCCAAACTGGACGTGCACTTCATTTGGCTGGTCGGTGTGTAGAATGTGGTGCATGTAGTCGGGCCTGTCCACAGGGTGTGGATATTAGGGCATTAAGCCGTAAGGTAAATAAAGATGTTAAAGAAATGTATAACCATGAATCCGGCTTAACCGAAGAAGTTAAACCAGCTCTTAATGTATACAGCGCAGATGATCCAGAAGCTTTCTTGGTAAAGGAGTGAGGTGAAGAAGATGAAGATAAGTAAAGAAAAATTTGGTCAATCATTCGATGCTTTAGCCGCTGAATACCAGGTCATCGCTCCAGTGAGTGATGCAGGTAGCGTTAGTTTCAAAGCAGTAAAGAAATTTTCCGAAGTTAAACAGGATTATCTGAATTCCAAGCTTCCTCCTAAATCGTTCTTTTTCCCTCAACATGAGAAACTTTTGTCATACAAAAAAGAGGGCAAAGAGGTCACCGTTAAGAACGAACTGAAGGTTGAGAAAACAATCCTATTTGGAATCAGACCATGTGATGCTAAAGGATTTCTCCTTTTAGACAAAGTCTTCAAAAATGACCAGTATACAGACCCGTATTATTTTGAGCGTCGTGATAATACCATTATTGTAGGGGTTGCCTGTAATAAGATTGCTCCTACCTGTTTTTGCTCATCATTGGGCCTGTCTCCCGCTAGTAGTGTTGGTTCTGATATATTTCTGATTGATCTCGGAGATTCCTACCAGATAGAAGCGATTAGTGACAATGGTAAATTTTTATTAGGTGGATTTGAGGGTCTTGAAGAATTATCGAATGAGGACCAAACTCTCGTTGACACCATTCAAAGTGCAGAGACCACAAGTAAGGTAGATGTCTCAACGATTACAGCTAAACTTGATAAAATGTTCGATAGTCCCTATTGGGATACACTCCATGAAAAGTGCTTAAGCTGTAATGCTTGTTCTTTCTCTTGCCCTACTTGTCATTGCTTCGATATTTCTGAGGAAGTACTCAAGAATGAAGGTAGCAGAGTGAGGACTTGGGATGGCTGTATGGCACCGCTCTTTACGCTACATGGTTCGGGTCATAACCCCCGGGATCAGAAAAAGTCCCGTTGGCGTCAACGGATGTTGCACAAATTCAATTATTTTGTGCATAACAACGGAGATATTGCGTGTGTGGGCTGCGGTCGCTGCATTAAAAATTGCCCAGTTAATTTGGATATACGGCAGGCCATTGATGGGGTCAACAAAGCAGAATTGGTGGTGGACTAATGGAACAGAATCCTTATATCCCTATTACAATGAAGCTCATTAAAAACTTATGTGAAACGGAAGATAAATTGGTCAATACCTTTACGCTGGAGTTTTTAAGTAAAGAAGATGAAGAAAACTTCAAATATATGCCTGGCCAGTTCGCTGAACTAAGTGCCTATGGTCACGGAGAAGCCCCTTTTGGGATTGCAACCTCGCCTACAGAACCTGGAATTATTAAGTTCTCCGTTGCTAAGGTAGGGTGCGTGTCTAACGCATTGCATCTTATGGAAGAGGGAACGATGGTTGGGGTAAGAGGACCCATGGGCAACTATTATCCGATGGAAACGTTTAAAGGTAAAAATCTTGTTATTATCGGTGGAGGTTTTGCTTTTACGACGCTGCGCTCGATGGCCGTCTATATGCTGGATGAAAAACATCGTGCCGACTATGGCGATATTACCGTTATATACGGTGCCAGAAACCCTGGTTTGTTGCTCTATAAAGAAGAATTGGCGGCGTGGGAAGCTAATCCAAATATTAACCTAATTACCACGATTGACAGACCTGCAGACGGTTGGAATAAACACGTAGGCTTTATTCCAACCGTCGTAGGGGAAGTAGCACCTTCTGCTGTGGACACCTATGCTGTTGTGTGTGGTCCCCCTGTCATGATCAAATACACTTTGCCAGTTCTAGAAAAACTTGGATTTACTCCAGAGCAGATCTATACTTCTTTAGAAATGCGGATGAAGTGCGGGCTGGGAATATGCGGCCGCTGCAATATCGGACCCAAATATGTCTGTAAAGATGGACCGGTATTTTCTATGGCTGAATTAAAAGAACTACCTAGTGAATATTAATTTTAGTCGGAGGTGATAGTAATGGGTGAACCTATAAGAATTAAAAGTTTAGATCCAACCTTACGCGATGAAATAGCTGGATTAATGAAAAGTTATGACTTTTCTCAATGCCTTACTTGCGGTATGTGTACGGCTGGATGTAAGTATAGTGATCTAATAGAAGATCAGGATCCTCGCAAATTCATACGCAAAATTGCCCTTGGCATGCGGGAAGAATTAGCAGAAGATCCTTTCGTCTGGAATTGTAATATGTGTGAACGCTGTACCGTAGAATGCCCTATGGGTGTGAACATTGCAGCTCTCACGAGAGCTTTCCGTGGAAAAACTGCCGTCCCGCCAGGCCATTTGCAAATTATTGCCGATGACCACATTCGTACAGGTAACCAAATGGCTGTTGAACAAATTGATTATGATGAGACCATAGAATGGATCGAGGAATTAATGCAGGAAGATCTGAAAGATCCTACTTTTAAGATTCCTTTAGACGTGCCGAATGCAGATTTCATGTTTGGTTTCAATGCTCGAGAGATTAAGCATTATCCCAGTGAACTGCAAACTATTTTAAATATTTTCCACGCGGCCAAAGCGAACTATACGCTGAGTAGTAAACGTTGGGATGCGACCAATATTTGTCTGTTCACGGGTAAAGATGATGAGTTCTGCGAAATTTCACGACCGCTCTTCGAAGAAGCGGAAAGGTTAAATCCTAAAGAGATTATTGTCACAGAATGTGGTCATGCTTTCAGATCGACAAAAGTGTTCGAGCGTAAGTTCTGGAAGGGCAAACCAATGCCAGTACGTCACATAGTTGAGCTATATGCCGATTGGATTAAAGATGGCACGTTAAAACCAGATAAAACCAGAAACACCCTTTCTGTAACCCTCCACGATCCCTGTAATACGGTTCGTAAAGAAGGCGTCACAGAACCACAACGTTATGTGTTAGAAAATACCGTCATGGATTTCATCGATATGAATCCTAATGGTAAGTATAACATTTGCTGTGGAGCAGGTGGCGGAGCTTTAGCTGTCGCTGCGACCAAAGGGCAGCGTATGATTAAAGCCAAACCTAAAGTTGATCAGTTAGTAGCTACTGGTGCCAAGATAGGGTGTATTCCCTGTCATAACTGCATCGATCAGTTTAATGACATGAATAAATACTACAAGCTCGGTATGAGAATACAACATCTGAGTCCCTTACTAGAAATTGCCTTAGGTCTAACAGAACAGGATTGATTTTTGGTGCTCAAGATATAATAAGCCCCGACGATGTAAAATCACATCGCCGGGGCTTTGCTTCATTTGTTCTTCTTACGTATACGGTGTCCAACGATTAAAAACATAAGTAGTACCAACGTAGTAAGTATACTTTTGAATAAGAATTTATATTTGGTTGGCGTGGGTGGATTGCTGACGATAACCGGGCTTTTAACCTCTGCTTCTAACCCAGTTGGAGTGATAATATTGCTTTGGAGAATCTCTTGGTAATTCTTCAAGTTTTCGTAAATAGGTAAACGAAGTGCATCGTTTCCATAAGCTAACGATAATTGACTGTTCCCAGGATCCATAAACACCAATTTATCTAGATGATATTTAATAGTCACCGAATTAAGGTTAATGGGAACACCATCATCATTGTGGATGATAAGCCTAAGCTTGTCAATCGGGGGATTACTCGTCCACGCTATGTCTCTATTATGAGTTGAAGCTATGGGCGGGCTTTTAACGATCTCTCCGTCTGACAGATAAGTCGTTAACTCCTCTTTAAGACCGAAAAGTCCATAGGAGAAAGCTCTTAGATCATCGGTGTTAATTTCTAAGCAAAAGGCGTTCCGGTGATTTACTTGGATAGTAATCACTGAATCCGTTCCATCCTGTGTAGAGATATACTGAGCCCCTTCGGATAAGATGAAGGAGCTTTTTTCAGACTCGGTTAATGCGTCACCAATTGATGCAATAATATAAGGTAGCTCTTCGTCCTGCTCATTGATGACTCTTAAATCATTGAGGAGACTACTATGAGCGTAGACGTCCTTATCTAAAATAACGGATTTATACCCTATCAAATTGTCAGTTTGAATGACTCTTGAATAATGAAAACTGCTCCCAGCGTATACGGGTGTCACAAAAAGTATCAGCAAACAAAATAGAATAGTGACGAGCTTACGCATGGTATTGATACGCTTCATATCTACTCACAGATATCCCTCCTTTGTTGTCTACTATTATAATACTCGTAGTCGGCTAAAAGCTAGACTATTGTAATAAGAACAATACAAATACAAACAATTAAATGTTTTTTATAAATACTAATTACAAGATTCTGCAATTAAGGTTATAATGAGCTAGCAGATGTCAGATTATACAAAAGTCACGAGATGAAAGAGAGATAAAAGAATGACAGTTTCTATATTAACGGATAGCACAAGCTATTTGGGTGAGGAAATCAGAAAAGATTTAAATATTAACATGGTCTCTTTAAATCTTTCCTTCGACAATGAAAGTATTAGAGAAGTGGACATTGATAACGATCGTTTTTATAAGATAATGGCTGCCAATGGAATTCCCACGTCCTCACAGCCTTCAGTGGGAGACATGCATCAAGCAATGCTTGATGTGGTCGAGAAGGGTGATAGCCTATGCTGTATTTTCTTATCGTCTGATATGAGTGGTACTTTATCAACTAGCCAAATAGCAAAAGAGATGGTCTTGGAAAAGCATGCTGATGCCCAGATAGAGATTGTTGATTCACGGTCTAACTGTATGCAACTTGGCTTTGCTGTCGTCTTAGCAGCAAGAGCAGCAAAAGAAGGTAAGAATTTAGAGCAGGTGAAAGAAGCTGCATTAGAAACCATTAGAAGAAGTCGTTTCTTATTTATACCTGAAAATCTGGACTACTTAAAAAAGGGTGGAAGAATTGGCGGCGCTAGTGCTTTGATCGGAAATCTATTTAAAATTATCCCCATATTGACGGTTGAGGACGGGAAAACAACTCTTCTAATGAAGGTAAGGACCAAAAAAAATGCAGTTTTGGCTATGACAGATAAAATGCTGCAGGATATTGGCCATTTCGGTTTAGGTGAGATGGTTGTTCTGCACATTAATTGCCTGGACGAAGCAAAAGAACTAGCAAACGTGATCAAAGAAAAGCTAAATGTAACCATAGAAATCATGGATATTGGACCAGTCATTGGATTACATGTGGGACCAGGTGCAATCGCCATTGCATACTATACACTTAAGGCTATGAGATAACAGGTATAAACGACCATGGGACTAGATCACACGCATTCAAGTTAAGTCTGTAGAAACCACTTCCTAGGTAACGATCGGGGGTGGTTTCTTTGTCGGTTTAATCTATAAACGATCGTCTTAGCGACTTTATCGTCTACAATAAAATGTCTAAGCGCAATGATATAGTTTAATTATAGTTAAAGGGAAATTATGAAGAGGGAAGGGATAGTATAGTATAGTGTCAATAAATAAGTTTAAGGTCTTGGTAAATTTCTATTGATTTTATCTTCAAATGCAGTTATAATAAGAACAAATGTTCCTTATGACAAAATATATGTACTGTATAATTTAAAAAGGAAGGATGTGTGGAATGTCATGCCAAAAGCAACAGTCATTTGTTTCATTTCCTCATTATTATCCTATGGTATGGGGTCTTCGAAAATATCTTCTCTCAAGAACGCAGTTACCGTCAATAGCAGTACTTATGATTCTAACATTCTTGTATCTATAGCAACAGGTTATTTTGTTTTGGCCATCATCTTTGCGCTCACTGGATTTTTCTTTTACATAATAAAACAAAATAAGAAACAGAAATGCATAAAATTAAATGACATGAACTTTAGAAGAACCCCTAGGCGCGAACGGGAAATTGCATAATAATAGTACCATTGAATGATATTGCGATCACTCGTTCGGTAGAAAATAATGAGAGAACCTCCAATTCAACTTGAAGGTTCTCTCATTATTTATCATATAACTTAGTTTATCATGACTGGGCTTTGAGATTTAACAGGGATACCATCACTCTTGCTGCCTGTTGAAGGGTATCAAGTTTATACACTCTATTTTTCTGGGTGACCCCGATTAAATCAAACTTTTCAGCTTTGACATGGGCAATGAAACGCTCCATAGATGTAAGACAAGTCGTTAGTCCATTGCCAGTACCGCCAGCAGCAGCTACTGCTATGACTGGTTTCCCTTCAAAGAAAGACTTTTCTTTTTTCAAGGCTTCACATCGTCGTACACGGTCAAAAAAAGCTTTAGCTGATTCACTCATTTCGCCCCAATAAACAGGAGTTACTAAAACATAAGCATCTATATCGGCCATTGAGGTATGTAACGCTTGAAAATCGTCTTCAACTTGACACACGTGTTCGTTACGACAAGTTCCCCAACCATTATCACAGGCTTGGCAGCTACCAATCTTTAGTTGATTGAGGTTCACCATAACAACTTGTGCCCCCCCCTCTATGGTTCCTGTTTTGGCAGCGATACCGCAGGCCGCTGTCAATCCATCAGTATTTGGACTACTTGTATAAATCATAACCTTCATCATAATCAATCCTTCATTTATTTATTCTGTTTACAGTGTATCAGTAAAAGAATGTCCATGGAAACATATTTTTTGATGTCGTAGTGCAAAATCCTAGGAGACATTAGTCTTCTGAGATTTAATTGTTACTAAATAAAAGTACTTAAGCTGAAAAAATGTCTTTGGCGCAAGGCAATAGTATAGTAAACTATGAATATAAAGGGGGATGGATAGAATATGGAAAAAGATAAGAAAATTGCAGTACTCATCGACGCGGATAATGTGTCTGACAAATATATTAGATATATATTTGATGAAATTTCCAACCATGGGACACCCACCTATAAGCGAATATATGGAGATTGGACAAAGCCCCAACTGGGACCGTGGAAAAATGTGCTGCTTAACTACTCTATCACCCCAATTCAGCAATACAGCTATACAACCGGTAAAAATGCGACTGATGCAGCATTAATCATTGACGCAATGGATATTCTATATTCCGATAATGTAGACGGCTTTTGCATCGTATCAAGCGATAGTGATTTTACTAAGCTGGCCGCCCGTTTAAGAGAGTCTGGAATGTATGTTATCGGTATGGGGGAAAAGAAAACGCCTTCGCCATTCATAGCAGCTTGTGAAAAATTCAAGTATCTTGAAGTTCTTGCGGCGATCCCAATAAATTCTGAAAAATCCCAGATCAGTGATAGACCAGAAAAGCAAGATGTGCCAAAAGAAGGCATAGCGAATGTGCAAAAGCTTATAGAATCTATAAAAGTTATCATACCAGAAAGTTCAGACGAGGAGGGCTGGGCATTTTTGGGCGAAGTCGGAAAAAGGCTCAATATGCGATACCCGGATTTTGATACACGGAACTACGGGCATTCTAAGCTGGCTCCTCTTATAGCATCCTTAAAACAATTTGAAATCCAGTCACGGAAAACAAGTAATCCACACATTATCCATTACTTCATTAAAAATAAAGCGGGTACTCAGTTGTTGCGAAAATAAACGAGTGTCCATGGAACAAATGCCAAACAACTGACTTTCATTGGCAATTCCAAGCGTACATATCCATACAATAGTATCAAAGCCGCCCAAGATCATAGACCGCAAAATGATTGTTATGATGGAGGTACACTTGGTATGGGGATATGGAGAGCATTTGTAAACTCGTTAAGGTACATTCGAAATTTTTGGCAGCACCCTGCTAAAACACAGCCAGCAATTCGGTACACCTTCAATAGCTCCTTCATTCAATCTTGGTATTGTCAGAATTGGGACTTAAACCGCTGGCTCCAAGAATATGGAATGTTACAAAAAATTGGAATCGATGAAATCATTATTCAGGACATTGCTGACACAAAAGCAAAGCATGCCGTGTATCCAACTAAGATGGAAGGTTATACAAGCAATACTCTTGATATGGTGGAAACCGCACTTAAAGCTGCTGTTATGATGGGCATGAAGGTGCGTATTGGATTAGGTTTTAGCAATGATTGGTGGGTAATAATCGCTTTCCACCCGGAATGGCTTATTAATGAAGCTAGTGTCAACCAAGAGATTGTTTCAGAGATCGTGTCAATGTATGGATGTTATGAATCGCTTACAGGTTGGTATATTCCCTATGAGTTCCATCAGTTCACGGCTTTAGGTCGCGTGCGCCAAGGCGCTTTAAATAAGTTCTTCAGAGATATATCTGGTGCCATTAAGCTAAACAGCGACAAGAATATCATGGTTGCACCTTTTTATAATTCTCTGCTGTCTTTGAGGATGCCTTTAGCCTCCTGGTCAACGACCGTATATAAAATTTTAAGTAACACAGGGATAGATATTTTAGCCTTGCAAGATAGTATCGGCGCGGATTTTAATACAGTGGTTAATATCGATGAAATCTTTCGTTATACCAAAAAAGCCACCGATTCTATGGGTATGTCCTTATACGCCATTACAGAGACTTTTGGTGCCACTCTCAACGATAATCACCCCGCATCATTCAACAGAATCAAACACCAAATGGCAATAGAAGCTAAATATGTGCTGCGCTTTGTAGCCTTTAGCATTAATCACTATCAAAACAGGAACGAACCATTACAGGTGACAGGTTATGATGAGTACCAACGACACTATCTTGATCATGCTGCGGAGAACCCTTCCTGAAGAAATGTCTAGGTCGGTTTTATGTAATCTGTAAAGAGTACAAGGGGGATATCTGTTTGAACTGTACTAGACTTGGAAGCAGTTTATATCGATATCCCTCTTTTTAATTGTGGGATCATTAATTTTATACTCAATGAATTGAACCACATAGTCATTAAATAATCCTAACGACTCATTGATATGATAAAATAAGACAAGCCTTAACCCAGCAATATAACTATTTTGGTAGGAATAAGGTATGTGTGAGAAAATAACTTGAATAAATCATAGAATAAGAGCGAGAAGTAATTTAGCATTGAAGACAGCAAAGTTAGCAGAGGAATCATTAAAGACAACATCAAGGACTAACGACCCATATATTGATACGATCTATACCAATGAATAAGAAATACCAACACCACTATTGCTGGTATTTTTTATTCATTGCTCGAAAATAAGAAATAATGTAAACAGGGGAGGTACCTATATGAAACTGTTGCACATAGCTGATTTGCATATTGGGAAACGATTAAACGAGTTCAGCTTATTAGAGGATCAAAAGTACATATTACAAGAGATATTAAGAATAGTAGATGAGGTCAAGCCCCTAGGAATTCTTATGGCCGGGGATATTTATGATAAAAGTGTTCCTGCCGGAGAGGCAGTGGAAGTACTCGATGAGTTTTTGACAGAGATATTTTCTCGCCAGGTGCCTTTGTTCATTGTTAGTGGCAACCATGATTCAGCTGAGCGCATAAATTTTGGTAGTCGTATTATGCAGAAGAATGGGGTACATATAGCAGGGACCTTCGACGGTACGCTCAAGCATATTGTGCTTGAAGATGAGTTTGGTCCAGTAAATATTTTTCTTTTGCCCTTTATTAAACCAGCTATGGTCAATCAATATTATCCAGATGAGGACATTCAGTCCTATGAAGAGGCAGTTAACGTGGTAATTAATGCTACCCACATTAACGAAGGGGAGCGAAACATCCTTGTTGCGCACCAGTTTATTACGAGTGGCAACCAGCAACCCGAACGATCTGATTCTGAGACCATAGCGATTGGTGGTCTGGATAACATCGACGCTTCTGTGTTTAAAGCGTTTGATTATGTAGCACTTGGCCATTTACATGGTCCTCAGTCCATTGGCAGGGAAACGATTCGCTATGCTGGTTCACCCCTCAAATATTCGTTTTCAGAAACACGTCAACATAAATCTGTGACGATACTAGAATTAGTGCAAAAGGGCACACAAGATTTTAAAATTGTATCCCTAACAGCGTTGCGCGATATGAGAGAGATTAAGGGACCTCTAGAAGAGTTGGTACGGGCTGGGGCCTCGTTGGCGGAAATTTCAAAGGATTATATTCGTGCGATCTTAACAGATGAAGGTGAGGTTTATGACGCTATTGGGCAACTGCGCCAAGTCTATCCCAATTTGATGCGCATTGACTTTGAAAACAGTCGTAGCAGACAGGATGGTCACTCTAAAACTGCTGCGTCTGGAGATGTTGCTAGAAAAAGTCCCTTTGAATTGTTTGCAGAGTTTTATTTGAAGCAAAACAACCTAGAAATGAATCAGGAACAGTGCCTTATTATTCAGGAAGTCTTAGAACAGATTGGAGGGGTTGCCAAATGAAACCATTAAACGTGGTGATGAGCGCCTTTGGTCCCTACGCCGGCAAAGTCGAACTTCCTTTTCATCAGCTGGGCAACAATGGGTTGTTCTTGATAACCGGAGACACAGGAGCGGGTAAGACCACAATTTTTGACGCCATAGCCTTTGCTCTTTTTGATGGTGCAAGTGGCTCTGTGCGCACAGTTGATACCCTCAGAAGTGACTTCTCAAGCCACGATACCCAAACCTATGTCAAATTGGAGTTCTCCCATAAAGGGCAAGACTACACCTTGACACGTAATCCCAAATACGAGCGTCCTAAAAAAAATGGAACTGGCTTTACCAATCAAAATGCAGATGCCACGCTTATTCTACCTAGTGGGGAGATCGTTACAGGCAACACTAAGGTCACTGATAAAATAGTAGAGTTACTGGGACTTGATTTTAAGCAATTTAAGCAAATTGCCATGATTGCCCAAGGCGAGTTCCTAAAGTTGTTACTAGCGGAAAGCAATGAGCGAGCAGGGATTTTTCGCAAAGTATTCAACACTAACATTTATATGTCATTACAGGAGGTTCTGAAGAGACGTGAGAGAGACTTAAAAGCGCGCTGCGAAGAAAGCATACGTAGCATTTTGCAATACACAGATGGCATTCAATGTGATAAAGCTCATGGAAACTATCTGCAACTTTCCGAGTTGCTGTCTCAACGCAGTATTCACGGTACGGAACAAATGATTATGTTAATGAAAACGTTGATTGCTGAAGATGAATTAATGAACGTCAGTTCCAAAACACAATCTGAGGAATTAGCCAAGTTAAGTATGGCTAAGACTTCCGAACTTAAAGAAGCCGAGTATGTCAACAGATCCTTTGCGGGGCTAGAGACTGCCCGAAAATTACTTAGAGGCCTGCTACAAAGAGCTGATGATATAGAGCGTAATGAAGCCACCGCCTTGGCGGCTGAAAAAGCATTGCATGGAGTACGGCCGCTTGAAGATGTCTATTTACGCGAAAAAAGAAGGCACGTTGAACTAACAACAAGTATGAAAAAGCTTAGAGATACGATTGCTGTTCAAACCCCTCAAGTGAAAGAACTTCATACTGCCTTGCTCACTGAGCAGCAAAGAGAGCCAGTGCGGGAGAAGTTCGCAAGTGATATTACAAAACTCACGGATGCCTTACCGCAATATAATAAGGTCGAGAAACTCAAGCAGGATAAGGACAAGCAGGAGAAAATTGTGCAAACCCTTGAAAATTCACTGGTCGCCTTGAAACTACAAAAGGTAAAGCTTGTAGAACGGAAAGACAAGTTAAGCAAGGAGCGTGATGGGCTGAGTGATGTGGAAACACGTCTCCTAGAATGTAAAAATACTATTATAAATTTAGTAGCTCATAAGACCAACATCAACAGTATCGCCGATGGCATCATATCGGTGCATAAGATGCGTTCGGAGTATGGCAGGCTGCAAGGTAGCTACCTTACTGCTGAGAAACTATATATCGTCACAAATGATGAATACATTCATAAAGAAAGTGCCTTTTTTTGCGAGCAGGCCGGCATTTTGGCAACAGGCTTGGAGGAGGGGCTTCCTTGTCCTGTTTGCGGTGCTACTGAGCACCCACAAAAAGCTAAGTCTACAGCAGATGCACCAAGCGAAGCAGATATTCAACGATTAAAAACCCAGAGAGACGAAAAACAGCAAATAATGCAGCAGGCAAGCCAGAATGCCAACGTTAAAAAAACGCAGATAGAGACATCCGAAGCACATTTATTTCAAACGGCACGGAATGTGATCGAACACGATCTGTCGGACAGTCTGTCGGAGCTGCAATTACATGTACAAAGTGAACTTGAAAAAGCCACTGTAACTAACCAGGAACAAACGGCGGCCAGGCATGTTCTGGAAGCTCAGGTCACGAGAAAAACAGAATGTATGGAACAACTTGGCCTGAATGAGAATATATTTCAAAAAACAGAAGTTGCTTACACTGAGCAATCAGAGCAGAAGGCAGATCTCGTAGTTAGACTCAGTGCCATGAATAGTGAAATCCATACACTACAAACTGTACTGGAACATCTGTCGATAGAAAAAGCCCAACAAACGATTGTTGAAACAACTGGTAAATTAGAAGCCTCAAAGAGTGTTCTGAAAAAAGCAGAGAATGCTTATCTGGTAAACAATCGTACGCTTGACAGTAACAATACGCTTATTCAAGATCAGATCATTCGATTGGAAGCTGTAACTGCAACCTTAAATGAAGCATTGGCTGATTATACCTCAAAATACACAGAATATGGTTTTAAAGACGAGAATTCATATCACGCCGCGCTGTTAGCGGAGCATTCCCTTGCAGACCTCAAGAAAAATATTGCAGACTATCGCGATACTTGTAAAAGTACGAATACAGATATTGTGAGGCTGAGCGCGGAAACAGACCATAAACAACTAAAAGACACCGTAAAAATTCTAGAGCAACAAAATGCATTACAACGTGAAAAAGATATTTTGGACACAAAAATACAGAGCATTGTTGCGAGACTTCAATGCAATAAGACAATTAGTAAAGAAGTGGCTAAGGCTGAAACGGAGCGAAATGAATTAGAAAAAGCTTATTTGGTCGTCACCACCTTATCAAAAACTGCCAACGGAGAACTCGCCGGGAAGCAAAAGCTTGCTTTTGAACAATTTGTGCAGGCATCTTACTTTAACCAGATTATTGCCGAAGCCAACAAACGTCTGTCGGGCTTGTCCAATGGACGATATGATCTGCTTCGCAAGGAAAATGCCACAGATCTTCGTTCGCAATCGGGATTAGAGCTTGATGTGTTGGACAATTACACTGGGAAGATCCGTACCGTGAAATCATTGTCTGGCGGTGAATCGTTCAAGGCATCCCTTTCCTTGGCCTTAGGACTTTCGGATGTTATCCAAAGCTACGCAGGGGGTGTCGAAATTGACACCATGTTTATTGATGAGGGCTTTGGTGCTTTGGACGCCGAATCACTTGAACAGGCAATCATAACACTTAATAGTTTAACCTCAGGCAATAGACTCGTTGGTATCATCTCTCATGTGAGTGAACTGAAGGATCGGATTGATAAGAAGATTGTCATTAAAAAAGGGATTGGTGGAAGTACCCTTGAATTAGTGAGGTAATCAGGGTCTATAATGCAAACACACCATGGATTATCCAATACCCGTGCAGCATCATCACCCCTGAATAACAAGTTAAAACTATTCCTAACCCGTACGAAACTAACGTTCGCGAAGTGTTTCTTATTTGCCACAACGCAGACCCTAAAAATATAGGTAATGATATTTTTACCATCATAAGGGCTATAGGCTTTTGCAAGATTATCTGTTGCATTAGGGGATTACCTTCTTCGATCAGTTGTAGTCGCAATCCCCAGAGTGTAAATAATCCATCAAGAATACTAAAAAGCAGTAGGATTATGATGCAAAAAATCAACTGCTTATCAAAAATACAAAATTTATACTTTGCTGGTTTCTTAAATTTATCTGAGAAATACGCCAAATATGACACCTTACTTTCCGGTTTACTAACATCGATGTAAAGGTATTGTAAACAAGAAACCAATCATTTATAAGGTAGCAAAAACAGTCCAGACGAATTTATACTATGCAGCGAACTAATCCATCGCATAGAAAAGGTACTGAAGTCCCCGTGTAGCAAGGGCTTGAGTACCTTTTCTAAATATGTTATAGTTTTCTATTAAGGTGTAAGCTGGATTAATCATAGCAGAAATTACAGCATAAGGCGTATTTAGTACTACAAACTTCCAACGCATGACCCCCTTAAGAAAGAGAGAAACAATGATAAAAAGCAATTTTCAAGATTATTCATTAAGTGACGAGCTTTTGAAAGCCATCAACTTACTGAACTTTAACCGACCCACAAAAGTTCAGGACCAGGTTATTCCTGCAATTCTAGAACAAAAGGACCTCATCGTAAAATCCCAGACCGGAAGTGGCAAGACAGCGGCATTTGCCATTCCAATTTGCCAATTAGTTGATTGGGATGAAAACAGGCCGCAGGTCCTGGTCATTGAACCGACCAGAGAGCTCGCCCTGCAAGTAAAGGAAGCTTTCTTTCATATTGGAAGATTTAAGAGACTTAAAGTCTCCGCACTCTTTGGAAAGTCACCTTTTTACATTCAAGAAAAGGAATTGAAGCAAAAAACACATGTGGTGGTTGGAACACCCGGGCGGATTATTGACCATCTGGAGAGAGGGACCTTTGATCCTTCAAAGATTAAGTATTTAGTCATGGATGAAGCAGATGAAATGTTGAGAATGGGCTTTGTCGAACAAGTGAAAATGATTCTAGAGGCATTACCGGAAGATCGGGTGACCATCGTCTTATCTGCAACAATGCCTTCGGACATCAGTGCAATTTGTACTCATTATATGAAGGATCCCATTCATGTTGTCATTGAAGAACAGGATCCAGTGGCAGATAGGATTTTACAAACACGGTTCGAAGTCAGCGAAAACCAGAAGTTGCAACTCCTTAAAGACGTAGTGATTGTTGAAAATCCGGATAGCTGTTTGATATTTTGCAATACTCAGGTCAAGGTGGATGAGGTATATAACGAACTAGACTATCAGGGCTTCACTTGTGATAAGATTCATGGCGGCATGGAGCAATCGGATCGGCTTAGGGTCATGGAACATTTTAAGCGAGGACATTTTAGATATCTCGTTGCAACCGATGTCGCTGCACGTGGCATCGACGTGGACCAAATTGGCCTTGTGATTAATTTTGACGTGCCTAACAACTGTGAAGGCTATGTTCATAGGATCGGGAGAACAGGACGCATCGGTAACATGGGTAAAGCTATTACCTTTGTCGCACCTTCAGAAAATAGGTTACTAGACGATATTCATCGGTTTATTGGAAACGAGATTCCACTCGGTGAAAGGCCTGGTCAAGAAGTTGTCCTAGAAGCTAAGGAAGAATTTGCTGTGAAGATAAATTCAGCGCCTGAAATCAAAGAAACAAAAGGCGCCAAGCTCAGTGAAGGCATTATGAAACTCCATATCAATGCCGGCAAAAAAACGAAAATGAGAGCGGTTGATATAGTTGGTACACTGTGTGGTATAGAGGGCATGACAGCAGCGGATATAGGCATTATTAACATCATGGATATTTCGACCTTTGTGGAAATTTTAAATCATAAAGGAGAGATGGTGTCCCGTGAGCTTCAACAAAGACCCATCAAGGGCCGAATGAGGAAAGTCAGCAAGGCGGAGCGTTAGAAATCAAGAAGGAAACGTTTAAACTTGGCGAACTATGATACGCGTTCCTTCTACATCAATAACCTTAATTGTTGACCCACTGGGTATAAACATTCCTTCTGTCACAACATCAAGTCGTTCTCCACCAAAATCAGCGGTTCCTGCTGGTCGCAGCTGACTAAGTGAGGTTCCTTGTTTGTTTAAGAAGATAGCAAAGCTTTGTTTTGGTACAACATACCCGTCTTTTTGGGTTTGGCAGGTTTTCAAGGGAATTATTTCCCTAATAAAACGGGTTTGGGGCATACGAAAACTTAAGAAGAATAACCCTGCTTGAGTAAGTAATAATAAGCTTACATATAAAAAGCCTTGTGCTAAAGAATCAACCGTAAGTATGATCGCGGTGATTAGGGCGATTATGCCAAATAAGCCGAGAATTCCTCCAGGAACAACAACCTCCAGAATTAAGAGGATAATTCCGATTACAAATAACGTAGCAACTAGTTCAGTCCCCATTTTCTCCCCCTTATTATTATTTCTAAAACCTTTACTAGATTGATTAACAAACAGATATTGTGTTTCTGACACACAACCATAATATCTCAATACGCAATAAGTTATGTATTGGTTTATAATAGTATACTCTACTTTAGATGCCACCGTAAAATACTGCATTTTCTTGTCTGCAACGGTAGTGTTTACAAGCAATGGAAAGCAAAATTATATAACTTGTCAAGAGAAAAAATAATGTTAAAAGGCGAGGGGATATATAATGTTACGTTACCTCGCCTTTTAAACTAGTCGTCGCGTCAAATTCACTCCGTGCCCCATATCGTAAGATTATCGATGCAGTCTTGACAGATACATTTACCTTTTCTTTGTCTAAGGTGTTCATTGTTTCCACAAAGCACGCAGCCTGACAGATATTTTTTCAAAATAATCTCGTCGTCATCCGAGACGTAGATTGCTAAGCTGTCTCCTTTTTCGATCGATAATGTCTTACGGAGTTCTTTAGGAAGGACTACCCGTCCCAGTTGATCTATTTTTCGTATGATACCAGTCGCCTTTTTCAATTATATTCCCCTCCTGTTCAACCAATCTCGATTTCGTCGCTGTATTCCATGTTCGATATCTTGATTGTGGAGTTCGTTTTTATTACTGGGTGTTTAAGAAGTTAAATGCTATTACCCTATCAGATGATAGCATTTTAGAAGATCAAGCCTAAAGCGATAAGAATCAAAATAGCAACAGCGATCATCGCCACGCCAATGCCATGACCAACAACTGGTGCGACTGGGGGGCAACATACAGGGCGATGACAACACGCTCCACGCGTTCCACCTAAACCGAGACCGCCTAAACCAAATCCACCTTGACCAAATCCGAACATAATTAGTTCCTCCTTAAATTTAGAATACTATTCCCATTGCGATAAGCAGTAGAATGATGACTACTACTATAGCGATTCCTTCTCCAGAACGGTTCTTTGATCCGCAATTTTCACGATCAAAACCATCAAATGCCATCTTCGTTTCCTCCTTTGTTAAGAGATATTGCATAGTATGCATAGGCTTGGTCATGTGGAACATTATGGAAATAAATCAACCAATACAAATCGAAATATGGAGATGACTCGATTTATTACCATCGCACTAAGGGTTTGGTATGAGACTGGTGAATAGAATGTGTACTAGCTAATATAATGACAGAATTATGACTTTCCATATGTAATAAGAGAAGAGAAGGCTTTAGATATGACCGAAAGAATTGCTGGTTGTTACATACTAGAATGACAATCACTTCTGAAAAATTTTAAAAGTAGTACTGAATAAGTTCGGGTCAACAAACATAGTGTTGAGAAAGCATAATGGTCAGCATAAAAAAAGGTTGAATTCCAGAGAAAATGCTCTGGAATTTCAACCTTTTCGTAGGTATGTCGTTTTAGTTTTTCCTGTTTAAAAGAGTGTACTTTGCAATATTTACAGAGTGATCGCCAATACGTTCTAGATTGCTAAGGATATTAAGAAAGATGGCACCGTAACTTCCATTACAAGTACGTTGCCTGAGACGTTCAATATGTGCCGTACGCATACTGATTTCTAACTCGTCAACAATATCATCATATTTAAGTACTTTTTCAGATAAAGCAATATCATCAGTTTTTAAGACTTCTAAGGACATTGAAAAAATTTCTTGCACTTTCTCAAACATATTCATAAGATCACTAATGGCTTGTTCTGAGAACTTGACTTTTGATTCTACCGCATAATCAGTTAGTTCCATGAGATTAATGGCGTGGTCTCCGACTCGTTCCATGTCACCAATCACTTGGAGAATCCGATAACTCAAGTTTGATTGTTCAGATGTGAGCATTTTACCTGATGTAATTTTCAAGACATACTCTGTAATCTCGTTTTCAAGCTTATCGATCGCAGCTTCAAATTGAATGGTTAAGTGTTTATTGTGTGGGTTACGATCAAAAAAATAGTCTTTTGAATTTTCATATGCTTCACCGGCCATTCTACCCATTCGCAAGGTCTCACGGCTAGCATTGGCTAGAGCCACAGAAGGATTCCCAAATAAACGAGGTTCTAAATATTTAGGCTTTGCATTGATGATTACTTCCTCTTCCCCCGGAACAACTCTATCTACAATTTTCGCTAGAAGTCCAATAAAAGGCAATTGAATACAAGTATTTAAAATATTGAAGACACCATGAGTTTGAGCAATCTGAAGTTTTATTCCCAGTGTACTCCAAGTTCCCTCAAAGCCAGGAATCAGGATGTATATATAGTTGGTAAGCAAAATGACAAGTTTGGGAAAAACACCTAATAGGAAGAGCGGTAAAAAGATGGCTGTACCGATTATATTAAAGATTAAATGAGTTGCGGCTGCTCTTCTGGCCATGACAGAAGCTCCAATTCCTGCTAGGATTGCCGTGATGGTCGTCCCGATGTTATCCCCAAATAGAACGGGCACTGCCTGAGAGTAAGTAATAACACCTTGATTCGCAAGCTCCTGTAAGACTCCAATGGTTGCACTACTACTCTGAACAACAAGAGTGAAGATGGTTCCGATAAGTACACCAAGCAGAGGATTATTTTCCACATCGGACATCAAATCAATAAAGAAGGAGGAACTTCGCAGGGGTTGTAATCCATTGCCCATGATATCCATTCCATAAAAGAGAAGACCGAATCCTAGAATGACTTGTCCTAAATAGTTAATTCGCTTTGTTTTAAAGAAGAACAGTAAGAAAACCCCAACTGCAATGATCGGTAAGGCATACTTTTCAAGGTTAAAACCAATAAGGTAAGCTGTAAGTGTCGTTCCGATATTAGCTCCCATAATAATTCCAATTGATTGTCTAAATGTCAACAATCCTGCGTTAACGAGTCCAATCGCTAGGACAGTAGTACCACTACTACTTTGAATCAATGCTGTGACAATTGCGCCCGTTAGAACACCGCGAAGGGGAGTTCTAGTTCCTTTTTCAAGGATCACCCTTAACCGATCTCCGGCCACAGCTTGTAATCCTTCTGACATTGACTTAATACCAAAAAGGAAAAGTCCAAGCCCCCCGAAAAAGCTAAATAACACCGTGGTTAAGTCCATCTCTTCCAACCTTTCTTTGCTCTTATATCGGGTCTTCTGTGCAGCTTTCCAAATATAAATGGTCTGCTACTGATTGATTTTAGTTTTTTCTAACCGCAAAATTTAAAAACCATATTGTTCTTACCTATCAAAGTAGTATGAATGCAAAAATTGTAGAATATTACTCATTGAAAGATTATCATATTTGCTTTTACATCTCAATATCAATTTCACTATATATTTGCATTGTAGTACCATATGAAGGGAACTTGCAAAAGGGTAAATAGTACATAGTCATCGGAGGGTGTAGTAAAGCTGTTTCGTATCCCCAGGCGTTGGTTAGATAAACCTAACTAATTGACAATTAGGAGTAATGTTAATGTCTAGGAATTATGGAAGTTAGGCGTTAAAATGATTAAGCCGAATTAAAGGTTGAGTAAATTAGCAGCAGCTTTATTGTAGAACAGCTATTTGGCCTCTGCAAAAGTTGAGGACATATAGTACTAGAATTAAATTAAAATAGCTAAAGCTACAAATTGAGGGCAGCTTGTAAAGTAGGCTGTCAATATCTTAATCTAGTTCTCTGTATCCATCTACATATTGAAGAGTCTGGGAGTATCTCCAGTCTGTCTTTTCGGGACTCAGCATATAATCAAAGTATCTATCATCGTAGTACAGCGTCATCAAGTATACTGACGGGTACTGATCTAGTGTATAAACTGTGCTAAGATTTGTAGGATCTATAGCCATCCACCCATATTCAGGAATATATACTTCTACCCAGTCATGGAACCAGCTGTAAGCATTTGACCACTCTACTGCAGCATCTAGATTAGTAAATATCAACCCAGTACATACCCTAGCAGGAATTCCACTGGCCCTAAGCAGAGCTACAGTTAAGTCAGCGAATTCCTGACATACCCCTTCTTTATTTTTTAGCGCACTCAATGCTCCTTTGTTTCTGTATAAGCTATTTACGTCCAATTTAAGACTATTCTTGGTGTAATTCACGGTATTTTCTATAAGTTCGTTCGCACTGGTTGACTTTTTCTTAAGGTTAAGTGCTTCAGTAATAATTGCAGTAGCATTTGATTCTATAAACATAGAGCTATACAAATACTTATACGCGTCGGTACTTAAATTTCCACTGGCGTAAGCAGTTATTGGTATATTCTGTGGCACAATATTTTTCTTAAACTTTCTCAGCAACGCAACAGTTCTAATAGTAACTATCACAGATTCAGACGGTTTAACTGTGCCCAGAAATAAATTTCCGTTTTCTTTATATGAATTATCATACGTTGACGATGTTTTAGTATAAATTGTAGTTTGGTAATCACTATTAATAATCTCTGAATCCACTGATTTCATTACCACTTGTATATCTTTATCACTAGAATTAGTGACTTCTTTCCTCATAAGTACGTTTATTGTCCTAACATCCCAACCATCTCTACACAGCTCGATTTCTCCTTTAACGGTATAGGGAAGGTGTTCAAATCCCGTATACTCAGCGGAAGTTACCATAACCATAGTTATTGCCAATATAATTAAAGGAATTTTCGTTAGATATTTCCTTAGCACTGCTCACACCTCCGTCCTCAAGGCTATTTCGCCATAAACAGTCACATATGTCTCTTTGCGGCGATTTAGCTGTTTCTGTTTCTGTTTCTACTTGAGCCTCGGAAAAATGTGTTTTGTGTTCATACATCGAAGTCTCTTTCCACGTATTTACATCGTTATACATAGAAGGCAACCAGTATATGATTTTCTTGTGCTACTCCTTTTTAGAAATAATGTTAGCTTATGTATGATTAACCCATCATCTTGTAGATGCTTTGCTTTCAGTATATACTAAAATATTCACAATACTATAGATCAGTTGCCAAGTAATACTAGAAGGTGATCTATATCTACATTTCGATGTCCAATCTCTAATAAGAATTTTTATCCATTAATAGCATTTATTAATGTGGGATCTAAAATAGTCCCTCTTGATCAGACAATATGAGAATGTAATAACGTTAGGATATTGTCTCTTATTATAGGTTTTACCTGCCTGAAGGCCCGTGGTAAACCCTTTGCCATAATAGTAGTGGCAATACAATTAAATATATATCGGATACGACAAAATTTCGTTTGATTTATTGAAGAACTTGATTATACTTTAAATTGGGCATATGCTCAAATTAGGTTGATACGGTGTTTAGAACAAGGGGGAAAACATGGACCGAAAATTTTTAGAGCGTCTAGAAAAAGAACTGGTGGTCACATTAGGCTGCACTGAGCCTATTGCAATTGCTTTTGCAGCAGCGCTCGCTAAAAAGCATGTCAAGGGAGAGATAGTAACGTCCGTAAGAGTCTTAGCTAGTGCTAACGTGATTAAAAACGCAATGGCGGTTGTCATTCCAGGTACTAGAGGGAGTGGGGCTAATTTCGCAGCCGCTCTGGGGGTGCTTGCTGGAGATTCTTCAAAGGGTTTGGAAGTGCTGACAGGACTGATGCTGGGTGATGTAGAGAAAAGCGAAGAGAATGATCGAAGATAAGCTAGTAGTGGTAGGGTTAGCGGAAACATCACAAAAACTATATATAGAGGTGGTCGTTGAAACCTCAGAATCTAAGGCAAAGGTTATTATCGCTGATGAACATACAAAGGTTGTCTTTATTGAAGTGGATGGATTGACCTTAATTAACACTCTTACTGAAAATAAGTTGAGTGGAATCGGTAGGGAAGAGGATCCATTTATAACACTAGACTCCATATGGGAATTTGTACAAAGGGTGCGAATTGTGGACTTGAATATTATTAAGAAAGCCATTGAACTCAATACAATCATTGGTATATAAAGATTAATACCTACTTAAATTTTATTAATGCAGCTGAACGTTTAAGTTGTTCATCAAGAACTTTAGCATAAATTCTTGTTGTTCTAGGGTCAGAGTGTCCTAAAGCGTCTTGCACAATAGCCAGGTTATCCGTCTCGCGAAGGAGTAATGTTGCAAACGTGGAACGCATTTTGTGAGCACTGAAACCGTCTGTATTATGACCCATCATTTTAAGAATCTCCATATATTTAGATATAAGATTTTGCACTGCTCTCGTACTGATACGATTTCCTTGCATTGAGAGAAATAGCGCGTCTGGTTTAGTCTCAGCATAACGTTGTCTCTCATTGAGAACATAATCATTCAACGCTTCGGCTATTTCAGTATTAAAGTATACGACAGTTTCTTTATTTCCTTTGCGAATAACTTCAAAACAGTGTTTAGTAAGGTTTGTTGTTGTGAGATTGAGATTACAAAGTTCTGATAAGCGTAATCCCGTGCCAATAAACGTAAGGAATATGGCGTAATTACGTTTTTCAGTATATGCATGGTATTTGAGCTGTTCTTTAGATAAACCAGTTCCGCTTTGTAAAACATCAGTAAGGTCAGCAATTTGATTTGGCTCAAGAGCTTTAGGAAGCTTTTGATTGACATTAATAGGGTCTAGCTTGATAGTGACATCTTTAGAAATCATATCCTCACGTAGTAAATATCGATAGAGAGATTTTATGACTGCTTGCTTGCGAGCAAGAGCGCGAACTCCATTGTTTCGTTTAATCCTTGCCCAGCTCAAATAGGCTTCGATATCGCGATGACCGATATTTTCCATATGATTTAATATACCGATGCCTTCGGGAGAAGAGGGGAAGGTAGGCAATGAATCGCATAGGAACTGAAAAAACATACGTAGTTCATTGGTATATGCATATTGAGTATTGCTCGACTTATTTATGACAGCAAGATGATTGATAAACTCTTGTGCAAAATAGGGAATGACGTATACCCGATTCGCCGGACACAGGGAAGTTAGTGTAAACTAAACCTGTGGGGGGCGAAAATTATGTCAAACAACGGGAAACGGTATGATAAAGAATTCAAGGCAGATATAGTTCGTTTGGTACGTGAAGAAAAA
>DASRMG010000035.1:0-2738 GCA_035648035.1 Desulfosporosinus sp. | reverse complement strand
ATGTGGTTTGCTCTGTGAACCCAAAAAAGAAAAAGAAGTTAAAATGCGCTAGTTAGGTGAATAAAACAAGGCTGCTTGTGAAGAAAGGAGTTTATCTTAAGATTTTCAAAATCGTGTCTTGACAAGCGGGGGCATTACAGTTTGATGACCCATGGAGCAGTTATCGCACGTGAATATGGCTTACCAGCAGTTGTCGGAGTGGAGAATGCGACCAAACTGATCAAGGATGGGCAACGAATTCGCGTGCATGGAACAGAAGGGTATGTTGAAATATTATAATGGGGAAAATGTTGTCCACTTACCATTGCCGCCCTGGATCATTCGTTATACTATTAACGTTTCCGCTAGGATAGAGAATGAGATAATGATCCATCATGGGATTAGAATTACTAGCCGTTGGCATTGAGGACAAACTCCATTTTGTAGTTGCTTCATATTGACCAATAGGTCTTTCATCGTATCTGTCGTTTGAGTCCCTGAAGGGGATGGAGTCGCTAAGCCATACTTTTCTTTCAAGCTTAGTATTCTATAGACACTTTCATTGATCCGTTGCTCAGTAAGCTGCCCCTTTTGATACGCTGATTTTAATGAGTTTAGCATTAAAACAGAATTTTGTGCACCTTTGGCAACCAAAACAATATCACAGCCAGCCTTCACGGCCTTGATTGCTGCGTCAGAAAGATTGTACGTTTGAGTGATTGCACCCATCGTCATATCATCTGTTATGATCACCCCATTGAAACCCAGCTGCTTTCTTAAAATAACCGTCACAACCTTGTTAGATAGAGACGAAGGCAAATCTTCGACTTTGCTAAGCTTAATATGCGCTATCATGATCATCTCAACATTATTTTTAATAGATGATCATTGGAGGTTACGATAACCTCAGGCAACGAATTGATCAGTCTATATCCTGTGAAAGGATATCCGGGTACAATTCTTCATGCCTTCTCAACCACGTATTGGCATAAGAACACGTAGCCGAAGCCTTAATACCTTTTTCCCTTAAATACTCAGCTACTACTACCATCATCTTACCAGCCATGCCCTGCCCTCTCAAAATTGGATTTACATAGGTAGAGTTTATTTCCAACTCTCCGTTTTCCTTACAGACAAAAGTAGTTTTACACATCAATTCGCCTTTTTCATCGGTACAGTATATTCGTTCATCTTCATATTTCCAATTCATATGCCGCCACCACTCCATTTTCCTTTTTTAATCTACTAGTCCCCAATCTTCAATGTTTACTTAGCCTAGATTCAAAAAGTGTCCAAATACCAATAATCAGGAAATATACTAATACAAATAGCATTATAAAATTCTACTACTTAATATCTGAATCTAATTCATTAAATAGTGCTTCAGTTTTCGCCTTGGACTGATCATTTAAAATAATTAGTTCAGATGTAGTCTTTATATAAATAAATGGTGGGGTAGACTTGTCGATATATAAAGTTACATTACCAATATCTGAAGAGAAGCTGCCTTTCTGAATAGAACCCAAACCAAGACCATTAAGCCTTAATTTAATCAGCGGAAGGTCATCCTTTAATTGTACATCTTGAATTTCTGAGAGATTTACATTTTTACCGTATAGAGTAGAAATAACTAAGGTGCCATTGTTAATAGAATAAACCGGAGGCTTGCTGCTGAAATACAGTGAGACTCCAACTATCAAAACTACAACAATCCCTAATCCGATACCAATCATATTTTTGAGCACAGAGCCTTTTTCTTTATAGATGGTTGAATCGGTTTCTTCGTCATCTAAAACAGGTTTCAGACAATACTTATTCGTATAAATAACATTGATGATTGCGGAAGCAAAAACAATAATCAGAAAGACAGTGGTGTTAATAAGTGAAGCACCTAAGGCCAACATTGCTATCGAGATTATTATTAATATTATGCCTGTCGCTCTAGTTAATTTTTTTGTGTCATATTTATTTTGCTGTCTTTTACTCATTGTATTATACCCGGCAATTAGCCAAATCCCTCTACCTGATAGTAGAAATATTGATAATACAAACATTAACCCTGCTAATATATACATGACAATCATCTTTTTTCCTCCTTCAAAGACAACGTTATTTATTCTTATTCGATACGAATCCTGCAGATGAAATATTCTTCTTATAGGAATAATCTACCTTTATTAGCAATTCAGGTTCTATAACCATTATTTCGTTAAGTAGCCTAAAGTATATCTCCACTTTAGTCCATATTCTGCCTTGAGAGTGAATTTACCTGTTATATTTTATTAATATTATTTTTCTATTGTTATAAGATGTTCTTTTAGTAATATTTCTTAGCATGTACAGGGAGAGGATATTACCGTTTGGTTGGTATTTCGTTACACTTCGCCGGTCAGTTCAGTCTCGCTTAAACTGAGCCACCTTCACGCATGGTGAGACCACATGTCTAATCCTATATGTACTATCCACTTAGTTGTACAAGTAATTAAATAGACCCTGCATCCTAAGTGAACTTGACAAAGGGACTGAGTATTAAATACTCAGTCCCTTTGTCAAACGCCACCTGGTACGGTTGCGTTTACTGGTGGAGGCTCTTGTTGAAATGTTTCCATACTTCCTTCCCTCCTTGTAAGATAGAGCTAGGGTTGATGGTTCAAACCCAACTCGAACGTTCTTTGATAACTTACACCTTATTGTTCAGATGAATTAGTTGACATGCTTGACCTCTATCACTAAACATCGTGTTATGATCTTTCTTGTCA
>DASRMG010000034.1:0-3728 GCA_035648035.1 Desulfosporosinus sp. | reverse complement strand
GTGATGACAAAATGATAAAGAGAGCCTTAAATAGGGTAGATTATCATCTTCGTCGCAATTATAGTGCGTATAAGTCCCATAGCTTAAAGAAATTAAAGATGGAACTTACTGGGTAAAAATAAGTCACGCTGTAGTGATATTGGCGAACCACTATCGCAGATTCACTTTGTATATCTATCCATAATAGCACTGTTGTATTAAATATTTAAAACGGAAATCCTTGCATTACATGACTTTGCTAATCCATTTAATTATTTACTTCGAACCTCGCTCACAACCTAACAAGTAGAACCTATCACCATCCTTCTTGAACCTAAACTGCACATAAGTAAATACTAGGTGTATGGATAATCCTGCGAAGCTCTCATCCTAGAATGTTACTTCACAAGAATGCAACCTGGCTGATTCTTTATTATTATTCTTTTCCACTATTATTATGGAGAGAACTATCTTATTAACTGTTCCGATTCCTTTAAATTTAACCAATATCACAAGTATAAGTAAGGGTAAAAGGGTAAATGCGAAAGGTGTGATAGAGCGGAGGAAGCCTGGCTTCAGCTGCGTTCCCCTTTTTGGACGCGATGAAATACTAATCAGCGAAACGAAGTCTTTTATAGACAGAGTTTATCAAGGCTCTTTCAAGCAGTTATTTTCTCAATTTATTGAAAACCGGGCTCTGTCCGCTGGGGAGTTAAAAGAGCTTCGAGACTTGATCGACAAAACGGTCAAAGGAGGGGATAACAATGCTTGAGAGCATTTTCAAAGGGGTCCTGCATATCAGCTTGTATGCAACCGTTGTGGCTGTGGTAATTATGCTCATCAAATTAGTATGCGGCAAACGGCTGTCTCCTTCCTTTCATTACGGAATTATCTATTTTTGATTCACAAAGGTGAAAGCGGAGATCCTTCGAGGTTAGTAGTAAAAGATCCTCACATTATCATGACGGTCTGTGTATGGTTATTGAGTGTTGTCTGGATTCTAAATTGAAGAGAGGATGTGACAGCTATGCGGTGGAATAAGAATTGGCCGGATCTTCCAAAAATAGTCTGGTATGTAGTTAAAAATAATCCTGAATATTTTGCTTGAAGGGACCAACGTAACCATGGCAAAATTAGCCCTCAATATATTTTTTATCATATAATTTTCCTCTTCTGTTGCTTGCAACAAAATCCATTATAGTATAATAGGGGCAGAAATGTCTGTGATTTGGCCGGAAATGGATTTTTTGGCCGCAGAGCTCACTAAAAGTTGCCATCTGAGTAATTTTTGTCAAAATGTTCAAGAGAAATTGCACATAGAAAACGTAGTATTCTATGAAAGGAGATGAATAAATGAACTTTTCAGAGAGTGAGCTCATATCTGAAATTAAGAAGGGCAATTTGAACGCTTATGGATTCTTAATCAAAGAATATACCAAGACTGTTTATTATTTAACCTATAACATTTTAAACATTGGCAACAGTAAAGAAGACATAGAAGAGTGCGTAGCCGATGTCTTTTTGGAGGTCTGGTTAAAAGTCAATGAATTTAACAGCGAGAGAAGTAATTTCAAAACCTGGGTTTTAATCCTCACAAAATTTAAAGCGCTTACATATAAGCGCAAACTTCTTAAAAAAATGATGTCGTAAGCATTGATGATTATCAGATTGAGGAGCCTGTTATCGTTGAAAAGCAGATTGTTGACAGAGAAACACAGAAAAAACTGCTGGAAACAATTAATAGCTTTAATGAAAAGGACAAGGAACTTTTTATCCGTAGATATTTTTACAACGAGAAAATTAGCGATATTATGCAATCTTTGGGGTTGAGCCGTTCAGCGCTGGACAACAGGCTCTTAAGAGGCAGAAAAGTAATCAAGGAGGTTTTATCCTATGACTGAAAAGCAAATTCAGACACTAATGCAAAATCTTGATAACGATTTGTTGGCTAAGGAGCTGGATGATTTAATGAGTGACTTGGAAGTCGATCAGGACTCTATTACCCAAAAAGCATTCAATAAGCTAAATAAGGAGCAGTTAAAAGTGAAAAGAAAAAGAAATAGAATTTATCCTATTGTGGCGGCGTGTTTAATTATGTTTGTCGGTGTATCAAACGCTTATGCCGGAGAGATTTCGGATTTTGTCAGATCTTTTTTCAACCAAAGAGCAATTTATTCAACTGTGATAGACGGAAGTGCCTACTATCTGGAATCCCCCTTGCAATTGGATAAGGAAAGCAAACTGGAGAATGTTATTTTTTCAAAGGACAAGTTGGAAATGAATTTAACTTTTCCTTCAACAGAAGATAAACTTCCGGAAATATCAGTTGCTGCAGAAAACGGCAAAATATATAAACCGTGCGGTTACGGTTACGACAATAATCGTTTGCTCCTCAGCTTTTGGAATGAAGCAGAGCAGAACTACGTGTTCTCGCCATCGAAAGAATTGAAATTGATGATTGGAGATAAAAGTTATAGTATTCATTTAGCAGAAGGTGCGCCTGTAGTTGGCAACGGCGAAATTATACCTGCTGAACAAACGGATATTGGTTGGGTAAATGTTGGTTATCAAAAAACTAACCAAGGTGTGCAGATTTTAACGAGCTTTACAGACAAGGACTTGAAACTGATCGGCATTGGTGAACTGGCTCAAAAAACTGTGACAAATATGTTTAAAAATGAAAAGGGCATCATAAGCAGCGGAACTTCCTCAATGACCAAGCCCCTTCTTGGTTATGACAAAGATAAAAACGTTTACACTTACAATCAGGCTAAAAATGCTGTGGGAAGACCCATCACCGAATTTGAATCCCAAGCTTCTGCCAACAAAGAAATTGAACTGAAAATACCAAGTTTGCTTGTTGGTTATGAAAAGAACTTTGGTGATATTGATGTGGCAATTCCGGAGTTAAATGAAGAAAAAAGAATCGGCCAGGAAGTCGACCTGAAATTTAATAAAATCACCTTGGAAAGTATTAAAAGAACTTCCGCAACAACAGCCGAGTTAAAATTTGCTTTGAACACGGGAGACACAGCAGATGTTGCTGTTCGAGAGGTTAACCTTTACAGTAAAGATGTGCAAAGAGGTGACAGCACTTGGCAAGGTGACGTAGGCACAATGTGTATCAGTTTTGACGAAAAATTAAAAGATGCTAAGTTTAACGTGGGCTGGCCGCAGTTTGTGGTAAACGGTAATTGGACTCTGAAGATTAAATAATAGTTCATTGTAGAAGCCGGTTGCTTTTGACAATTGGCTTCTTGCGTACGATAGCAGTCGGTATCATTGACAATTGGAAAATGAGCGCTATTTAGACTCATATAAAGGCTCATTGAAGAGTCATTAAATGAGTGCATTAGGTTCTACCCGTGAGACTGGAGATTAATGTACCCCCACAGAAAACTGTGGGGGTATTTTGGTGCGCCACGCATGGCGATTAACTTGGTGGTGAAAGTCCACTATGGGGGTTTGTAGTAACCAACCATTAGCCAAGAGCAAGGGTGTCCACCGCGAGATGGAATCTGAATTATCCGAGTAATACAGTTATCCGAGTAATATTAAGATATGATACGCAACAGGGATTTTTGATAAATAATATTCGGATAATCATAAATCTCATTTTGAGCACCCTTGAACAAGGAAATAGGAATTATGAATGACTCATTTTTTCAATGTTCATTCGCTGTTATCGTAGGGATTTACCCGAAGAAGATCAAAGAGTTGTTGAGCCTGTCCATTCTGCTGCATTTGCT
>DASRMG010000033.1:0-8661 GCA_035648035.1 Desulfosporosinus sp. | reverse complement strand
GATGAACTTGACGTCCGAGCGAACAAGTCAATGGAAGAATTGCTCAGTCAGATTACCTATCTCTCCAAAGAACTAAGGAATAAGACCGCCGTACTCGTGGAAAAGAAGGCCTGGGCTGCTCAAGTGAGGCGTACGACAGTTAGGCAAAGATTAGCGCTCAACGGCTGGAAACAACTCATGCACCGAAGGTGTTTGCCATAAAAAGGTGAACGAAAATGAAGCTCAAGCCGTTGCATCGCTGATCATTGCCTGTACAGAACAGCTGGAATATCAGGAGGCGACAATGGGGGTCATTTCGTTAGTGGGTGAAGAACAAGCGGTCACCATTGATCGGCTTCTTCAACAATATCTGCCCGCTGAAGACTATAAGAAGCGAAAAATCCAATGTGGTAATCCAGCTCAATTCCAGGGCGATGAACGAGACGTCATGTTCCTCTCGATGGTCGATGCCTCAGCAGGAGAGGGCCCCTTATATAAACGAGGTGAAGGCGCCAATGATATGTTCAAAAAACGCTATAACGTGGCAGCCAGTCGAGCGCGTGATCAATTGTGGGTGGTTTACTCGCTAGATCCTGAAAATGACCTCAAACCAGGAGACCTTCGTGGGGCTCTCATTAAACATGCTAAAGATCCCCAAGCCATTATTAAGATGTTAGATACTGCAGAACAAGAAGCGGAATCAGAATTCGAAAAACAAATGATCTTTAGACTCCGTCAAGCAAGTTATTCCGTTCACCCCCAGTGGAAAGTCGGTGGCTATAGGATCGATATGGCAGTCGAAAGTGAGGGTAAACGGGTGGCCTTGGAATGTGACGGAGATAAGTGGCATACCGAGGAGAATCTTGCGGAAGATATGGCCCGACAAGCCATCCTTGAAAGACTTGGCTGGCGCTTTATTCGTATTCGCGGAAGTGAATTTTTCCGAGACCCAGAGGCCGCTATGCTGAAGGTTTTTGACCGCTTGACGTATTTTGATGTGTTGCCTCAGGCGATTGAGTTGGAAGGTAATTCCTTAGAAACAGAAGGGGACGATCTTAAGGCCAGAGTCATCCGACGAGCCGAAAGAATCCGACGAGTCTGGAATGGAGAAGATCTTGCAACGAATCATGAATTTGTTTTACCGGCTGAAGTTAGGCAAGACGAAGTTCTTGTTCATGAGGATGCGATACAAGATCAACACTTAGAAGGCCCAGCTGAAGAAGAAAATTCAGTCAAACAGTTTCAAGCTGTGATGTTGATTGATAAGGGTAAGTTCAGTTGCCCCTATGATGACACCACCTTAAGCATCGTCAATGCTGAACTCGCAAAGTATTCCAATGCTCAGAAGAATGTGGTGAGCGAATATATCCCAGTTCAGCTACTATGCTGTCCTAATTGTCAAAGAGCGTATACAAACAACTCTCTAGATAGCAATTTCATTCAACTGGCAGGGGTGAAATATCTGACCGTGGTTCAATATCATCCGGAGGCTTCGAAGTCTCAAAGCGACATTGGTTAATGAGGGAAAGAGGTCTCTGAGATCATCGGCACTCGCCATCAATCATTGCATTGATCGGTGATAATCCGATCTTCGGTACACTTTACAACTGCGTGCTACCGCCCGTTGTCGGGATGTGCAGGCCAAAGGTGAGTAGGTAAGCACCGATGAGTACCACAACCAACATCACCCAGAAAGGCTTCACTATGCGCTCTTTGAGTATCCAGGCAGTGAGCAGAACTGTGGAAACAGTCACATCATCAATATTTAGTACAATAACGATAACGATTTAAAGAACTTCCTTCTCTTATATATAGTAGAAATGAAAATGCTAAACCTTTGGCAAAAAGCCACTATATGTGGTACTATAATAATAAGGGGTGAGGTAGTTGAGCAAACTGAAAAAGTTGTGCCAACGAATAAAAAACAATCCCAAGAATGTTAGGTTTGAGGAGTTAGATAAAATCCTTATTCATTACGGATTTAGTAGACGTCAGCCAAGTGGCGGATCTAGCCACTACTACTACACTAAAGGTGATAAAGTTATTTCGGTCCCGTTTCACCAACCCCATATCAAAGGATTTTACGTTGAGCGTGCTATGGAATTACTGGAAGGAGAGATTAGCGATGACGAACAAGAATCTTGATTATTACTTGGGACTGCCCTACAAGTATACGATTTATCCGGCTGAAGAAGGCGGATACGTCATTGAAATTTCTGATTTGCCCGGATGCATCACCCAAGGTGAAACAGCTGAAGAGGAACTAGTCATGATAGAAGATGCAAAGCGCGGTTGGCTAGAAGTTTCATTAGATCAGGGAATAGAAATTCCTGAACCGTCTCGTCTTAGCAGTGATTTTTCCGGCAAGTTCAACGTCCGAGTGCCAAAATCACTTCATAAAGTATTAGCAGACAAAGCTAAGGAAGAAAATATAAGTTTGAATCAATTCATTCTTTATCAATTATCTCGAGGCGTAGGCTATAAGGGATAGTGTTTGAGTACCAAAAGCTAAATTTTAGGATTATTTCAAGAAACACAGGGGCACTTCACTCGAAGTGCCCCCTGTTAAATAGTACAAGAGACTCCAAATCCATGTTTTTCATGGGCTTGGAGTCTCTTATACTACTGCGAAAAGAGTACGAGCTTCAAACCTGCAAAGAGATGTCAGCGAGTCGTGTTATGATCCACGCAACACAGACTTTGAAGGAGGTCATCGGTGCTGTTGTATAACTCCTGAAGTGCCAGTGACAGAATATGAAAAATAAACCTTATAAATTGAAATATTGGCAGGAATCGACATAAACATGACGAATGATTGGATATAGTACAGTATTTATTATATTCAACAAAAGGATCGTGTGAAGACAATGAGTGTAAAAATCTACAATAAACTTATTCGTGATAAAATCCCCGAGATTATTGAACAAAGTGGAAAACAGGCGGTTATTGAAGAGGTCTCCGGTGAGGAATACCTAGAATTATTAAACGCAAAGTTGGGGGAAGAACTTCAGGAATACCTAGAGAGCGAGAGTACTGAAGAACTGGCTGACCTGGTTGAAGTTGTTTATGCGATCTTGGACTATAAGAGCGTATCGTTACAGGACTTCGAACTGATCAGGAAGCAAAAAGTTACGGATAGAGGTGCCTTCATAAAGAGGCTGTTGCTTAAAGAAGTTATCGGCGGTTGAGGGGATGAAGTCAATTGACAGTTAAGATGAAGCAGAAGGGGAGTCTTGGCAGTGTAGCTGAAGACCTATTTGTGGAGCTGTTTTGTGACACGTTTGGTCCGGATATCAATGATTATTAGTAAATTCAAACATCTTGAGAATCTCATATGAATAAAAGGGTAGTGAAAATGTGTGGCGAAATATGGCGCATAATTTTGGGGGTGACTTAATTGCCGATACAACACACTTGCTTAATAGCACATCTTAAAAGGCTAAAAGAATCATCAAAAGAAGCTGTCGAAAACTCTGATTACTTTAGTGGTTTCAATGAATATATGCACGTTAAGAGACCAGTTGAAGATGAATTACTAGAATTAATCCAAAAAGCAGGTAGATCAGAGCAACCGCAACTCATTCTAGTTTGTGGTGGGGTGGGCGATGGAAAGTCGCACTTAATCGCCTATCTCAAAAATACACATCCTGATTTGCTTAACAGATTTAATATCCACAATGATGCGACAGAAAGCTTCGAACCAAACAAAACTTCGCTCGATACTTTAAATGACTTCTTAGATGACTTTTCAGATGAAAAAATAATTACTGAAGGTAACAGTTCTAAATTAATTGTAGCAATAAACCTTGGCGCATTGAACAATTTTATTGACTCAGGTTATCAAAACCATTTTACAAAGTTGAAAGACTTTGTTCTTCAAAGAAATATTTTAGAGCCTAAGATTTCAGAAATAATAACTGATGAGTTAAGCTATTTTCATTATATCAACTTCAGCGACTATAATATTTTCAGCCTAATACATGAGGGGATCAGCTCCGAATACCTTAAGGGGTTGTTCGAAAAAATTACCCTAAAAGTGGAACAGAATCACTTTTATACAATCTATCATCAAACCTGCACAAGCTGTTCTTGCGGAAGACAGTGCCCAGTCAAAGCTAACTATGAATTTTTGGCACAAGACTCCATTCAAATGCAGTTAATCGAAGTCATTGTGGAAGCAATTCTTAAGAATAAACTGATCGTTTCGACCCGCTCAATCCTGAACTTCATTTATGAAATTTTAGTACCGAATGCCTTAGATACTTTAGCAGTGGCAGAGATTGAGTCAAGGCTTGAGGGAATACAGTTTATAGAATATATTAACAGTTTAATGCCAAATCTGATTTATGAACATAAGGATCGGTCGAATTTCTCCAGTATTCTAGCAACATTAGATCCGCTGGGCGTAAGAACGGCGGATATGGACGATCTTTTGATTACATTAAATACGACGCGAGGTTTCGTGAAATTATTTGACGAACATGTCGACCTTACAGGACTAACTTGGCTAGAAGATGAGTTCGAAAAAGATGAATTTTTCACTAAGACAGCCACACTGGACTTGAAAGATGCTCTGATTAAAACGTTTGTAAGACTCTACAAATTTCGTCCAAAGACAAATATTTTGAGTTTGGAAGATCCAGTCTATAGACGATTCTTAAGGGATCTGTATTTCTGGAATGCTGGAAATATGCCGGGAATTAGGACTGTGTTCGCTGAGGTCATAGACTCGTTATATAAGTGGAATGGTGGAGGTCAAAATCATAGGATCAACCTTCTGATTGGTAAGAATCAAGTGAAATATAAAATTAGCCAGTCGCTTGAATTATCACCTCATTTAGCAAAGCTACCCAATATGTTAACAGGAAAACTTGATAAATTCCTTCCTTTCGTTACCTTGTCATTCAAGAATAAAAGAAAGGAAAATTTATCGCCTCTGGACATTTCCATTGATTACTCGCTTTACTTATTATTGAATCAAATTCGAAATGGGTATCGACCTAATAAAAAAGATAAACAAAACTTTATTAATTTCTTGGAATTTATGAACAGAATGCTTCTACTGGGTGAGCAGAATAAAGAACTGAAGTTTGAGCAAAAATTTAGCGGCGACCTAGTGAAATTTAAACTTTTGTATGATGAGGATTTTGAAGAATTTAAGTTTGTGAGGGCTTAAGGATATGAATATACGTTTAAACTTTGGTGAGCTAAAAAAAGATTTTAAGTTTATCGATCAGGAGAGCACGGGAAAGTTTCGATTACAGCATAATACCGGGAAGATGATTAAGGTTCTTCCGTATAAAACAAAAAAACCTGATGCTGAAGACCTAACTCAGTTTTCTGGAATTTCGGGAGCTTTTTCAAGATTGCTATTCAACCTAAAAGAGAAAGGTGATTTCAAGGTAAAAGAGGTCTTCGACCAGATCCTCTTGAAAGTGCAATTCGAGCGCGAAACGGATAAAAGTTGGTTTCGAAATATTATCGAAGAATTATTCTTACACCATTCCGAGGTGGAAATATTTCATCCGCTACTCTTTAATTATCTGCGCCCCAGAAGTCTTCATCAAAGCCAGATTGCAAGATTCTTATGTGATGTGTTAGTTGATCCCAAGACAAAGAATAAGGTGAAAGCTACTTGTAGCGCTGAAGCGGATAACGTATTAATACGGCTCATGTTGGAGAGTTTACCGGAATTAGAACCCATGGAGAGTACGGATGCGCAGTATGTTTCGTTTCTTCCCTTTATCTCGGGCTTGTTTAATGCGGATTTGTCATTTATGGTTTCTGACACATCATTTTTTGTCAAAGACTTTGATAAATTATTAGAATACTACTATTTCTTCTACGTTTCACAGTTAGCCTTGAAACTTGATAAGATGTTTACCGTTGAGGTAGCCGAGCCTATTCCAGTATACTTTAATCTTGATTGGGAGAAGACCTCTAAAATCAGAACCAGTTATATTGCAGGCTGGGCTTACTTGTTGCCGAAGATTCGTTCTCTATTTTCGCATACTATTACTCTGGAATTTATAAATCATAGTTTCGGTTGTGAAAAGATTTTGACCTATGCAAAGCTGTTTGAAGAGGTTCAATCAATGGATGATTCCGAAAGAGAAAGTTTCCAACACGATGTCTCGTACTTGTTGTACCTCTATAAAGCACATGTCGAAGACGTTAATTGGAAGGACTTTTCTGTAACTAGAAAGTTTGAAGATCCAATATTAGATGAAATATTTAATCTTCAGCGAGCAATCGAGTTCCAATTTACTACCAGTGGAAGAAAAAGTATTCCGTTGAAGTATGCAAACTGGTTTGAAAAGCATTCAGAAGCCTATTTTCTTAAAAAACGCGGTCCTCTGGGCTATACTTTAAATATAACTCAGGACTTCTTAATCTTTTTTATCCGCTTGAGTATAAAGGATCGCTCTAAAATAAAATTGAAGCAGTTATATAAAGAGTTTGAAAAACGAGGCCTTTTTTTTGATCGCGATTCAAAGGAGCACATTATTAGATTGCTCGAAAAATTAAATTTACTGGAGAAAAAGAGTGATAGTGGGGATGCACAATATGTTAAGTCCATTTTATAATTTTTTAGCGACGAGGATTTTAGGCTTTCTACAAACAACAGAAATAAAACCGGGTGATAAGTTTCATATTCAATTTGAAAAAAAAGAGCAAGTTAGAAGTTTATACGATGCGTTAGTAACAACTCAAGACGCGCAAGCGTTTATATATAAAACGAAATTAAATGAGAATTATCGAACCTACTGGTTTAAATCGAGGTATACGTTCGTCATTGTTGCGGCTACGGATGAAAAAATTAGTCCTGACTTTCTGACTCATTTGCGAAATAAAGTTGGAACACCCCAAGAAGACTTCGCAAATACCGCGATCATCTTCATTCATGACACCAACCTAGATAGTCTTGTTCAAGGTGCCGTAGGATTTCACAAAGAAGGTATGCCCTTTCATATGAAATCGATTACCAAAGTTCTGAAGAACCAAATTAAGGAGTCGAAACTGTCATTTGGTGATAAAGAAATACTCCAATTGAGTTTAGATAAGAAATATTTTACAAACTTTGAAGATTCAACCCCAATCTTTGAATATGAAGAGATATTAAGTGCTGTTTATAGTCAGCATATTGATCCACAAGATTACAAGAATTTCAGTCTTTTTCCCGATAGTTTGTTATCCTCTGAAGTTAATCAGAAGCAGATTCAGCGTCGGTTAGAAGAAAATTTTGAGTTGTTCAACAAGGTGGATAAGGTACACAAATACGGTAATCCTGACCAGGATTTAGAGAAATCCTTTGAGGAAAAGGGAATTAGCCTTTTAAAGAATCAAAGTTGGGCAGGGGTAGACTATAAAGACGTAAAGCTTTCGGCGGATAAAAGAAAAGAAGTAAGACCTATTATCTATAAGGAAAGCTCGATGGATGAATCCTCTGAAGGAGTTGCTTATTGGGAAAGGCCTGACGGCACCAGTGTTGTGAAATCGAGAATCCGACATATCGTTGTGTTTAATGATAAAGATATTGATGAATTTAATTTGGTCTTTAGCTTTGACAATTTTTTGAAGTCGGAGAACTTAAATTTGGAAAGACACTCTAACGCGCTAAGTAGTGTTTCTGGAAAGAGACTTAAACTTAAAATCAAGCCAACAAAAGGTCAAACTAGTTTCAGTAAATTAAAGTATAAAGATGAGCATGCAAAATTTGAGTTTAGAGTGTGTATAGTAGACATCAGCCATGGAATCCTAGACGCAATCAAAGGAAACTATTCAATTGGTGGGAAATCTGGCGGCGAGGCTATTATTATAAGCGCGGATGAGGAGCTTGTAATCAACCCCAGCGGCGACGATCAGAGGGTAGAAGAGATCGTGGCGGATGGACAAACAGTCGAACTTGGAAATCAAGCCGAACAATTGATTCTCAAGATGAATTTACCGCCTGCCGATGAAGATACTCCATTAACTAAGTTCACTCTGATAGTGGGCAATGCTCACGTCCCCTTGGGGTTTAAAGAAGGGGTTGAAAAACCGAAAGTAATTACTGGAGCTAATGTTCGAAAGTTAAAACTTAAAAACAAAGAAAGCTTCCAACTCAGGGGTGAAAATAAGCTTATCCAAGGAACTGCTGAGTATTACACACGAGAAGAATTCAAGAAGGACTTGGAAAAAGAGAGGGCAATCATAGATACTGGTGCAGAGTTCTTCATAGGTTCTCATAAAGGATTGGAACCAGCGATTCTTGAGCTTGAACCGAAAATTAAGTTAAAGTACAATGCTTTAATTAATTACTATCGGCTTAATAGACTATTGCCGAGCTTAGCGTACTTAAATGAGGAACTAAGTCAACTTTGCTTGGACTACGTTAACACTTTTAACGACTTACTTAACGACTTGAAAAATGGATCATCGTTAACTCAACAAGAAAAGAATCTGATCAAATTAGGAACCATTGAGAAGGTTGATGAGGATCGGGAAATTTTATTGACGCCCCTTCATCCAATCAATGTCGCTTATCAACTCCTTTTTCATGAAAGGGTTCAAAGTGAAGAGGTGACGGAAGACCTTATGAAACGCCTAGATTCACTGCATCTTATACCCTATATTTATCATGATGAAGGAAACTTGTACAAGCCCGTGGAGCAAAGCCATTCTCCTGAATGGAGTTACTAG
>DASRMG010000032.1:0-9821 GCA_035648035.1 Desulfosporosinus sp. | reverse complement strand
ACAACAATGATCATAACACGATGTTTAGCGATAGAGGTCTAACGTGTCAACTAATTAATCTGAACAATATGGTGTGAGTTATCAAAGAACGTTCGAGTTGGGTTTGAACCATCAACCCTAGCTCTATCTTACAAGGAGGTTTAAATTGAAACATGAAGTCGATGTCTTAATCATAGGAGCTGGGCCTGCAGGAATTTTCACGGCATTAGAGTTATCAAAACTCAATAAAGACTTGAAAATTCTTATCGTTGATAAAGGGCGTACCATTGAAAAACGACAATGCCCTGCCCGTGCGACGGGCGTTTGTGTGGGATGTAACCCTTGCGCTATTACCAGAGGTTGGTCTGGTGCAGGGGCTTTTAGTGACGGAAAATTGTCATTGAGTCCTGCAGTCGGCGGTCGATTAACGGAATATATGAAAGAACCACAAGCACAGGCACTCATTGATTATGCGGATTCCATTTATAGAGGGTTCGGAGCGCAGGAAAAGGTGTATGGTTTAGATACCCGTCGAGTTGAAGAAATTCAATACGAAGCATCACGGTATAATATCCAGCTAATTCATTGCCCAGTACGGCATTTGGGGACAGAACTGGCTTATGATGTGTTAAAGGGTATGTATGATCATCTTATGAACAAGACGAACACAACTTTTTGGGAACTTGCTGAAGTAAAGGATATTATAGCAGGACCAAACGGTGCGATCGGGGCAACGATTAATCGTCGGGATGAGGTTGAAACGGATGAAGTGTTTGCGAAGTATGTGGTGGCTGCCCCAGGAAGAGGGGGCGCAAATTGGCTGGCTGAGCAGACGATTCGATTAGGCGTAGTCACTGAAAACAATGAAGTGGACATTGGTGTACGGGTTGAAGTACCAAACTCGATTATGGATCATTTGACGAAGGACCTTTATGAAGCTAAGTTGGTTTATTATTCCGATACGTATGACCTGAAAACACGAACCTTTTGTGTCAATCCTGGTGGTGTTGTTTCTGAAGAGCATTACGATGGGGACATTGCCGTAGTAAATGGGCATAGCTATGCTGATCCTGCAAAAAAAACAAAAAACACAAATTTTGCATTATTGGTTTCAACACGCTTCACAGAGCCTTTTCATCAACCCATTGAATATGGGAGATATATTGCTCGGCTCGCTAACATGCTGACCGGTGGTGGCGTGATGGTTCAACGTTTAGGTGATCTTCTCAAGGGTCGGAGAACGACGGAAAGCCGTCTGAGTAAATCAACGACCATTCCGACGCTTCTTTCTGCAGTCCCGGGAGACCTCAGTTATGCCTTGCCGGAACGGTACTTGACGTCTTTAATTGAAACCCTAAAGGCCTTCGACAAAATTGCTCCAGGTCTATATTCGAAAAATACGTTGCTCTATGGTGCTGAGGTTAAGTTTTATTCTTCTAAAGTTAAGGTAGACTCAAATTTTGAAACAGCCATTCCCCGCCTCTATGCTATTGGAGATGGAGCAGGCATTACCCGCGGTTTGATGCAGGCTTCAGCGACCGGTATAGTAGTGGGTCGGGACATTGTGGCTAAGTCAGGGGGCGAAAAATTTGCTCGATAGATATACTCACCCTGAGATGGGAAAGTTATGGCAGGACGGCTATGAATATGAACGCTGGTTGGAAGTGGAACTAGCGGTGGCTGAGGTGATGGCTAAGCGGGGAGAAATACCTCAGGAAGCGATGGAAGAAATCCGTTCCAAGGCAAAAGTAAACCCCCAAAGGGTTTTGGAAATTGAGGCAGTGGTCCGTCATGATTTGATCGCTTTTTTACAAGCGGTTGTGGAGGAAATCGGGGAAGCTGGAAAATTTCTTCATCTCGGATTGACCTCTTCAGATGTGAAGGATACTGCCTTAAGTCTTGTATTAAGAGATTCAGGGCGTCTGCTGAAGAGAGACCTTAGAGCGTTTCGAGACGCCTTGGTGGTTCGGGCCTTGGAGAGTAAGTATACCGTGATGGTAGGGCGAACTCATGGTATTCATGCTGAACCGCTGACCTTTGGCTTGAAGCTGGCTTTGTGGATTGCCGAAGTCGACCGTCAAGATGAGCATCTCACTCAAGCGATCGCTTCAGTAAGCGTAGGAAAGATTTCAGGGGCTGTAGGGACGTATGCGAACGTTGCGCCTAACGTGGAAGAAGCGGTCTGTCAGCACTTAGGATTAGATACAGCACTAATCAGTAATCAAATCTTGCAGCGGGACCGACATGCCCATTTTATGACCACTTTGGCGTTAATTGGCGGTACCCTCGAAAAGATTGCAACGGAGATTCGAAATTTGCAACGAACGGATATTTTGGAAGTCGAAGAGCCCTTCGCTGAGGGACAAAAAGGATCCTCGGCTATGCCCCATAAGCGTAACCCAATTGTGAGTGAACAGGTGGCAGGAATGTCTCGCCTTCTGCGTGGTAATGCCTTGGCAGCTATGGAGAATATGGCGCTTTGGCATGAAAGGGATATGACCCATTCCTCTGTGGAACGAATCATACTACCAGATAGCTGCATTCTTTTGGATCATATGCTCCGTCAGATGACTCGAGTGATTTCTGGGCTCAAGATTCGTGCGGATCAAATGAAAAAAAATCTCCAAAGAACGTTTGGGTTGACGTCTTCCCAGCGAGTCCTTTTGGCCTTAGTGGAACACGGTTGCATGAGAGAAGAGGCTTATGCTTGGGTTCAACAGGACGCTTTTCAAGCCTGGGATCATGGGATTGATTTCATTGAGATCGTTTCAGCGGATGCTCGTGTACTAAACTATCTGAGCAAAGAAGAGATTCAAGGCTTGTTTGATGTAAAATATCATTTGGAGCACGTGGATGATATTTATAGACGACTAGGATTAGAAAGATAGGAGGAATGGTCAAATGGCTGCTGTCATATTAATTGGTTCTCAATGGGGCGATGAAGGAAAAGGTAAGATTACGGACTTCCTGGCCGAAAAGGCGAACATGGTTGTCCGTTGCCAAGGTGGAAATAACGCGGGTCATACGGTGGTTGTGAAGGGCGAAGAATTTAAGCTTCACTTGATTCCATCGGGAATTCTTTATTCTGATAAGACCTGTGTCATTGGTAATGGTGTTGTGATCGATCCCAAGGTTCTGTTAGAAGAACTCGGTTACCTAGCTAAGCGTGGCATTAAGACGGGACAGTTGCTAATTAGTAGCAACGCCCATGTTATTATGCCTTACCACCGTGTTCTTGATGGTTTAGAAGAGGAAGCGCGTGGTGAGAATAAAATTGGGACGACGAAGCGCGGCATCGGTCCTTGCTATATGGATAAAGCGTCGCGAATTGGAATTCGTATCATCGATTTGTTGGATAAAGAGGAATTTGCAGACAAGTTGCGTCAAAACTTAGTTCAAAAAAATAATTTATTCGTGAAGGTCTATGGCCACGAAGCGCTTAAATTTGAGGATATTTATGAAACTTACCTAGGATATGCCGAACAGATTCGTGCGATGGTGACAGACAGTTCACTGGCGATTGACCAGATTATTAGTTCAGGCGGTAAAGTCCTTTTTGAAGGCGCACAAGGCACGTTGCTGGACATTGATCATGGTACTTACCCATTTGTCACGTCTTCTAATCCAATTGCAGGAGGGGCTTGTATAGGAGCTGGTGTTGGCCCTACCCGTATTGATCGTGTAGTGGGAGTTATAAAAGCCTATACTACGCGCGTGGGAGAAGGTCCTTTCCCAACAGAACTTCTCGATGAAGCAGGAGAACAAATGAGGGCTAATGGACAAGAGTTCGGAACCACGACTGGACGTCCGCGTCGCTGCGGTTGGTTTGACGCTGTCATTGCTCGCTATGCAGTTCGAGTGAGTGGAATTTCTGATTTTGCCGTAACTAAACTTGATGTCCTTACAGGATTCGATACCCTGAAAATCTGTGTTGGATATCGGGTTGGAGAAGAAATTACTCGAGAATTCCCCCAAAGTCAAAAGATCTTTAAGCAATCGCAACCTGTTTATGAAGAAATGCCTGGTTGGAATGAAGACTTGACCGAGGTCCGACGCTTCGAGGACTTACCAGAGGCTGCTAAAAATTATATTCAACGAATTGAAGAACTGACAGGTGTGCCTGCAACTTTAGTCGCAATAGGGCCAGGCCGTGAACAAACCATAGTACGCGGCGAGATATTTTAAAGCTTGAGGATTGGCATATGAAGAAGTTTAACGAAAGAACTTGACATATATGATACTTTCCTGTATTATTTGAATTCGCGGTACAATTATTTGGGCCATTAGCTCAGTTGGCTAGAGCACCTGACTTTTAATCAGGGTGTCCCGCGTTCGAGTCGCGGATGGCTCACCATTTCTAGGCCCGTTGGTCAAGCGGTCTAAGACACCGCCCTTTCACGGCGGTTACACGGGTTCGAATCCCGTACGGGTCACCAAATTACTTTGCCTCGGTAGCTCAGTCGGTAGAGCAGAGGACTGAAAATCCTCGTGTCGGCGGTTCGATTCCGTCCTGAGGCACCATTCATAGACTTGACGAATTTTGGAAGCTTGTCTATAATGAATCATAAGTTGGGTATATTATGCGGACGTGGCTCAGCGGTAGAGTATTGGCTTCCCAAGCTTTGAGCGTTTCGCCTGTAACAAATTTATGAAAAGCACTGATATATCAAGGGTTCTGACGATTTCCTTCATGGAATAATCAGGGCTTTTTTTGTTGTAGCCTATGGTCATAAAACCGTTAAGACTACCCTTTCCTTTAAAGAAAAAGGAGAGATTGTTATGGCAAGATTATTAAAAATTAAGAAGAAAAGGTATCAAACTTGGGAAGAAGGCGTAGAAGGGTTTATATTGTTTAAATCGGCACAGGGTATTTGTGATATAACGATTAGAGACTATAGGTATCACCTTGCCAAGTTTTTTAATCAATTTCCTCAAAGTTGGGACGATAATGATTGTTTAAAACAATCTGTATTAATTTATTTTGCACAGAGTAGACATTTAGCACCTGTCACTCATAACATGAGACGTAAATATTTAAAGTGCTTCTTCTCATGGGTAGTAAAGGAAGGGTTTCTAAAGTCCAATCCATTAGATGATATTCGTTTAAGGCATGAAGAACCAAGAGTACGGGATTTGGATAATGATAAGTTAAAGAAACTCATGGGAATGTTCGATAAAGGTTCTTATAGTGGACTTCGTGATTATGCTTATTTATGTCTTACTCTTGATACAGGCATTAGACCAAGTGAGGGATTGGCATTAATGACCAACAATTTGAATTTAAAGAGTCTGGAAGTATTTATTCCCTCTTTTATAGCTAAGACCAGAGTTTCCAGAACGCTTCCCATTTCTCCTACCACAGTAAATGCTATAAGAGAACTAATTTCTGTAAGAAGTGATAGTTGGAGTTCTGATACTCCCCTCTTCGCAACAGCGGATGGAAACCCTTTCGTTACAAATTCTTGGACAAAGAGGTTAGCAAAATACTCCGAACGATTGGGGTTCAAAATTTCCGCCTATGATTTGCGACATGTCTTTGCATTAATGTACTTACGAAACGGAGGAAATGCCTTAGCCTTACAAAGGACAATGGGACATACTGATCTGGAAATGACTAAACGATATGTAAATTTAACACAAAATGATTTAAGGGAAGCTCATTGTCTAGTATCTCCATTGGGTAAGATAATTCAAAAAAGAGAGAGGTTAAGAAAAGTTTAACATCTAGTAGAAATTACTGTAATAATAATTGTCGGTAGTATCTTCAAGAGACTTATTACTATCTGTCTCGCTTAGTATCTAATCCAAAGTAAAAGACCTCACAAGCGTCTATAAAGGCACTTCTGAGGTCTTTACGTTTATAATGGTACATCTTATAACGTAGGACGCAATTGACTTAACTGAGAGGAAAATAAAATAATCAATAACACTTATAGAAAAAGAATGTTAAGTTAAAAAAATATGGTAATATACTTTTTAAAAAATATCATTCCATAATACTATTATATAGAAAACTGTCATTTTTATAAATCCACTTGTTGCTCTTATATAGTTGGTCTTTTAGAAATTCTAAAAGCAGATAATAGGTATAGAATCACCATTCTAAAACAACCTCTAGCTATTAAGCTAGGGGTTGTTTTAGTTTTGTTAAGAAAAATACTATTATTATACTGAAAATGCATTACATTTAATTAATTTAAATTATTAATATTTAAATATAATGTAAAAATATATAATGTCAATACATATAAATTTAAAAATAATAATAATAATTATATTTAAATATGCGTAAAAACAAGTGTTGATAAATGTTAATATTAATAGTAAAATACAATTATATAAAAATAACAACAAAGAGTTGATAATTAATTACGTTTTGAAGGCTGATATAAGTGCAGATGAAGTATTAATAATCCTATAAGAAAAAAGGGGGAGTTATCATGCAAAGATTTTTTATTGAAAATATAGGGGTGTGCCGAATTGACCAATGTAGACCCGAGTACGCAGGTCAGATTCAATGTGAAGATGAAAATTGTAGAGTTCCTATCAGGATCATTACCCCAACTAAAAATAAAGATTATCTGAAAGTCACATATCATCATAAACATAGTTCTCTATGTCAAGCATGTAGCAAACAGTCCTTGTGAAGACAAACAGAAATCCTCAAAATAGGAAGATTGTAAAAAGACTTGTGGTCTTCCCAAACTGCGTTACTCTACCATCAGATAACTGTAAAATTATCAAGAAGGTAAACAAACGGGGAATCAGGAAGAAAATACATCCTTCACAGGAAAGGCATGAGTATACCTTTCCTAGACAATACCTCATAGACTTAAATAGTATTGGAAGGTTTGTTAAAAAACATCAAAGTAATTTTGATGTTTTAGAAGTAATGTATGAGAATAAATTAACAAAATTATGTAATGTAATACTTACTCCTGATGTTATTATGGATAGCTTGAACAGTTACATCGGCAAAGATGTGTATGTTCTAGGTTATATTAACGATTACGAAGAGCATGGGCGTCAGGGTCATTTATCATTACGTTTCGCTTCAAGGAATTTTAAATTGTTTATACACGCAAATAATTATAACTCTAATCCTTTTAAACATTTTATAAAAAAATTAATACTATCATATGGAAAAGTTTTTAGGGTTGAGGGCAGAATCTCTCCTCAAATAGATATTAAGTCTTTGAAAGATATAATTATAATCGAATGAGGTGTTAAATTTGAAACTTGAATTAAATAAATATTCCAAATATATTCAGGAAAACACTTTAAAATCCTTACATCCCCAAGCCTTTACCAAGACAATAAACATTATCAAAAACTTTATTCAACAAGGTAATAAAATTTTGACGACTGGAAACAAAGATGAATCCAAGAAACTCCTAGCTTGGGTATGTAACTCCAGACCTGGTTATGGGAAAACTACTGCCCTAAAAGCTGAACTAAAGATTATTTCAGAACAGAAAAGAAAAACCCCACTCCTTTTAGTTTTTAATAATAAAGATACAATGGAGAATGTTTACGGAGACGTAAGGGATTTCGGAAAAAATAATGGCAACCAAAATTTAATTCTGAGAATAGATGCAGGTAACTATAAGGAAGTACAGCATACATTGAATGAGTTTCAGTTTTTGTGTATTACGCAACAAAGACTCAGGGATATTGTTTTAGATAAGAAATATTCTCTATACAGTACTTATCAGCCTAAAGAGATTGGCAACTTCGATAAAGTAGTTTATAAACGTCAAGTAATCATAGATGAAATGCCTATTCTATCTGATAGTGCTGTTTTCGATTTATCTAGTAACAACAATTCTGTAGATTGGTTTGATAAATTGGCAAAATTGAGTAGTCTTACACCAGTAGAAAAAAGACTATGCAGAAATTGCATAATGTTGATGATAACGCATGCGTTATTCAGTAAGGTGAGAGTCACAAAGAACTTAATGCAATACATTAATAACGTAGAATTAGAGATTCCTTTTAAAGTGGCAATGGGTAAGTTGTCCGAAAGTGCAAGTGATTTAGAGTCTTCTAGAAAATTAAGATGGTTTAAGAAATTACTTAATGAAGATGGTATTGGGCACGTTGATCGCAATGATTCAGGAGAAGCAATACTCTGTTCTAAGTTAATTGACTATAGGTGTCTAGGAAACGTTTTAATCCTTGATGGTACAAGTTCCTATGCTAAAACGATCTATAAGGGGTATAAATCGAAAAATGTTTCAAACTACCACAACTACTCTAGGTTGAATCTGCATTGGCATAATATTAATACATCTCTTGGAGCTAGAATCAGACTTGGCTTGGGTGTACAGAAGGCAATCTCAATTGATGTAGCAAATATAAGAGAGACAAAGGGTATTAATCCATTTCCATTGGTAGCAAAGCAAGATATTGATACCTATATTAGTAACGGACTAATTGCTGAGGAATTTAAAGAATATTATAAGCTCCGAAGTCTTGAAGATGATGAAATGCCATTAAACTTATTTAATACTACTGGTAAGAACAATCTCAGGAATTACAATGAAATGGTTATGACAAACATACCTATCAAAAATGCCCAACACTATAAGCTGCTAGCAATCAGCATTTATGGAGTTGATATTGATACTTCACTCTCCGAAAAAGGGAAAAGAGGATGGTTCAAAAATATTAAGGTGGAAAAAATATATCAAGAAAGCGTATTGGTTGAATTGCTTCAAATAATTCATCGTACTGGACTTAGAAACATCAAGGATACAAAAGATGTGCATATCTATATGTACGGTAATCGAGAATATTGGGTGAAAAAAATAGCTAGTAGTTTAGGCATACCAGAAGAAAATATCTTCAATAAGAAGGTTAATAATGATGACAATTATGGTTTTGAGAATAAATGTTATGAGTGGGCAGAAAAAGTAGAACAAAGGTTTATTGACATGGTAAGTGATAGCGTAATTGCCGTTAGTCATGAAAAGCTAAGCCTCAGGGATGCAGGAGGACTCCCCTTTAGCGATTGGATATCTAAGAACTGGAAAAAACCTGAAATGAAAGCAACAATTATTAGAATTTTTAGTACGTTCGGATTAAGTATTACACAACGTCCTAATAAATATAAAGATATCAATTATGTTTTTAAGGTTTAAAAGAACAAAGCGATGATAGGTACTCTATTATTAGAGGTAAGTGTCAACGCTTTTCATAGAAGTTAAACTCAAATATTTATAAGTGGAAGGAGAGTGTAGGTGAGTCTAGAAGAGAGACTAAGTGTGGTAATTTAAGGACAAAAAAACTCATAAGGTAATTATAAAACTATGGCGTTAGCCATAGTTTTATAATTACCTTAAAAGATTCTACGGTTACTATCTTCTGAATTAATGAACTAACAACATTTTCATTAGATGGCAGATTACTTAAAGTTATTGGAGTATTACACCTGTTTCATTGCATTGAAATTACTTATAAGACTTCTGGAGTTACTCCCTTATATTAATGATAAAAGGATAACTCTATTGTCTAGTTAGTAAAGATTAATTGAAGCAAAAACTGAACATATACTTAGCTAGATACGTTTTTATTCTTTGAAAATTTATTATTTTATCAGAAATATTTGTAAATTATAAAGGAATATTAAGGAAACATGTTGAAAGTGTAGAGAAGAATTAATGTAATGCCCCCGCTTGTCAAGACACGATTTTGAAAATCTTAAGATAAACTCCTTTCTTCACAAGCAGCCTTGTTTTATTCACCTAACTAGCGCATTTTAACTTCTTTTTCTTTTTTGGGTTCACAGAGCAAACCACATGGGCATGTTGTTATACGGCTTCACCTTGTGTCCCGTCCTG
>DASRMG010000031.1:0-14612 GCA_035648035.1 Desulfosporosinus sp. | reverse complement strand
CAAATATGCTGCATTGCGGGGTATAGGGTATGCCAGTATACCATAAGGGCCAGACATATAGGTGAGAACTCGACGACTACGCATAGCTAGCCGTCTATGTATACGCCGACTAACTGCCATACCAGCTGGATTAGCTTTGGCCCGCAGGATGACCGCGCGCCAAGCTCCGTTAGCTCCTGAGGAACGAGGGGAGATCCACTGAGCGGGGATAAGCCCATTGACCTAATGTGGCGAGCAAGGCTTATGCAGGATAAGAGAAGACCGGCCGTGGTTTCCGACGAAGGAGGGAAAGCTTGGCAGGTCTTGTTGACCAGGACAAGACCCGAACCCGAGCGCTGAGCTCGGTTAGTTCCCTGAGGAACGAGGGGAGATCCACCGAGCGGACGTACCTGGACCCGATAAGCGGGCTGGCAAGTCAGGATAACCGCGCGCTGAGCAGGGTAGCTGCCCGAGCGACGAGGGAGGCTGCCCTGCGGTGGCAACCTTTGACCCACTACGACGCGCCCCGCTCCCCAGCTACTTTATGAACTCCGTCCGCTCAGAATACGACCAAAGCGGACCTATTTTAAATATCAAAATAAAGTTGAACCTGATTGATTTTAGGGTTAACTTTACTTAGGTTTAAGTTGTATGTGAGCTAATCGAATCTATTAACATGCCATTATGTCATAATCTTCAAGTACACTTTTTCAACACTCGATGATAGGCTGGCATATCTTCGGCAACCGCAGACACGGCCTCAAGTTCTCCGTCATGGATCATTTCTTCTATACGGAATGCGACCCAGTAATCACCAATTCCAAGTTGATATTTACCAAGCACCCGCCCAATAACCATTACTTCCTGAAATTCCTCACCCTCTGCTGCGATTTCACGAAGGATAAATTCATCGTAGAGGGTTTCCGGTGCACTGATCAACTGTCCATTCAGCGTGGCCCGCAAAGGTGCGTTCTCCCTTTGTAGCTCCTGCCAATGAGATGCACAGCTTTGTTCAAATACCGGTAGCACAGGCTTTTGCAAGGCAAGATACCGTTGCCATTCTCCGGGAGCAACTTGACCCCAGCCGCTTTTCTGCACGATATTTCCCTTTTCGTCAGCTTCCCATTCCGGGAGCTTGACAATTGAAACCTGTCTGCCATGCACTCTCCACTGATTCAACTGTTCCATGAACCAATAGAGTCCACACATCTCATCAGGCTGATTGCTGTACCATACTCGAAGGGATTCTCCCGATGCTACGCGTTTCCGAACCGTTTTCAGATCTTCATTTACCCTTTTAAGTATTTCCTCAGCCGCATGACACCCTTCGTCATTCGGATAAACGCTGTATAAGTGTTCCAATGTCTGTTTTCTCTTGATACCGGGCTGATTCTCCGAAATATCTCCAACGCTTAGCACCAAATTGAATCCATAGATGTGTGATGTATTTCCACTCAAAGGGGTAGCGCTCTCCCAAGCCAAGCGTGCCTTTTCTTCTGCTTCTTGTTGAGCAACTTCAACTTCCTCTTTGGTTGGCTTGCTTCCATCCGCGTGACTAAGAACTACGCCAATACACCCACCTTGATATTTCCCTTCACCATAGTGCTGTGCCACTTTAAGACTTCCGCAAGCACTCTCGCTGAATACTATCTCAATCATATTATCCCCTCCTCTTAAATCCAGATATGCTTACATGTCGGATTATAAAAATAATAAGAAATAACACTTTAATGGTTCAACATCCCATTATTAGCCTAATGTGCGAGTTACTCAACTTCGCAGACAAAATGGCTACAACCTCAAATAGACATTAGCTCAACTCGGTTGGGTAAACAATTACGTTTTGTAAACTGGGGTATGAAACAACTTCATACCCTTCAGTGTTAAAATAGTTTTCCAAGCTCCAGATAAGTTACCTCTACATCTTATGTATAATGGTAAGGCAGATTTTGTATCCTGCAACAATCTTTATGCAAACAGTTCATCCAAATTTTTATTTACTTCCCCAAATGCGAAGTTCCTTAACTCTACCACTATGATCAACATAGAATTTTGTAGATGCTAGCACCTCCTGAAACTTAGATGGCATTGCAATACCTTTACTTATCGACGGCTGAACTATGACCATTTTTGCGGAAAAGTATTTATTAGTTCTCAACAACCTTTTCAATTGTTCAAAATCGCCCTTATGAAGAATACATCTCCCGCTTTTCCGCCTTTCTACTAATTTTTGCAATAAAACGGGCTTTGATTTAAGCCATATTGTTGACTTTACGGCTTGTTGTGTAACTTCATAGATATCATTAACGCCACTATTGAATTTTTTTGCGCCCATAGCTTTTACATGATATAAAGTAACTTCTAACGAAATTTCTTTTTCAGATATCGTTATATAATCAGCAATTTCTCCAGAACCATGATCGTATATGAGGTGTTGAAATGACGTATCTCTATCAAAGATATCAAGCATCGCAGCATGTATCGATTTTCCTTTTGTCGTGGTGTTTCCGCACTCGTTTTTAATATTAGTTTTATAAGCCTCCCAGTCAATAGCATCGATATTGTCCACCGAAAAAGCTATGGCTTCTGGGTTTCCTAAACATATTTCATTTCCGACTATTAGCGCATCATCTGTAGTTTTAAATTGTAACGGATTGTCATTAAGATATTCAAAGAGGTATACCTTATTTCTCCCATCCTTAATAAGGATGTTATTTAGATCTGACTTATATTCCCCATTAACATCACATGATAGATGCTCCTCTATACTATCTATACTAGCCGTAAACTCAATCTGATTTTCCTTAACGTCATCAATTTTGACAACTACATCAGTTAATACGAAATCAGTTAACTCCCCCCCTAAATATATTGTTGGAGGTGACAAATAGGTTTTGTCAGAGAAAAAACAGAAGAACACAGAGCCTGGATAATTCTGTAGTCTTTTTGGTATTGGTAAGAGGTCATAATTTGTATGAGTTTTTACAACGATTCCTTCATCTGCAATCTTTGAGCCACATTCATTGCACCATTTCACGTATTCTGGTATCTGACAATATGAACTGCTCCATACTTTGGAGCCGCTGCTGTACCCTATCGTAATTGGAACGTCATCCTTATTAGCTTTACAAAATGCGTGACCTGCAGATCTCATTTTTCCTGTGGTTTCATCAATTGAAGATGCAGTATTTGACCCAGCATAGATTCTATATGATTCTCCATCTTCAGAATATCTGTTCTGCATTCCCGTATTAAAGAACTGATAATCTTTCATGTTACCCAAAACGCGGTGCATCTCATTTCTTGGAATTTTCTCATACTTTTCAGAAAATTCCTCTGCTATTTCTTCATAATTAGCTTCCGTTTTACTTTGAGAATAGATGAATAGCAATGATGTATTCGGCTGATAGTGAACAATATATAGAAGGTTCTGAACGTCCAATACTTGTTTCCCTTCAAGCCATATTGGGCCAGTTTTAATTGCGGCAAGACCTATGACGGTATTATCTGAGTTACTACGATAAACATTATCCTCCACACCACATGATGCAGGAAAAACACCTTCTATATTGAACCCGGCAATTTTGTATACTTTTGCATGGCAATTGGGCCTAATATTATGTAGAGAAATAATGTCATCAGATGCTTCCTCGATGTCAGATCTTCTTAAGTATTCTTTCAAATTATTTTTTACACTTTCTTCCACATGTATTTTCCGCTCACTCATGTCAATAATCATCTCTTGCCACACAGCATCGCTTGCGAACAGTCTGTAATTTTCTATAACAAGACCATTATCATTCATTGCAATGAATTTTGCTTTTCCAATATTATCCGCATTTGTCCGGGTGAATCTTCCGATAAACTGCAAAGTACTTGCTAATGATTTATGGGGAGCATGTACAGCTGCAATTTTAAGATTTGGAAAGTCGAAACCTTCACCTAGCATATCAACACAAATTAATCCATCAATTTCCTTTAATTTAAGCGAAGCAATAGCATGTTCAACGGTATTGTACGTTGTTGAGCTATCAATTCTTTTTAGTCTGAGTTGAGTAACATCGATGTACAATTTTTCAAGCGCCTTAGCGCTATCCTTTGTATCGGTTCTAACCATCAAACAATGGTCAAATCCTTGTTCTCTATCGTTTATTAGAACTCTTTCTGCTTCAAGGGCTATAAGCTTATCTTTTTCTGGTGCTTCCTCAATTGGAATATATGTTACTTCTCCGAATATTCCATCCCTATATGCTAAAGACAATGGGTATGTATAAATGTTATCGCCTCTAATTTCTTTCTTATCCATCCTAAACGGAGTAGCTGTAAACAGAATTGCATCAGCATGTTCCATGTTGTCAAGTATGCTTTGCCACGTTTGAGCAGGTACATGATGCGCTTCATCAATGATAATATAATCAAAAGATGTCTTTACATCATTTTCAGATAATGACAGTGCAACCTGCGGTGTAGCTATAACGACATCAGCACTTAATATGTCTTCTCGTAATTCCTCAGAAAACTTATTCTTAAGCTCATAGGTGAGAGGTGGAACTAACTCCTCATGAAACACGTGGATTTTCTTGAGCGTATGCAACTTAGAAAAGTCCTTATATATTTGACCGCGAACCATTATGCTTGGCGTTACAATCAACACTTTGCGTCTTCGAGTGACATAAGGAGCCATCATTAGCACAGCTGTTTTTCCAGAGCCAGTAGGCATTACAACTATCGCAGCGATTTTCTTATTAAAGGTGTCATTTGAGGCTATGGCATGAATAGCTCCAATCTGAGCGTTTCGAAGGCCAATTGATTCATCGCCATCTATTGGATACCGTAAGTTATCGTATGTTTCAATGAAGTAGCACACATTGATTCCCACTTTCTATAAGAATACTCAGATAATCTTCTTGATTCTTATCCTCCCTGTAAACTTCCCATCTTTCTCTTTATGTAAATCAGATTCAGGTTCGCATTTTAGACACTAGTTATCTCCTACGAATTAAGTTAATACTACTTGCAAGGAGATGATTATCTAATGCAATCTAATAAAACATGTCCACTCGTTGAGCAGTACCTAGGGTATCTTGTCGTTATAAAAGGCCGGTCAGAAAACACAGTTAAAGAATACCGAACTGATTTACTTATGTTCTTCAGCTTTGTTATTGTATCCCGGAACACACCTATAAAGCGCTGGATCGGCGAAGCGGGCCGCCAATGCATCAAGGTCTAGGGCTCTCTTGTGCAAATCGTTCAAAAGTCCGTTAGCGGAGACAGAAGAATCTTGATTATCGCCTTAATTGGACCCCCTTCCCGGAATCTCACAATCGAATACAACAAAATCGAATTCTGTCACATTCGCAAAATCGATAAGTTTGATTTTCGACCAAATTTACCCTTGAGAGCCGATTTTACATTACAGAACTAGTTGAGAAATGGACAAACTATTAAAATCACGTTCTCTAAATTGCTCGATATAGCTTAAATCGCCTACTGCATCCCATATTGTGGAATTTACGTTTCAGTACATGACACGAATGCTCTCTTTTTACCTTTTTGGCGGAATGGGGACAAATAGCCAAGTAGCAACGTTTTTTCCATCAGTAGGTAATGCAAGTAACTTATAAAAAGGAGTTGATTGCCAATCACAGCTTCTTAAAATAACAGTCACTACGTTACCTATCCCTTTATTTTGCATATCAAGGGGTTGCCACGCTAAGACAATAAATGATAATATTTGATTTCGAAGTAAATGGTCTTAAATACTCTGCCCATCAACTCAGAGTGGGCCAAGGAGGGCGCACCTTTAAATAAGTTTATTTCTCTTCAATCTTTAATACTTGTGTGTTCAAAACCTGGCTCATAAGAATAAGTGAAAACTTAATACCACCAATTTCAGTTAAAATATCTTTCAAGTATATTTTTGTATTAACATCATACTTTTTTGGGAAAGCAACACTTAAATATGTCATTTTTCTTTTTTGGGGTTCCCAAAAGCGGTAACTCACCTCGTCTTTTCCTGCATATTTTGTTAAAAAACGATCTATAGTTAAGCCTTCTTTATACCAATTTATTATTGATTTACTTATCCAAACTTCATTCCAACAATTGAAAAAAGGGAAATGGGAAAAAATATTCCTTATAAATTTGAATAGTTCGCTTTGTATTTCTGCTTCCATGGGTGGGCGCATTTCCTTAATCTCTTCAATCACAATTTTTATAGGTTCATAATTCAAAAGTTCAGCATATATAGAAAATGCATCTTTAGCTTTTGAAAAACGATAATATGGGGCCTTATGCCAAAAATCATCAATAAAAACTTCCTCATATATATCATAGAACTTGTTATAAGCTAATATCAAAAACTCGCTTTCGGGCTTATTAGGTCTATAGTTATTTTCCATTTTCCACCTCTTAATAAGACTAACCTTTTCTCTTGGTTCATTTAATTTATTAATAATTTTTACCACGCATTATAGATATAATGGCTACACCAATCCCCAACAATTCTCGCATGGAAGCATGACTTTCTTCGTATATTATTACTCCTCAGCTTGGCACTCAGTTACGTTTTGTCAACCAAAAATGAGAATACATCAGGACTTCACATCGATTTACGTCGACGGTTTTCCTACTCACCAAATAATTTGCTTCTAAAATACTTCCACGTTTTTCCTTCATTTCCTTCCAAGAAAACAAAACTATTTCAATAATATTACACCACCATTGATAACGCCTTTACAAAAGGGTACCACTGAACTGCTCGCAGGCCGAACCCGCTAGCAGGCCGCGCTTTTTCGTCCGCGCGGCATGGTCCGTCTAGCGACCCAGCGTATGCCTAGCTATCGTCGGACCTGCCAGTGTCGAGCTCTCCATCTTCATACCTGCTAGCACTACACTGGTCCATAAAACTCAACAATCGTAAATAACAAGGTCTATTGGCTTCTTCGTCGTTCCTCGTTCCTCGTTGGTTCGGGTGCCGCCCTCGCGGCAACCGTACCGATCTGGCCATCGTCGTTCCTAGCCACGCATGACGAGGGGGGACTTCCCTCCCACGACCTTGTATTCGTCGAACTATCGAACCAACGTTTCATGGGGTTATTGGTCTATGCACCTGCTTCAGCTGTGGAGCACGTGACTGTTCTCAAACAATGCAGGTTCCAGCGGCCAGGACCAGCAGATCAGGTCTGAGAGGACTGTGCTGCCGCTCATATTTCAAGCAAGAGAACTAGCAGCTCTGTCCCTTTTAATCGCAGTTATTTTTGTTGCAGCATGAAGCGGCCAGAAATTGATCAAATAAAACAGCGTACCATAGCCGCAAACAAAACATGACTGAGAGGACCAGGCTGCCGCTCACAGTTCTTGCAGTAATAATAGTAGCCTAGTCCTCGGCAGCTGGTAGCTCATGCTCGAACCGTCCTTAACCACAAATTACCCAAAAGTTACCCTAGCTTGGAGGGCGCACCGACGCAGGAGGTAGTGCCAACCAATCGGCTGCGAACCCTAGACTTATAACGCAAGCCATAACCGGTCCAAGACTTGCATGAAAAGGGCGGGTCACCCACCGTTCTTAGCTGCAACGTTGGCCCGAACGTTCCCCTGGACTTCACCTTATCATTCACCAGAATTACCTGCAGCAATTCAGCCAGCATGACTAGCAATCCAGCTCGGTCTCCTGCCTCGTCCACGTATGACAGACGCAGGAGGGAATTCGTGGTTCCCGGCCCCGATCACGTATGACCTAGCGTGAGCGGGAATTCGCGATCGGACGGCCCGCAGGCCGAACCCGCTAGCAGGCCGCGCTTTTTCGTCCGCGCGGCATGGTCCGTCTAGCGACCCAAAAAAGTGCCAAAATGCAGTATACGAGGACAATGACTCGTACAACGACCTGGTAGTAGCTATGAACGATCGGTACCAAACTATGACTCAGGGAACTATGGCAGCTGTCATCAGACATTAAGCGGCAAATAAAGCAGGGTATACTCTGACCGTCCGCACAGGACCGACGAAAGAGGGCATTCACGATTCCCAGTCCCGATTTCGTATGACCTAGCGTGAGGGGGAATTCGTGAGCGGACTGCCCGCAGGATGAACCCACTGTCCACGCTTCCCCGTGCGTGCGACTTGGCATTGTTGTAAAGTTGACTGCCTCTTGGGTCAAGGTAGCTCAGTAAGTGCCCGACCCAGGAGGGCGTGCTTGCTGGGCGTTCGAACAAGATCGGCAGGCGCACCGACGAAGAAGGTAGTGTCGGCCGGGCGGCGAGTCTGCACAAACCAGTAACGCATTCCCAAGCGGTCTATGACCCGTGACGACGCGCTTCACTCCGAGCTGCAGCATTACCGCGCGCTCAGCTCAGTTAGCTTCCCGAGGTTACGAGGTGAGATCCACTGATTGGCAAGCGGCCAGGACCAACAGCGCATCCGTGCGAGGACTGTGCTGCGGACTCCATTATTCAAGCAAGATGACCAGCAGCTCTGTCCTTTTTAATCGCTGTTTTGTTTGCTGCAGTATTAGACAGCCCACAATCGAGCAAATAAAACTGGGTACCTTAGCAACCAGCAGAGCATGAGCGGCGTGAGCGGGAATTCATGTTTGGACGGTCTGCAGACCGAACCAACACGGACTGGCCGCACTTTCCCGTCCGTGCAGTCAGTCGTGTTCTTGTCACGCATGCGCGAACGTTCTTGGACCCATTACGCATACGCATTCCTGAAAGAACTGTGCTGCTACTCATAATTCACGCAGGACGACTAGCAGCTCTGTTCTTTTATTCGCTGATTTTTTTGCTGCAGTATTAAAGGTCACAGAAATAGAGCAAATAAAGCAGGGTACCCTAGCAGTTGCTAGCGCATTGCTGAGATTACCAGACAACTCGATTCGAACTACGTATTGACCGACACAAGAGGGAATAAGTAGTTTGAGCGGTCCTGGCTTCGTGCACGCGTGACCAGCGTTAAGCGGGAATTCAGTCAGGGACGGCCTGCCCGCAGGTCGAGCCCACTGGCCGGCCAAGCCTTGCTTGGTGGGCGGTCTAACTAGTTCGGCAGGTGCACTGACAAATGAGGTAGTTGTGGCCGGAACTTTGTTTTTCGAAGGGGTGCATTTGCTTTTTGGGGGGTGCAAATATTACAAAAGCTTATCTTCTTTTATAAACCTTACAGACTCACCTAACTTAACTTCAGAGGCTCTCCATCCAACTTTTAGCCATGAATCCGAGTATATATGATTTGGATTTAACCACCAATTTTTGTATCTGTAAGCTTCTGATGGTAGTGCAACTCCAATAATTGTTTCTAGTTCTTTGAAAGTGATAATTTGAGTCTCCTTCGTGCTACTAATAAAATATCCCAGGAGTTCTCCAAAACTATCTCTTATTTTTGAGTCTAACACAAGTACCCTGAATTCTTGTGGTTTTTCCTTTAGATCACGGTTCTCGTCACAATATTCTTCCCATAATTTGCTCATACACACTTCTATATATAATTTTTGTTCTTCATACGACATTTTTGCGAACTTTATATTACCTCCTAAATCCCACCAGACCACATCTCCCATACCTCCCCATCCGGCTTCTGGTGATTCATCAGAAAAATATTGTTCCAAATAAGAAGCAGCTGTAGGTAATAACTGATTCTGTATTTCTCTATTATCTACCAACCAGTTAAAGAATTTCTTTGGATATGTTTTTTTAATCATATAACTATTCCTCCTTTTCTTTTTACCGCGCACAATCCATACCTAAAGGATGTATCGCAATCATCCCACATCAAATTCACAGCTATGTCTCCATAGTGGTTAAGGAAACCACATTTGTCTTTCACTCTTACACGTGCCCTATCATCATAAAAAGGCGCCCGTAATCATAACCCGCTGGAACAACAATTTCCCCATCCGACAAATGAAAATAGACCCATTTAGCATTGCCTGTATCTTCGAATGGCTCTGTGTCTCCAACATAAAACTGTACCATGTCCTAAGCAGCAAATTCGCCGATTTCTCCCTCGACAGGGATAGTATTATTTTCCAAACCAAGTGCAAAGACTTTATTTCCTATAATCACTCCGGCTTTACATGAATCAAATTCATAATCGCATATAGTACATGCCGTACGTTTCATTGCAACCCCCTAAGTACTAGATTTTTATACACAGAATCGACTTTCATTTCTTGATAAGTAAAATTCGCTTTTATTGGGAATGGTCTAGTTAAAATAATTATTGAGTTGTCAATATTATCACTAAACCATTCGTCAAATACGTTAAGTTCGTCATTATCCATTTCCAAAGGATTCGAAATAAGAACCTTAGCCGGCAAAGCTAGAAAATCTGTGAAATCGAGGGAACAGTCCAATACGTAATATTGTCCGTCAAATAATTGTTCAACTTTTGTTTGTTCTTCTCTAGTCAATCGAAAAGTTAGCACTGTATTTTCTTTATTCGCAGTTATTTTTTTCCCTGTCATCGGATTAATAGCCAATTATTCACCTCATCGCATCTTGAAAATTTCTTTATCCTTTAATATTATTATCGGGTATGATATGTTAAGATTTCTTATTTCCTCAGGATTCTCGCTGTGGATTGGGATGATTGCCTGAGATGGGCTAACCGCCTCACAAACTGTTTTTATTGCTTCTTTAGTGGCATGACCGCTTGTGTGAATATATTCATAATCTACTCCGTTTAATATATCTGCTATTGGCTTGTTTCCTAAATACCCCTTCCACATGGAGTATATAATTACCGATTTTTCGCTTTCATATCGCGCCATGATCTCTTTGAAATAGGGTGTTGCTCTTATGAGCATGCAGAAACCTTGAGTTTGAAATCGTTCCTCTAAATTTTCTCCATATGTCTTTGCTTTAGTAAAAGAATACAATGGTGATCGTGCTCCACCGGTTTTGCTTACGATATCAAGTATTTCCTTTTGATAATGATCACATAAAAAATATCTGCCTGCTGGATTTGTTTGATAAAATGCAGCTATACGATCAATGTTAGTAGAAGCGCAAAGGACAAAAACATATTTTTTGTCCTTCATAATAGGTCGGGCTTTCATCTGTAATTCTCTTTCACTGTCCATTTTTTCGTTTCCTCTGGAGAGTACGGTCCCTTCAGTAATAACAACATCCACTTGTCCCACATACTGTTTAAGCATATTGATTGTTTTGCTTCCGCGAAATCCATGGAGCCGGAAATCGCCTGTATGCAGTATCTTTTTGCCACCAGCTTCTATAAGAAACATATAAGCATCATAAGCAGAGTGGTCAATAAGAAAGGGGATTACCGTCATATCACCAATTATGACCCGTTGAAGCGCATGAAAGGTGAGAAATCGATTGATTATTGGCAGACTTAATTTATCGATCCGTTCTGACAACTTGATAAATATTTCCTTTGCCGTTTCACCAATGTAAACTGGCACATCCGGCAATATTTTTTTATATAATCCTAAATGGTCCCCATGATAATGGGTAAAGAACACTGCATCGCATTTTTTTATCCCTTTCGTAACGCCGTCAATATCGATGTCTTTTGGCAAACAATTTTCGTCGGGCAATTCTGCACCCATGTCGATAAAAATCCTAGTCTTTTCAGTGAAAATTTCTGTTATGCAACCTCCAATTTGTTTGGTTCCCCGGTGAATCTTGATATTCAATTTAATCTCCTCATTGTTAATCCTTCTACTATATAGACTTTAATACCGAGTTTCTCCAATAATTTTTTAATAAAAGGCATGTTTACATTTTTGAAATCATCATACTGTCTTGATTCCTTAAAAATAATTATGGCTTTCTGAATGGAGCATCCTGTTTTACCATAGTCAATAATAATCTTAGCTTTGTCAGCAGTAAGGTAATACGACTCTACTTCCAAGACAGCTCTCAACAGCGTTTCTTGGCTGCCTTTTATCTTCAATTCTCCGAAAATGAGACTGTCGTCTGCAAAAAGTAATAAATCTATTTTTCCAGCTTTATCGTCTCTTTTATTTTTAAGCGGCACTTGATAATCAATGACTTCACTGCAATTCTTATATAGCTGAATTGCCAGTATTTCCTCTGTTCTGTTCGATGTAGGAACATTCATATCCTTGTCGTGTGAAACAGTTTTATAGCTTGTAATACGAGTGATCATTGGAATGCTCTTAAGTAAATCATTCTTTAACAGATATTCAGCGATAACCTCGGTGTAATAATCACAACAATTCTCAGGCTCTGAAGTCTTTCCCGTGTAGTTTACAATCTTACTCGAATATATCTGTTTAGCATCGCATTTCTCCAATGTTTCGATTATGGATTCTTTTGTATAAGCCATATTCAACACCCCTATTCCAATATAATTTTTTCTTTTGGATTTTCGAAGTAAGTTGCCGTCGATACTTTAAACTTTTTATTCATAGAAACAGTAGTACTCTTTTGCCCCTGATAGCCCAATACAAACTTAAAGACCATACCCCAAAATGCGCCAATGCTTTTTTTTACGAATATATCCAGTTCAGCGTCTTCTTTACCTGTAATTTCCACAAAGTCCTTCTCATAATACGTAAGGAAAGTCTTTACTGGCGGAATGCGGAAAATATTATTGCAAAAAATTATATGAGAAAGTAATTCTTTATCCGTTATTGCTTCAATGCATTTGTCCCAATATTTCACGTAATTTACATTTTTTTTTAATTCCTTAAATTGCACATATCTAATGGGAAACTCAGTTACTACTTTATCAATTAATAATGAAGTACTAAAATTCAATGCTTTCACCTCTGTTATATACATATACTGTTTTCCAATATGTTAATATTACATATCTATTACTTTTATGTCAATGGCTCCAATAAAAATAATTGGCAGATAAACTCATAAGGTGCCCTCTTACTTATGAGTTTTTCTGCCATAAACAATAAAAGCCCGCAAAGTCGGCACTGCCAACCCTACCGGTTTGTTGTTTCTATTAAATTATGCTTTTATCACTGTACCATCCCTATATGTGAATTGGATATTATCGGCGGAGTAGATTGTAATGTTGTCGACTACCGCCAACCAAAGTGTTTCATCAAACTCTGTCAGGATATTCTGCCGAAACAACGTGGCCAAAAAGGAATTGAGTAGCTCTCGCTTTGCCCGACGGGCTTGGCTCAGTTCCTCAATTCTCTCAATCCTGCCCTTGGCTTTCTCGTATCGTGCCACTAACTCGTTATAGCGTTGTTGGTATTCCTCTTGATCGATGACCGAAAACAGTGTACCTTAGTCTGGCCCGTTCAGTATCAGACAAAAGTGCAAACAACAATAACAAAAAACGAGCGTGGTAATTATATTACCCTACTCGTCCAATAGACCCACGATACATTCTATTCAAATTAAGCTAATGGTAAGACTTTGCAGGCATACCCCATAGTCTGTATCTGATTGACTAATCCTTCCGCCTTTGACTGTAGAACTCGAACACTAAGGTATATATCACTATCAACCTCAGGCACCACCGAAGGTACTAAATAAGCTAAAGCCCGGTAATCATACCCATAATAATCACAAATCCCACGATAAAGTGCCTTTGCTATAGCCCCTGTGCTCCACATGATCCACTCTGCATCCAAAGCATTGTCATGGAAGCCTAGCTCGATCAGTGCGGACGTGGCCGAGACACTGTCGCCTACTTCAACCAGCGAGCGATTATACTTTACGCCTCGGTCAGCACCCGGAGAAAGCGGCGCCACCTGCTTATAGAGCGCCTGCGCCAAACGTTCACTGTTCGTTTTTGGGCCATAGGCGTAGACCTCTGTTCCCACTCCGCCGCCTGCGTTACTGTGAATAGGGATATGAATATCCGCTTTAAAGTTATTAGAATCCTTCGCCATCTGATTAACGTCCATATCAGGCGTATTCCTCTTTGCTTCAAAGCGGCCATCGTTTGCCAGCAATGGTATTAGGGCATCAGCGACCTTGTTCATTTCCCCTTCTTCTGTCCCGTAGTTTCCTAGGCCTAGGTTATGCTTCTGAGCACTTGGGCTAATGTAAATTCTCTTCAAATAGCTCCCCCCTGTTCTGTGGATTTTCGTATTAAACAAAAGAGCCCTTCATCCGGTAGAACCGACAGGGCTCGCTGTGGCAAATAATTATGGTAGACCATTACGTCATTAGGCCTTGATGACTGCAACGGCCTTGGCAAGTTCTGTGATACTGATCGTAAGTTCGGCTAGCTTCCCTTCAATTCGCACCAACAAATATGCACTCACGACGATCGGGAAACCAAAGTTAGCGACAAGCTTTAACATCTCATCCATATGCCATTCTCTCCTTCCGTGACGTCTTTGTTTGTGATTATGACGCTGAGTTCCGACAGGCGATTATAACGAGAAATGGAGAGGCGAATTCGCCTCTCCATTTCTCGTTAACTCTTCTCTATAGAAGAATTCAAGCGAACGGTACCTCTGCCCAGTTTATCGAACACTCTTCTATGCTATCGCCACATCAAATAAATCCTGGGTAGTCGTATCAACGATCGCTATATCCTTAATAGCCACTAGATCACCACCGGTGGAAGTGAAGAGATTCTTCGCAATCGCCAGATCCATAAAGGTTTGGACGGCCGCTGCAGTCAAATCTGCCAAAGGATTGATGACTGAGTAACTTACCCCAGCCCCT
>DASRMG010000030.1:0-5126 GCA_035648035.1 Desulfosporosinus sp. | reverse complement strand
AACGACAGCCAAGCGAAGATCATTCGCTATTTAGAGATCCCAGAATCAACCTTTGCTTGGAATGGCTCTTAAGTATTATTCTGAAAAATTACCAAATTAAAACATTCGAAACCGCCCTCGGAGTTTTCAGGAATATGAGATATAAGTGGTTTTTGTGCGACAAAAGGTTACGCTGGCCCATCTGAACAATTAAGGTCTCTAGTTCATGAATTTCTGCCGTAAAACCGCGCGAAGGGTGATCATCTTCCTATCAGGGCTCACTTCAACGCGAGCTGGATCAACGTAATGCCGACTGTGTTCCCGTGCCCTTATTTCCCTGCATTCGCTCACCTTAACAGCGTCAAAATACAAGTCCCTGTCGATACCTGGGATACCGTGAAACCGCACTGACTCAAGTTCTCGAAGCGTGAAGTAGCTCCATTCTCGTTCAAAGCCATCAACCAAGCCAAAGAATAGAAAATCACCATCCTCTTGGCTTTCACCCTCAACAACGTACCAAGTCCAACCGCCCATTAGTGAGAAGAACTTACAAATAATAATCTTCTCCTCGGTAGGCGTTTCCTCCGTGCTATACAGAGCTGGTATCTTGGATTGGAGTTCCTTCGTTAACAATTTCATAAATATTTCCTCCTCTTTTTTGATTAATAAATAGAAAGGAAGACGATTTCTCGACTTCCTTTTCCAAAACACTCTCAATAGCAACTTTAGGGAAGGGGCCGAAGCCCCTATTTTAGATTTGCCCTCCATTGGATAGAATAGCACTCGGAATTATTTCCTCTGGAAAAGCACTTACCTCAAAACCGTCCTTGAACCTTATCTTCCACATTGGAAGGCACTCCGAATCCACTTCATCTTCTTTATCACCTAGCCTACGAACGACCTTAAATGCTTCACCTATTCTTGATCTATGATCAGTATAGGGAGTCCAAAACTTTTGGGAATATCCTTCAGCCTCATACTCAGCAAAAAATAAACCTACATCTCGATATGAAGCGTCAGGCTGTTCCCCTACTCCCTCAATCAGCATTCCCTCTTGCGCTGCAACTTCCGGCCAGCCATCGGTTGAATCCCCTGTGTATTCGACTAGGAATTCCTCCAAGGTCTGGTTAAACTCTTGAGCAATCTTCTCGCGGGCGTACTCAGTTGGGATTGTGAAGATTGTGAAGAGACGGCCATTGTCAGTATCACCATCGTTCTTTACATAGGTCATTAAAGCGACCGTTTCCCCGTTGTATCTCCCCTCTGCTACCTCAGATTTTATCTCCCACGTCAATGTATCAATTGTGATATTCCTGACCGTTGCCTCTACTAGGTCTGCATCCCCGGACCACATCACATTGCTACATTGAGGGCAAGGTATTTCTTCAACATTTATTCCCCCGACTACGAATTGGTAAAACTTACCGCATTCTCGGCAGAAGACCTCTTTGATCTCGATGTATAATTTTCCCATTACAACACAACTCCTTCTTCGTTTTTTGGTAATAATTTCACCGTAAATCTTCACACTCATATTTCCATTAGATGGTTTTGACTAACGATTCTGTTCGTCAAAACCTCGATCTCCTCATCTGATTCCAACACTTGATCAAGAATAGTCGATGGATGTTCCCATGTGAGAAGTCCCTCTACATAGTCAACAAGAACTGGATAAGCAATCTCCTGATTTAGGATCTTGAATGGGTTATCTTTTTCCTCCAAGAACTCTCGTACAGCTAAGGACACCGCTGATTCAATGCTGATGATTTCCATTTCCTCCGTGGTAACTTCAAATCCTCTTTCGCCAAAAACCGTCTTAGCTAGATCAAAAGCCTCATCGTTTGAACGAGCGTCTATTTCGGTTACGTCAACCGTATCATCGTTTTGGATTAAGGCTACTTGATAGACCTGCAAAGGTGTTTGCATCATAATAAATCTCTCCTTTTTTCTAAATTACTCCCATCTCTTTTAAGGACTTGTACCCCTTTGAACCAACGATTATGTGATCTAGTAACTCAATGCCAATCGTTTTCCCCACCTCGCTCAATCTTCTAGTGACCTCAATATCCTCGTTACTTGGCGTTGGATCGCCCGTCGGATGGTTGTGTCCTAAGATAATTGAGCAAGCACTTTCCCTAATTGCGATCTTGAATACCTCCCGAGGATGAACGAGGGAGCGATTGATCGTGCCCTTGCTCACCACTACCGTTTTCTTGAGGTTGTTCTTGGTATCCAACAACAACACGACGAGGTGTTCTTGCTCCTCGTTGACTATAAAGGCCAATTCTTTGGCCACTTCACAGGACGTGTTAACACAACTACCCTTTTTACCTTCCGGGGCGTTCTTTAGCTTTTTTAAGAGACGGAAGGTTGCTTCTAGTCGTGTTGCGGCACTACCCGTAACTCCTAATTGTTGCAGTTCGACTGCGCTCATAGTAAGCAATCTTTCTAATGGCAATAAGGCCAATTCTTGACAGATGTTCGATTCAGCCCTACTTCCCGTAATTATCGCCAAAAGGTCCTTAACACCTGCGCTATCCATGCCATAAAACGATAACTCCTCTCGAACTAGCTCAAAGTAGCTTCTTTTCGGCTTAATATCATAACTTGCATCAAGAGCGAAGCCAAAACCAATTTGCGTGTTACTTTTCCCCATTTTTATCCCAGCGTCCTAGCTAGGGCGTTGGGTCCACCTCCCTTTTTTAAAGCAGAAAGGCAGACGATTTCTCGCCTGTCTTTCTTGGTTTTTTAACGTTAGATCGTTATGCTGCTAAGCCACTCTCCATAAAGCTTTTTGCAGCACTAATGGCTTCAGTCTCAGTTTTACGAAAAAACTGTTCTAGCCCATCTTGAGTCGCAAAACTTGATCTATGGATGACCTTGCCTTCACAAAAAACTGCCAATCCAACTTCTTCCATTTCTACATAAGGAAAGCACAGGAATGATCGACCAGTGCGATCTAATAACTTTTCATTAAGACATCTTCCCAAAAAAACAACATTCTCAAAAATTTTCAGCATGATATCTGCCTCCCTTTTTATTAACAAAAAAAGGCAAACAGGAATTCCCGTCCGCCTTTTTTGTGTTTCTGATTAATTTCCTTCCAATATCTTTACGATCCGCTGGAGTTTATCGTAATCATTGCACTTGTTCACCAAATCAGAAATTTTGTAACGATTACTCTCTACCCAGCAAACCTTATTAACGGCATCCTCTGTATCAAAGATAAGTCTGGAAGCATTTCTTTTTAAAATTTTAAACCCATTATCTAATTTGGTGTCCATATCGTAGCCCAAAATCCAGCTTTGACGTGTTTCTCCCACGATGAACTTCTCTACAAATTTACCACGATACAAAGGACCAGCTGTTATACCACCTTTGTCATTCCTATAAACTCGTCTGGTTTCATCAAAGTACCAAACCTTATCACCGATTTTCACTTTTTTTTCCGCTCCTTTCAGGCAACCGGGGAACCCGTCCGCCTTTTTTGTGTTTTTCTAAGCAATCTTCTCCCCTGCTGGGGATTTCTTGCTTGCGAACCTTGTCGTTGTTTTAGCCTTGCCGTACTGGACCAAAACATCTTGCGTCAGGTTCAGCTTAGCAATCGCACGGCTACCCAAATCTAGGTATTCCCAAGGGTTAAACCCTAAAAGGAGTATTTCAGAAGCCAATGCTTTCAAGTTTTCTGCAGAAAAGCTCCATGACTCACTACTTGAGAAGTCCCAAACCTTTTCACCCGTATCTACTGGAAGCCCTGTTTCCTCCACAAACGCCTTGAGTGCATCTTTAATTTGTTTGATTGCGCACTCATAGCGTTCGATCTCATTGCCGATGGTAATTGCCTCTTGGATACTTTTGATCTCAATATTTGCCATGTTAATATCCCCTTTCTATTCTTACACGAAATGCACGTTAAACTCTGTGTATCCTTCGGGTACGGTGTTCGATACAAAAAGTTGATCTGCCGCCCAGTATCCGCAGAGATTTTCGTCCGATCCCTGGTAATCACCGCCACCGCGACCGTTTCCAGACGCTGTTAATAGTGGAAGTGGGTGGATTACATAGTCATCGTCATTCTTTGGTAAGCCTTTAAGTTCAACAAATATCTTTGTGTCCTCGTTGCAGATGTAGCTATACTTTTCTGTGCTCTGTATGTTTGCATTCTCGATCTTGGCAAACGTCTCTTGTGCATAATTATAGAGATTGCCTTCGTATCCAAGTGGGGTAAATAAGCCTTCATCGCCGTAATCCCCTGCCCAAACGATCCGATCCCCTTTCCACTCCTTCGCAAGCAGGTTGACTACTGCGTCAACAAACTCATTTCTCGCATAAGAGTGCTCCATGAGTTTGAGGAGATTATGATAGTCACTCGGCGAAAGATACTCCCTTTTGTCAATGTTGACGACACGATAATATTGTCCCATGTGTTTCATCCTCCTTTTTTTTGATTTATGCTAACTGGGTATGCGCATACCGTTTTGAGGCAAACAAAAAAGCACGTTTTTGACGTACTTTTTGTTACTTTATCTTGAAGTTGTTGAAACTTCCCTCCTTTTTTTTAATGTTTTATATAAACAAAAAAAGGGACGCACTTACCCTCTTTTTAGGCAAATACGTCCCTTTGTAATGTTCCTTTTTTTAGTTTGTTCCAGTAAGTGTCATTAATGACTATTACTGGAATTAGCACAATACAGCGGTTACGTTGTACCGTGAAAATCTTACTTCTCCTGTTTCTCCACCTTACTTGATATCTAGTGAAGACAGCCTGCTCCTTCGTCCACAACGCTCTTTCAAGGCAGGGTGGTGCAAGGATAATGTACTCCAAGGGCAACTCGTCCACAAAACTCCGTGAGTAGGGTGGTGCAGTCGCAATATTAAAAATAGTATGGTATTATTATATCATGCCTTGGTGCTTAATACAAGAAAAACCGCCCTTTAAGGACGGTTTTCTCTGAGACGTGGTTACTGGTCAGAGGTCAAATACTGCATATTGCCCCATCACCAAGTAAATACACCATTATCATAAAAGCAAGGATCAGAAAATATGCGCCTATATTCTTCTGGGTTTAGGCGCTATTTTCTGATCCTTGCTACTAGGCGGTAATCTATGCCTACACTGTTCAAGCAAGAACCGGCTGATGATTTAT
>DASRMG010000029.1:0-19226 GCA_035648035.1 Desulfosporosinus sp. | reverse complement strand
CCAACAGGCAGGCATTACTGCATGCAACCGAGCCAGATAAGAGTATAATAATTTGTACAACTAAAAGCTACCCTTTTATTTGCAAGACTAACTTCCACCTGTGAGGTTAGTAGGGGTGGAAATAAGTTTTACAATTGAGTACGAAGAAAAAGTTACACTTAATTTAGCAAAAGGTCTTGACTAAGCCTTTCAATTAATGGTATTATATCTAAGTCTTCTTTAATTAAGGACGAGCTTATTGGGCGAGTGGCGGAATGGCAGACGCGTCGGTCTCAAAATCCGATATCTGAGAGGATGTGGGGGTTCAAGTCCCCCCTCGCCCACCATAATGATTATGTAAATAGAGCCTTTCGAGGCTCTATTTTTATTTTACTCAGCAGACCTTCAGCTTTCCTTCAGAGCTAATTCAGCTGGACATAATTGAGAGTTGTCACCAGTTACAATTGTAAATAAAAGGAACTAAGTAAGAAGCTGCAGCTGGTATATGAAAAAAAATTACTTTAGGAAACAGCAATTAAGGCTTGAACGTCATCATAATTTCACATATAATATTGTTAGCATATAACCATCATTTATGACATTTTTTCGATTTTTTGACATGTTTCCGCATGATAGCACCAAGTTTTTTGGCTGATTTCTAACAGAAATTACCAAATTAGTGTTCATGCGGATTCTCATTGTTCATTTATTGTTTTACTGGGTTAGCGTACCTAATGCTAATTTGCACAAAGATTAGAAAGCGGGAGAGTGAAATGAAATATGATTAAAAGGACTAGACGAAAGAGACATCATGCCTTTGCGGTAGCCGCTGTTGTGATCATCATAACATCATCATTATTCTTAGGGATATTTGGGACAGTGAGAGATAGTACAGCAACTAGTGCTGACGCGCAACTAACTCTTGGGTCTATCCAACTAAAGGATTTAGAAGACCAGGATACACAGTTAAAGATGAAAAGCTCTAATGAACTTGTCGAAAGCGTCACTATATTTGAACTTCAAAAAGCTATAAAAGAAAACGAAGAGAAACAGCTAGCAGCAAAGGCGGCCCAAGAGGCAATGCTTGCCGCATCCAGCCTTGAAGATTCGATTAGAAATTTTCTTGGGGATGAGGCAGGTAAAGTCGGTTTGGTCTATTATGATATATCCTCAGGTTCTACGATCTCAATCAATGAAAGTAAAGTGTTTACGGCAGCTAGTACGTACAAAGTACCACTTGCAATGATGATTTATGACATGGTATCCAAGGGAACTCTAAAAGAGACAGATACCCTGAAATTTACTGAATCGTCAAGAGAAGGCGGTACTGGACTACTGCAAAATACTAATCTAGCTTCGCCTATCAAGGTGAGTACTCTCGTCGAATATGCTATACGTTACTCTGATAATATAGCCGCCAATATGCTTATAAAAAGGATAAATTATAGTAATTACAAAAGGCTAGAAGACATTAAATTGGGTATTACAACGAATCATACTAAAAATGAAATCACCGCTCAAGGAGCCTTCAATGCCCTTAAGAGCTTAAACGATGGAGCAAATCAGGGGAATAAGAATTACTCTAAATTAATTGGTTTTATGAAGCAGACAATCTTTAATGATCGAATTAGTCATAATTTGCCCAATTCGATTGTTGCACATAAAATTGGAAATTACGGCTCTAATGTTCACGATATAGGAATTATATATACTGAAAGACCCTATATTCTTGCGATCTATACGAATGGACTAAGAAATCCAAACGCTACTATATCTGGTATTTCAGATATCATATACGCTAGACAATTGGGAAGATAAGGCCCATATAATGCAAACTTAAAGCAATATGTTTTGCATTATTAAACTATCAGAGAGTAGGTTACTGGAATGAATACAGGACTTGGTGTAGACCCCGAAAATGGTTTAAGTAAAGGTATCAAATGGAGAAAATTCTTTATTAATACTGTTGGACTCTTATTTATTATCTTATTTTCAGTTGGAACCCTAGCACTGATCTATACACATGATAATCATAAAATTCAAAAATGGGTCACAGTATCAGGCATCGATGTTGGTGATTTGACACAAGATGATGCTAAGAAAATGATTGACGAAGAAGTTAATAGGTTGCAGAGTCAAACTATAAAACTAAATGTGGGTCAACAAGCGCCTGCAGTGAGGTTGGATGACTTAGGTCTTGGCGTAAATGATGATTTGGCATTACAAGAAGCCTATGATATTGGAAGGAATGGTTCAATCTATACAAAGATAGTATCAAAAATGTCAGCAGAAAACATTGGGGACATTACACTTCTGCAAACGTGGGATGAATCAAAGTTAGGCGTCACGATCAACAACACATTGGAAGCGTTTAGTATTTCTGCCGTAGATGCTAAGTTTCAAATTACTAAAAACAATACTATGACTATTACAGGTGATCATGTGGGTTCGATCATCGATTTTGAGGCACTTATTACAAAAGTAAAAGGGATTAACATCTACAAACTGGTGCCTGAGCTCAAGGTAGACTTTAAAGAGCAAAAACCACTTATTACGACTGCTCAACTTGAAGATCAGAAGATAACAGGGTTATTATCAAGCTATACGACTACTTTCAATCCCTCACAAATAGCTAGAACCGTGAATGTGAAAATTGCTGCAAAAGCCTTAGATATGGCCATCATTAAGCCGGGTGCCATTTTATCTTTCAACCAGATTGTGGGTGAAAGAACCGTAAAGGATGGCTATAAAGATGCTTATATCATTGTTAATGGCAAATTTATTCCAGGTTTAGCAGGCGGTATATGTCAAGTCTCTAGTACTTTATATAATACCGGGCTATTAGCAAACTTAGCAGTCACACAACGCAGTAACCACAGTTTGGCTATTACCTATGTTCCCTTAGGGCAAGATGCCACGGTTGCCTATCCCGATCTTGACCTTAAGTTCGAAAATGATTCAGAAGGTTACCTTCTTGTGAGAACTAAAACCACTCATAACACTCTTACCATTGAGTTTTATGGCAAGGTTAAACCTGGACAGAAAGTACTAATCACAAATACTATGCCGGCAGTTGGATCGTCTGTATTAAACCAGGGAAACTCTACCTATATTGTTAAATCTAAACGTATTGTTAAAGAAAACGGCGTCATCATTAGCAGTGAGCCCCTACAACAAAGTCGTTATCTGCGGCCTAAAAGTTAAAGAGTATCACTGTTCGTGCTGAAAAAGATAATATATAAATATCATAATAGAGGCTAATCGTATTAAGATCACGATAGTCTCTATTATATGTCGCATCGTTTGTTAGAAAGCAGTGGGTATGATATAATTGATGGCAAAAGATTGGGGGGATCACGATGCCCAAAATGATCATCTTAGACGGAAATAGTCTTGCGTATCGCGCTTTTTATGCTCTGCCGCCCTTGACCACGGCCGATGGGCGTCCGACCAATGTATTACATGGTTTCCTTACCATGCTCTTTAAATTAGAACAAGAACAACAGCCCGATTATTGGCTGGTGGCTTTCGATAAAACTAAGGCAACGATCAGGATTGAACAGTATGCCGGGTATAAAGCACAACGAAAAGAAACCCCAGAGGGATTGCGCCCTCAATTTAATTATCTTAAAGAAGTCTTATCAGCCTTAGATGTTCCCATGCTGGAGCTGTCGGGTTATGAAGCGGATGATCTTATTGCTGCAGTGACCAAACAAGCAGAAGCACAGGGGATGGAAGTTCAGATTTATACAGGGGACAGGGATGCGCTGCAACTTATATCTCCCAAGGCCAATATATATTTGACGAAAAAAGGAATTAGTGAGGTGGAACGTTATGACGAACATGCTTTATGGGAACGTTATCAACTCAGACCTTACCAAATCATTGATCTAAAGGGTCTCATGGGAGATAGCTCGGACAATATCCCCGGAGTGCCTGGAATCGGTGAGAAAACCGCGTTAAAATTACTCTGGGAGTTTGAAACAGTCGAAGGGGTTTTGGCGAATACTGACAAAGTATCAGGAAAAAAAGTTAAAAGTAATTTGATAGAATTTGCTGATCAGGCACGACTTAGTAAGAAATTGGCCACGATGATCACTGAAATACCGTTGGAATTTTCAATCGAAGATTTTGTTTACCACCGCTCACAAGCAACCAAAGTGCTCCCCGTGTTTCAAGATTATAATCTTAAAAGTGTGACTCGTTTGTGGCAAGAGCGTCACAAAGACGATGGAGATGCGTCTGGAGAAAGCCTAGATGCTGTGTTGGAAGATTGGCCTGAAAGCACGCTTTCTGACGAGGGCTGGCTGGAACAGATAGGAAAGTGGCAAGCAGGAAACGTTCCGCTTACGTTAGCCTGTCGTTATGAGGGAACAGGGTTACAAGGCGGTCGCTGGCTGGAATGGGGAATAGCTACTCTGGGCGACTCTTTTAAGTTGACACGATCAATAGTATCTGAGGGTGTGCTCAAAGCTTGGTCAGAATTGTTGGGTAGTGATCGGGTGCTCAAAACCTTGGCAGATAGTAAGACGGTGGCTTTGTTGCTCGCTAATGAAGGAACTTCGTTAAAGGGCGTTGCGTTGGACCTGGGTTTGGCTTCTTATCTTATTCAAGCCTCAAGAACTAAATTTGCCCCGCTGGATTTAGTGAAAGAATACGTTCAGAACCAAGACGTCTTCTTGAACGTCGCCCATGAAGCCGCCGCCTTAGCGCAGGTCGCCCCCAAGTTTCAGGAAGATCTTGAAGCACTAGGACTGACGGGCTTACTGCATGACATCGAAGAACCGCTTAGCCTGGTATTAGCAGAAGTTGAACTTCACGGCATCGGGGTTGATGCAGAACAATTGACGCATGTCGGCGAAGGGATTAGTGTCACTTTAAAACAACTAGAGCTAGACATATATGCGCTCGCCGAGGAAATCTTTAATATAAATTCTCCGAAGCAGATGGGGACGATACTGTTTGAGAAGTTGGGCTTGCCCACGGCAAAAAAAACAAAAACGGGGTATTCCACCAACGCAGAGACACTGGAGGAACTGCGTTCATCTCACCCAATCATAGAAAAGGTGTTGGACTATCGGCAGCTCAATAAACTCATGTCTACCTATGTGAATGGTTTGCTGGCTCAAGTGAAGAATGGTAGGATCCACACCACCTTTCAACAGACGGTGGCAACAACCGGTCGCTTGTCGAGCACAGAGCCAAATTTACAGAACATTCCCATGCGGCTTGAGCAGGGAAGACAGCTGAGAAAAGTGTTTCATCCTACGGAGCCTGGATGGGTACTTCTATCAGCCGATTACTCGCAAATCGAGCTGCGAATTTTAGCCCACTACTCTCAAGATCCGCTTCTTTGCGAATCTTTCGCCCTGGGACAGGATGTACATGCTCGAACTGCAGCGGAAGTATTTGGTATCTCTATCGAGGCGGTCACGTCAAACATGCGCCGGAGCGCCAAAGCGGTTAATTTTGGGTTGGTGTACGGGCTCACCGAGTTTGGGCTTTCTAGGGATTTAGGGATTCCACGTAAAGAATCAAAATTCTATATTGAGCAATATTTTAAGCGCTATAACGGGGTCAAGCGTTATCTGGAAACAGTCGTTGAGAAGGCTAAACAAGAGGGACAAGTCCGCACCCTGTTGAATCGCCTGCGACGAATTCCTGAATTGCTCCATTCTAGCCGAGTTCAACGTCAATTTGGAGAACGCATTGCCATGAATACGCCAGTACAGGGGACGGCAGCAGATATCATGAAGATAGCCATGATTAAGGTAGCCGAAGGACTGAAGCCCTTCCGGGCGGATATACTACTGCAAGTGCATGATGAGCTCTTGCTCCAAGTTGCTCCCGAAGATTTAGAGAAGGTAGCACGAGTGTTGATCGATAATATGGAAAACGCTTTTCCGCTTTCCGTGCCCATGACGGTAGAATGCAAAGTTGGACCTAATTGGTATGACATGCAACCGTATACACCAACGAATTGAGGAGGCACCATGCCAGAACTACCTGAGGTTGAAACTATTCGACGGACATTATTAGAACACGTTAGAGATATTAAAATCGAGGAAATTACGCTCATTTGGCCCTCTGCAGTTTGCAGCTGGGAAGATAAGGTCTTTGAAGAGCTAGTTACAGGACGACGGATCCAAACAATCGATCGGCGCGGTAAATACCTAATGATCTTGTTAGATGAAGATTTGACGTTAATTGCCCATATGCGAATGACGGGACGCTTGAATTATTATCCGGAACATCAAGAACCAGAAAAGCACACGCATGTGGTTTTTCGTCTGGAAACCGGCGAGCTGCACTTTTCAGACGTGCGTAAATTTGGGCGTATTCAAGCGATACCGACCTCACTTCGTTTTAGTCAATCCTCTCTGGGTAAGCTTGGTCCGGAACCCTTAGAAGATGAATTCACCCCTGCAGTGCTGAGAAACCGTTTCGGAAAGAAAAAAGTCTTTCTAAAGGCTGCATTGCTTGATCAGACGGTCCTCGCAGGAATGGGGAACATTTATGTCGATGAAGCGCTGTTCTTGGCTGGAATATCTCCCGACCGCAGAGTAGACACTCTATCAGAGAAGGAAATTCTCAAGCTTCACCAAGCGATTCAAACGGTTCTTCAAGCAGGCATTGATGCTAGAGGGACATCGTTTCGAGATTATAGGGATGCCAATGGGGAAAAAGGATCGTTTGAGCAAGCCTTACAAGTGTACGGCAGGGGAGGGAAACCCTGTCAAGTCTGTGGGCGATCGCTAGAGCGTATTAAACTCGCGGGGAGGACGACGGTTTACTGCCTTAGTTGCCAGAGTTAATAACGATCTTTTTCCATCTCGAAAAACTGTAGAGCTGTCTAAAATGGCCTGTCTTTAATAGTGTTAAAGACAGGCCATTTTAGCGTAGATCGTGATAAGTAGGTTCGTTATGTCGAGACTGGTAAGTTGATACTCAATATCTGAAGAACTTGTCATATGACACAATACCACTGTTAGTTAACTTGCTAGATGATAACAAGGTGTCGACCGATCTTAAGAAATATCTGAGTGAAGAACAAAGGGTTATATCTAGAAATAACTCTTGGCAGTCTTTTAATTTATCTCGGAACAATGCAATACAAGTGCTGTCTCAATATAACTTCTAATAAACAGAACATTGAGCACATAAGACTATGTAAAACTACCATTCAGGTACGTACCTGAATGGTAGTTTTACGATGAATTTCAACTAAATTCGGGCAAAGCTGTTAATATACTGTAAATTAACATATAGTGGGGCTAGTATCATTTTATTATAGTGTATTAGTACAATGGAGGTGTAGGTTATGCATGTTTATGGTAGGTCAAATTCTGCGCTAGATTTTGATTGCGGAACTGACGGTATCGTCATCGGATCAGGTTTTGCGGGTTTGGCTGCCACTATAGAAGCCGTCCAAGCGGCGGCAACAGTCCAAGTTCTGGAGAAAAAGATGGCGCCTCGCAATGCCTAATAGTTGTTTTTCCATTTTTCCAGTTCGCTTTATGGATAATAATTCTTTTTTCGTTTATCCTAATGACAGGAAGTTACCAGTTAAAGCTCAGATATATAGAAGAAATCATAAGAATTAATTTAGGAGGATGATCAAATGAAGGTACTGCCAAAGCATTGGAAACGAGTTCTGGTTGGGGCCATGGTAGGCATGTTAACAGTCGGATTAGTGGCAGGTTGTGGAAATACCGCCCCCAAAGAAGATGCCACAAAGGACACTGAAAACAAGACGGTTAAAATTGGTTATGTCAGTTGGGCTGAAGATGTCGCTGTAAGTAATTTATGGAAGGTACTTCTAGAAGAGAAAGGTTATGAGGTCAAGCTCCAACAACTTGATGTGGCACCCCTTTTCGTTGGCTTAAACAAGGGCGATGTAGATGTTTTCATGGATGGCTGGCTTCCGCTTACGCATAAATCATATTGGGAAAAGTATAAAGATAACTTGGATGACTATGGAATATGGTATAAGGGCGAAGCCAAACTCGGTCTCGTAGTGCCGAACTATGTCGATATAAATACCATTGAGGAGCTGCAAGACAACAAAGCTCAGTTCGATGGCAAAATAATCGGTATTGATCCGGGCGCTAGTATGATGAAAACCACGGACGAATTAATCAAAACCTATGGCTTAGACTACACAGTAGTGGGAAGTTCTGAAACCGCCATGCTGACTGCCCTTGATAAGGCATACCGAGATAAAAAGCCGATTGTGATTACTGCCTGGAGTCCACATTGGATGTTTGCCAAGTATGATCTTAAATACTTAGCGGATTCGAAAAAATCTTATGGAGAATCTGAACGGCTTCATACCTTAGCAAACAAAGAATTCACAAAGAAAAATCCTCAAGTTGCCAAAATGCTCAAAGCCTTTAAACTCGACGATACGCAAATCGCTACCCTCGAGGGTCTAATTAACGAAGGTATGGAACCTGACGCCGCTGCAAAGAAATGGCTTGCGGATAATCGCGCTTTAGCAGATACCTGGATGAAATAACCAGTACTAGGGAGCCTGCCATATCTATTTATATGGCAAAGGGACGCGAGATAATCAAAAGACACCACGTAATAGTACGTGGTGTCTTTCGATTTCCTAAAAATCAAACTCTAATACTCTCTAAATGCCTATTTAAGAGGTTCACGGCGTTACTCAAGGAATCAGCCTGTATCTCCAGAGTATTCAAATTATCCACTTGTTTTTCTATCATAGTTCCTACTTGTATTGCACAAAAGGCTGAAGCTTCACTTAGATCTTTAAACGTGTCCATCTTTTTTAAAACACCTTGTGCACCGGCTAGCGCTATTTGAAGTTCGCTGGCGGCACAATTCATATTGCTTTTAAGCTGTTCTGAGGTAACGTCGATTTTTGAAAATACAGTTTGAGCCTCCGACATATTCTTAGTTTCTGACTTTAGCGTGTTAGAACACTTCTCAGTTGACTTAACAGTTGCTCCAACATCCGTTTGCATCAAGGTTAGCAGAGACGTAATCTGTCTTGCAGCAGAAGCTGAAGCCTCCGAGAGTTTCTTGACCTCATTAGCCACAACCATAAAACCTCTACCCTCATGACCTGCACGAGCAGCCTCTATAGAGGCGTTCAGTGCCAAAAGATTAGTTTGGCCAGAAATATCTTGAATTAATTGTGCAATGTCATTAATTACGAGCGTATTCTTTTGAAGTTGGAGGACTATATGCTGGGCCTGTAGTGCTTCTTGTAATGCAGTTTGCATGCCCTCGTTCATCTGTTCAATAAGATGGTGTCCCTTTACTGCTATTAACGAAAAATCGTGAGCAGATACTACAGCCTTGTCTACGTTGGATCCAGCCTTCCTAAGACCTTGTTCCATATCCCTTGCGACTAAATTCACTTCATCAACCGATATTAATTGCTTTTGAGCAGTTTCACCGTGGGTACCAGTTACTTCTACCGCCTGGTGAGAGGACTCGGCACTAAAAAGCGTTGTCGCTCTAACATTCTTACCAACCAGTCCAACTTCCTCAGCAGCATCCCTAGCCCCAATCACAATTTTAGCAAAGTTCTGTGTCAGTACGTCGATAGATTTTGCTAGTTGGCCAATAAAATCTTGTTCATTGAGTCCAATCTTGACAGTAAGGTTTCCTTGTGAAAGTTCATTTACTTGATCAATCATTCGTAGAATCGGACTATAGAGGATCTTCTTGGCAATATAGTAGTTTGCAACGCCTAAAATAATTCCGGCAAGTAAGCAGCTAATTATGAAAAAAGCCAACATCCCCGCGTTAACCACCACAAAAATCTTTGCAAAAAAAGGGAAAATTAAACCGACAGTTGCTCCTGTTATAAGCATAGCAATTAACATTCCAACCATGGTGGAGATTTCATGCCTCTGATGTTTTAGAGGCGAATTTTTCTTCATATAATTATTCCTCTCATTCTTTGCATTCCACTGTAGGTATGTAACGGGTTTTCAGATAAATTTTAATACATGACGATACCCCCCTGTATGGGGGTATTATTAATAATTGAATATTACATCTAAACTCCGTAAAAGTCAAAGTATATTTACCTATATTATGACATATTACTGCTCATTAAAAGTAGCATTTAGATTGAGCAATTGTTTGTTAGATAGAGGTGGGTATGATATAGTAAAATGATTCTGGAATGGTAGATAATGTACAGTGCGTCCGTTAGATAAAGGGGCTATTTATAGAAATGAGTGTTTTATTTTGCCGGGATTGTGGCATCGATATATCTGGAGAACCGCTTTTTCGGCGGGTTAGTTTTGCTTTAGAACAAGGTGAAAAAGTCGCATTGGTCGGCCCAAATGGTGCAGGTAAAACCACACTAATTCGAGCTTGTTTAGGAGACGTTCGGTTAGAAAGTGGAGAAGTTCAGATTCTTGGATCCTTTGGGTACCTCCCACAAACTCCGATAGTTGAGGATGAGGGGAACGTTTTTCAGTGCGTAATTCAAGAACGAGCGGATTTGTTGCGGATGCAGGAACAGTTGCGAGAGTTAGAAGAGAAGATGGCGCTCACCCCCACTGATAAAGTTATGGAGCAATATGCTGCTTTAACGGAGTTGTTTGAAGGCCAGGGTGGATATGCGCTAGAGGCTTTGGTGCGGAGAATTTTGTCTGGACTGGGGCTTGAGGGAGAGATTGATTCTCTAGTCACTACATTAAGTGGGGGGCAAAAAACTCGGCTGGCCTTGTGCAAACTGTTGCTCAGATCACCCGAACTCTTAATATTAGATGAACCCACGAATCATTTGGATATCGAGGCTCTAGAGTGGCTAGAAGGGTATTTGCGAGATTATCCGGGGGCCCTACTCATCGTTTCGCATGACCGTTACTTTTTGGATCGCACAGTGTCAAGGGTTTTTTGCTTGGAAAACGGGGGTCTAAAGGGATATACAGGTAATTATTCTGAATACGAACTATTAAAGATCTTGGAAGATAAGACAATAGGCCGTGAAGCAGAACGTCTAGCCAATAAAATTACCAAGCTTGAAGAGTATGTTCGCAGAAATAAAGCGGGGGTTAATTCCAAACAGGCCCGTGGCAGAGAAATTCAGTTAAACAAATTAAAGCCCATTCAAGTCACTAAGGTAGACCATGGGCTTGCGGTGACGTTTGATAGCGGAGTACGAAGCGGAGATCGTGTCCTTTTAGTTGACGATCTATCGATCTCCTACGGAGCACGAACTTTATTTCAAAAGGTAAACTTGGATCTGCGACGGGGAGATAGAGTGGCCTTGTTGGGCAAAAATGGAGTCGGTAAAACCTCGATTCTAAAGGCAATTCTTCGCCAGGCTCCTTTTGCTGGAACCATACACTTAGGTGCCAATGTGAAGATTGCCTATTATTCTCAAGAACATGAAAATCTGGGCAGTTCAGGAACAGTAATGGACGAAATCCTGGGTGTCTCAAAGTTAAAAGACCTGGACATTAGAAGCCTTCTCGCCCGTTATGGGTTCAGAAACGAGGATGTCTTTAAACACGTTTCTATCTTGAGCGGAGGAGAAAAGAGCCGTTTAGCTTTATGTAAGCTTTTCCTGGAAAGAGGCAATTTACTATTATTAGATGAACCGACTAATCATCTTGATGCTGAGACCCGCGGAGTGCTTGAAGAAGCGCTTCTTGACTATGATGGCACTGTGCTCGTTGTTTCCCATGATCGCTACTTCCTGGATAAAATCGTGTCTAAGATCGGGGAGCTTACGACGGAGGGGCTTTCTCTTTACGAGGGAGATTACACGGGTTTTAAGGAATATAAACAACAAGCGGATGCAAACGTCGCACCGGTGGAACGAAGTGCAAAGTCTAGTTATCAAGATCAGCAAGAAACCCGCAATCAAGCGCGAGAGAAAAAACGGATGAAGCAACTAGAACTGGATATTGAAGAGCTGGAGTTAGAAGTCAAAACTGTTGAAGAAGCGCTTGCTTTAGCCGGTACAAATTACGAATTAGCTATGAAACTTAATGAAGAGAGCGAGACTCTGAAGAAACGAAGAGATAAGGTCTTAGAGGAATGGATCACTGAGAGCGAGTAATTCATTTCACCAAATAGCCTTCAAACCCATATATTATCCTGAAGTCGCAAGATGGAGGGATACATATATGGGAGCAGCTATGCTTATGGCAGTAGCTTTAAGTTTGGATGGATTTGGTGTCGGATTGGCCTACGGCTTACGCCGTATTCTTATACCAATCAGTTCACTGATTGCTATTGCATTGTGTACAGTTTTTGCCATGGGAATATCGATGCTATTTGGCAGTTGGGTCACCTCATGGCTTAGTTTTATTCCGGCACGTTCATTGGGAGCAACTATAATCCTTGCTCTAGGAGTCGTTCAACTGTCTAGAGCGATATGGAATGGTAGGGGAGAGACTTTCCCACAGGCTGTTCCTGCAATGGCTGTAGTCCTTCCAAAACCCGTATTGGAACCAGTGTTCCGATTTCAATTAAGTCTTTTCGGATTCGTGATTCAGGTATTGAAAACACCGGATATAGCGGATGTTGACGGTTCTGGTGGAATTAGTCTTCGCGAAAGTTTACTCCTAGGAAGTGCGCTGGCAATGGACGCTTTTGCCAGTGGAATTGGAGCTGCAATGGCAGGAATGACGCTCTCAGTCATTGGCATAGTAGCCTTAACCCAAGTTATGATGTTGCGCTTGGGTCAACAGATGGCTGGAAAAATTCCCGAAAAATGGATCGCAAAAGCAGAATATTTACCGGGAATTGTTTTAATATTGGTGGGACTGGGTAAATTGATCTGAGGTGAGATAAATGTTTACTATAGGGCTCACGGGTGGTATCGGAAGCGGCAAGTCCACCGTTGCAAAGTGGTTTAAAAAGCAAGGGGTTCCCGTTCTAGATGCTGATAAAACGGTTCACCGTTTATTTGAAGCGGATTCATCCATCCTATCTACCTTAATCCATGAATTTGGGTCTGAAATCGTTGGCGAAAATGGAGAAATAAATCGTTCGAAATTGGGTCTGCGCATTTTCCGTGATCAGGATGCACGAAAGCTGCTTGAGCGCATCGTGCATCCTCGCGTGGTTGAATGTATGAAGGCTGAGCAAGCAACACTTCGTGACTCAGGGACGAAATTTTGCGTATGGGACGTCCCTTTGCTTCTTGAAACAGGGTTTGAAAGGTTTGTCGACCAAGTTTGGGTAGTGTGGGTGCCACGGCACCTTCAAATTTCACGCGTTCTAGCGCGGGACAAGCTGAATTTGGCTGAGGTGGAAGCCCGTATTGCTGCACAGGGATCGTTAGATGAAAAGTGTGAGAAAGCCGATGTAGTTATTGATAACTCCGGATGTGAGTTAGATACTGAGCATCAACTGCAAATAAACTGGAAGAAAATTATGTATAATCATCATTGAGACAATTCTAAAATAAGTTTGTGATAAATATAATTGTTTATATAATCCTACACGAAAGAGGGAGATGTTATGGCAATAACGAGGAAAAAACGTTGGACACTCGGAAAGAAGATTTTTATTTTTTGTGTGCTAGCATTCCTAGGGGCTTTCACTATATTGAATATGCCAAGCCTTGAGAAAATTATTTATCCCTACCCAAATCAAGCGATCATAGAAAAGTATGCAGCGCAGTATGGTGTGGACCCTTTGTTTGTTGTTTCCGTGATCCGAGAAGAAAGTAAGTTTCGCTCTCAATCGGAATCACATAAAGGTGCAAAAGGCTTAATGCAGATCATGCCAAGTACAGCACAAGCGATTTCTGAAAGTCTGGGAGATAAAACATATAGCGAACAGAATTTACTTAATCCAGAGAAGAATATCCAATATGGAACCTGGTATCTCGCTAGTTTGCAAAAAGAATTCGTTAATAATACAACCTTAGTGACCGCTGCGTACAATGGCGGAAGAGGACATGTACAAGAATGGATTAAGAATGGACAGCTCGACCCAAATAATATACGCATACAGGATATCCCATATAAGGAGACACGCGATTATGTAGGGCGCGTCTTGAAAAGTTACGCAAAATACAATAAACTTTATAGTAAATAGTTATATTCAAAATGAGATGGGAGATAATCCTTGTGAAAGAGGTCAACGCGGAAGAAGTTAAACAAATTCTAACTCGACTTAAGACAGTGCGAGGCCATATTTCAGGTGTTGAACGGATGATAGAGGAAGAAAAGAGCTGTGAGGAAATATTATTACAGCTTGTCGCTATCCGTGCAGCCGTGCATAAAACGTCTTTAATCGTCGCCCAACGTTATGCGAGCTCTTGCTTGATTGACGCAATGGATCAAGGGGAAGATCGTAAGGAAGCTCTGAATAAAGCGATCGAAACCCTTATGAAACTCAATCAGTAGTTCTATTCAGCTGTGATATCTAAGGATTTAAGGGCTTTCTTGAAAAAGAAGGCCCTTTTGAAGGACTCTTAATAGATTGTGAAATTGTGAGGATTGTGTTATGAAAGAAGTGATCATGTTTACCGCTCAAAACTGCTCATCGTGTAAGAAAGCAAAAAACTTTCTTTTCCAAAATAGAATTCAGTTTGAGCAAAAGGACATTAACGTTGATGCTGAAGCAAGAGCGGAGTTAGAACGGAGAAACATCAGGGGAGTCCCAACTTTCCTTATTGGAAAGGATTTTGTTACAGGGTTCAACCCCACAAAAATACTTAAACTTATCGACCACCGAGTCATTGAATGTAAAAAATGTTCGTCAAAAATTCGCGTTCCAATTAACAAGGGCGACCTTGAAATTAAATGCCCCCAGTGTACTCATGAATTTAATATAGACACGCAAATATAATTTCAGCGTCAAAACGGGATATGCTAATATTTAGCATATCCCGTTAATCAATGATGTCTTTTTATGCCATAAATATGACACAAATATAATTTGGATTAATGATAATATAGAGAGAGAAGAATTGGAGGGGTTATTTTGAACAAGTATCTACTTATTGCCGATGATAATGAAGGCATTCTGGATATTTTAAAAACCTATGTCACTAAAGAAGGATTTCAACCGATTCTTGCCCGTGATGGTGTAGAGGCTATTAAAGAATTTATCGAATATAAACCAGTGCTTTTGCTCTTGGATGTCATGATGCCTGAAAAGGATGGTTTTGAAGTTTGCCGTGAAATTCGTAAAACCTCCAATGTGCCAATTATCATGATTACGGCAAAAGGAGAAGATGGGGATCGCATCATGGGACTTGATATCGGTGCGGATGACTATATCGTGAAACCATTCAGTCCTGGAGAAGTCATGGCTAGGATCCGTGCAGTCTTAAGGCGCCCAGATATTTCTGAGGAGCAACACGAAGATATTATTGTGCACCCGGGTCTAAAAATCAATATATCAGACTATGAAGTGATGATCGATGATGAGAATATAAGCCTTACCAAGAAGGAAATAGAAATTCTATGGATTTTAGCATCGAACCCGGGAAAGGTATTCTCACGGGACAATCTTCTAAATAGCATATGGGGCTATGAGTATTTTGGCGATGCTCGCACAGTAGATACTCATATTAAGAGGCTCAGGTCAAAAATAAACTTTTCGGAAACTCTGGGTTGGGATATAAAAACCATCTGGGGTGTAGGGTATAAATTTGAGGTTAAGCATGTTTAAGAATAGAATTGCTGTTAAATTAACCGCCGGCTTTGTGGTCATCGTGCTCATATCAATGCTTGCTATAGGATTATTTTTTATTCAAATGTTTCGGCAATATGCCTTTGATAGCAGAGAAAAAACAATGCTGGCAAGTGCACGAAGCATCTCTCTAGTTGTAGCTGACTACCTGGAAATTAATGGGACGAATATTCCGGGTCCTAATAGCCCGATGCGAGGTTTCGGGGGATATATGCGTTCTCTTGATACGCTTACCGAATCGAAGGTATGGATTACTGATAGTAAAGGAGACCTCTCCTTGATCTCTGAAGGGGGGCAAGGTATGGGTATGAGCATGGGTATGGGTAATTCTAATAACTCAGAGCCTCTACCTATGGAGGCGGAAAACGTCATTCAAGAAGTACTGACGGGCAAGGAATCTGTCAGTGAAAGTTTTAGCAGCGTCTACAACGAAGCCACGCTCACCGTGGGTGTGCCAATCGTTAATTCTAAGCAGCAATACATTGGTTCTGTGCTGCTACATTCTCCGGTAACAGGGGTTACAGAAACTCTAAGCAGAGCAGTGAGTATACTAGCGCTTAGTCTTCTTGCGGCACTTATTCTTGCAGTGGGTTTGGGGATTTTCTACTCCCTACTCTTTACTCGTCCTTTGAAAGCAATGAATCGCACGGCACTGGAAATATCGAGAGGAAATTATGCAGCAAGAACAGGGTTTCATAGCAAGGATGAATTGGGTCAGCTAGGTAATTCCTTGGATATACTAGCTTCGGAGTTGGGCTCTACGATCAACCAACTTTTTCAAGAAAAAGGGAAGCTTAACGACATAATATCAAGTATCTCCGAGGGAATTGTAGCCTTTGATAAGAGTCTAGAATTAGTGAGTGTCAATTCTGCGCTCTCGGAGATCATGAATAGACCTGATCGGTATTCCAATGAAGCTGTAAAAAAAGACCTCAACAATTTAGGCGTTCAGGCCCAACTGTCTAAAGTTATGGAAGAAAAGAAGCCCGTACAAATGGTAAAAGATTGGTTGGGTAAAAAGCTTATGTTTACCTTTACCCCCATTGTCGACAACTTGGGGACGGTCACAGGAAGCGTTGCATTGGTTCATGATATTAGCGAAAGCGCACGTCTTGAACAACTACGCCGAGATTTTGTTGCCAATGTGTCTCACGAGTTTCGTACGCCTCTGACAGTGATCCGCGGTTCCCTTGAAGCCTTAGTAGATGGTACCGTTGAAAAAAGCGAGGATATTAAACGTTACCAGCGAAGGATGCTTTCAGAAACGCGAGTTTTGGAACGTTTGGTGGGGGATCTTCTGGAACTTTCTCGCCTTCAATCTGGCAAGATTACTATTAATAAAGAGAAGATCCATATCCCCAGCCTGCTTGCAGATGCGGTCAAGAGTCTTCAGACAATCGCTGAGAAAAAGGGAATTAAAATTAAGTATCTAACTGAGCAAGAAGATACTCGACTAATAGGCGATTATGATCGTTTAAGGCAATTGTTTGTAATATTCTTGGATAATGCCATCAAATATTCACCTAATAACACCAACGTATTCGTTGAAACAAGCTTACTTGGCAATAATACGCTTTCGATCATAATCCGCGATCAAGGGTATGGTATTGCGGCAGAGGAACTAACCCATATTTGGGACCGTTTTTACAAAGTAGATAACTCCCGCAAGGGTAATGGTACAGGCCTTGGACTTGCTATCGCAAAACACCTGATTGAGCTTCATGATGGTACGGTTTTAGTACAGAGTGAACTTGGAAAGGGTACTAGCATTGAGGTGAAACTCGGTTTGCTTACTCCCAGCCTTGATTGATTCGTCGTTAGTTAAAGACCTAGAAGATGACAGTAAAGCAACATGCTCAAGGAGCTGATTTTAGATTGGTTGCAATCAATGGGTCAATGTAGGTATTGATTATTAAACTCTAGAACCGAAAGTTAAACCTTAAACTTGCTTACTTTATATTCAAAATTTGATAGTGAATTACCCCTGCAGGCGCATTAACCTCCACAACAGCTCCTTTAGGCAGTCCAAGAACTGCTTTTCCCACAGGTGATTCGTTGGAAATTTTATTGGAGGCTGGATCTGCTTCTGCAGAACCAACAATGGAGTACTCCTCTTCATCCCCAAAGTCCACGTCTTTCAGACGAACTTTTGCCCCTACTTCGACGATATCTTTTCCTTCAACTTCATTAATAACTCGTGAATTTCTGAGCATTTTCTCGAGAGTAATGATTCTGCCCTCAATAAAGGCCTGGTCGTTCTTGGCATCGTCGTATTCGGAGTTTTCGCTAATATCTCCAAAGTCAATGGCCTGCTTAATGCGTCCGGCAACCTCACCGCGCTTCACAGTTTTACATTGGTTCAACTCTTCTTCAAGTTTTTTAAATCCTCCTAAAGTCAGGATGACCTCTTTTTCGTCAATATTTTTAAGAATTTTACTCACTTTTTACATCTCCTCTATATTATAGCTTCTATTTATAATGTCGAATTCCTCCCATAACCTGTACGATGGGTGTATATCGATAATTAACGATCAAGCGTTAAGTGGAAAAAGACCTTCAAATAATGTTAAGGTACTCGTGGTTTTGATTATTACTTCAAAGCTCGTAGGTACTTTGCATGGCTCTGAAAAATTATTTTTATGTTCAATTAAATATAAACCCTAGTGCTGTACACTATATCTCCTTATTTGCGCAAAACTTTATAGAGGTAAATTATTTACAGTTGTCGAAAACTATTCTGATGGGGGTGATAATCCATGATAATTTTAGACCAACCTTATGTATCGATATTCTTGCAGAAAACCGCGCGCGATATGGGTATTCATGTCTTGAACTGCTCAAATGACCAGGAATTGATATCTTTGAACGATGTGAAGACATTCAATGAAGAGGCTTTTATTACAATAGCCAAAACAAAAGCACCATTACTACTCTATTGTAATTCTGAAAATTCGTTTCAATGGATATATAGAAATCTTAAATACACGGGAATTCCTAGGGCAATAGAATTGTTTAAAGATAAAGTGAGCTTTCGAACGTTAGTTAAAGGGATATATCCTCAGTTCTTATTTGAAGAAGTTTCGTATGATCAACTACTAGAAGTTGATGTGAGCAAGATTAAAAAACCTTTTATTATCAAGCCAGCGATTGGGTTTTTCAGCATGGGAGTACATAAGGTGAACGGAGATCATGAATGGGCATCAATTATAAGCTTAATTGGAAATGAAATGGAAACGGTTAAAGGATTATATCCCAAAGAAGTTTTGGATTCTTCAAAATTTATTATCGAGGAGTATATTGAAGGCGCAGAATATGCCATTGATGCTTATTTTGATAACCATGGCGACCCTGTCATTCTTAACATATTAGAGCATCCTTTTTCATCAAATGGAGATGTCAGTGACAGAATATATTTTACATCTAAAGAAATAATGAGAAAATATTTAACAATCTTTAGACCAGCTAATTAAAGTCAAGAATTTGATTGGTTAATGGTTAGATTTTGGTTTCGGAAAAAAGGTCATAACAAACAGGCCATTGAAAAATCCGAACAATGACTAATTAACTGATGGATTAAACCCTTAAGCTGCTAC
>DASRMG010000028.1:0-9991 GCA_035648035.1 Desulfosporosinus sp. | reverse complement strand
CCATTACGGGCGCTGAGATCGAAGGAACGTACCCGAATGAGCAGGCCGTTGATAATTTACTTTACTGGACTTCAGAGAATCAAATCACGTTGGAAACTTTTGCTCAGGTAGAGGCAGCTACCCAATGCGCAAAGGTCATGCGGATGGTTGTAAAGGAACTCAAGACGGCCGATAAAATCGTGAATCTTGTTTTGCTCAGGGAGAAGGCTTTCTTGCAGCTATCGGACCAAGGCGTCGAACTAAAAGTGTCCATTGGCGAGCTGGTCAAAGATCAGGACGAAACGTGGTCCTTCAATGCTGATTACCTGTATTATGCTCTGGATGTTTTCAAGAGTGCTGGATCGACCAGAGTGGTTATAAAGCTTAGACACAGAAATGACTCAATCGTCTATAGTGATGAGGAAAACGGAATCGACGTCCTGATCTTACCGGTACGAACGAACGCAGAGGTGAGAGACGGATGTTCTTAAGAAAGCTCACCGACGAAGAATTGGAAAAGATCAAAAAAGCCAAAGACGCTGCCAATGTGATTATCAAGATGCAACGTAGGGGTTTGATCGCAAAGATTAAGATCAATCAGAAAGCATTCCGCATTCACCAAGTCGAGATCTTAACTAAGGATCTCGACGCGCTCAAAGTAGTCATTGGGCATCCGGTGATTATAAAGGTTGACGACCAAGCCATCCACTTAGATTATGATCTACTAAAGAAGTTTGAACATTCACTTGATAAATACAACCAATGGACCGATTACCCTAAAATTGAGGGAGAGTCTTTAGTCCTCAGGTACGGTGGCCACCACGCTAATCGAGGGACTGTAGAACTGTTTGAACTACCCGCGTACCAGGTCGGTTTACTCGAGGGATTACCAATTATCGATCTTAAGGAGTGATGCCTCTCATGGCACTTAAAAACGATCGACAGATCACAATTTCATCCGCCGGCAGTCGCAAAGCCACGCAATGGCCAGCGCAAACTCTTTACTGGTCTGAGCTGGTCGAGAAGTTGCGTACACCTGCCAGAGGCACCGAGACACTGGCTGAATACATGCGTCTACCAAAGAGTAAGCAAGACGATCTGAAGGACGTAGGCGGCTTTGTGGCGGGTACTCTTGAGGGTAATCGAAGAAAGGCAAGTAACGTCACGGGGCGGGATGTTATAACCCTTGACCTTGATAACATTCAACCTGGGCAGACACAGGATACCCTTCTTAGAGTGGATGGACTAGGGTGCGCCTATGCGGTCTATTCCACCCGTAAACATGAAGAGGTCAAGCCACGTTTACGTGTCTTGATCCCTCTCAATAGGACCGCAACAGCAGACGAATATGAGCCACTAGCACGTAAGTTGGCCAGTATTATCGGCATGGAACTATGCGATCCTACCACGTTCGAAGCCTCGCGCTTGATGTATTGGCCCTCGTGTTCTTCAGATAGTGTTTATGCATACCGGCATGACGATAAGGCGTTCCTTGATGCGGACGGATTACTCTCTACCTACACGGATTGGCGCAATGTTGCTGAATGGCCAGAGGTGCCAGGAGTACAGCAGACTCATGTCAGACTAGCAGCTAAGCAGGGGGATCCTAACGCAAAGAGCGGAGTTGTAGGTGCCTTCTGCCGAATATATGACATTTATAGAGCCATAGAGACCTTCATACCTGGTGAATATACTGCCTGCGACGACGGATCCGGACGGTTCACCTTCACTGGTGGGTCCACCGTTGGTGGTGCGGTTGTGTACGATAATGGCAATTTCCTGTACAGTCACCACGCAACTGATCCAACTTCGGGCAAACTTGTGAACGCTTTTGACCTAATACGGTTACACAAGTTCAGTGAGCTGGATGATGAAGCCAAGTCAGATACACCTACAAATAAGTTACCGTCATACCTTGCGGCATGTGAATTCGCCGTAAAAGATACTAGCGTCGCGTCTTTACTAAATCAGGAACGCTATGAAAAGGCCACTCAGGACTTTGCCGTGGCTCCAACGAATGGTGAGGAGGAGACGGTTAACTGGATCGGCAAGCTACAGGTGAGCGGCAACACGGGTACACCCACGAAAACCATAGCGAATGTGTGTGTTGTGCTGAGGTATGATCCTTTGCTAAAAGGCCGGATTATGAAGGACACTTTTGCTGACAGTATTTTAGGCATAGCACCTTTGCCCTGGGGAGTACGAGAGAAAAGTGCAGGCGTGTTTCACTGGACGGATGACGATGACTCTGGGCTTCGCGCGTATACCGAAGGAGTGTTGGGCTTCAGATCAAGAGATATCATCGAGGACGCGCTACGCAACCACACGGCTGCTAATGGCTTCGATCCGGTGATTAACTACTTCACGAACTTGAAATGGGATGGCTTGTCGAGGCTTGATACTCTTTACATCGATTACCTTGGCGCGGAGGATCATGCGTACACACGCACAATAACCCGCAAGGCCTTTGCGGCGGCAGTGGGTCGCGCAATGGTGCCTGGATGTAAGTTCGATTATCTGACGGTCGTTTGTGGTCGTCAGGGTATTGGGAAAAGTACTCTGTTTGCTAAATTAGGTAAGGACTGGTTTTCAGACAGCATCAAAACGTTTGAGGGCAAAGATGCGGCTGAGTTACTGCAGGGTATTTGGATCGTGGAGATCGGAGAGCTGGAAGCGTTCAGTAAAACGGATATCAAGGTTGTAAAACAATTTTTAAGTAAACAAGACGATCAATACCGCGCAGCCTACGCCAGAAAGACAGAGAAGCATTTAAGGCGCTGTGTGTTTTTCGGGACGACTAATGACCATGATTACCTTAAAGACACGACAGGGAATCGTCGCTTTTGGCCCGTTGATACTGAGATACAAAAGCCCAGTAAATCCATCTTTGATGACCTGGATAACACTGAAATCGATCAGATATGGGCAGAAGCGGTCATGCGTTGGAGACTTGGAGAACCCTTGTTTTTATCACAAGAGATGGAAGCTGAAGCAGAAAAGCGTCGCTTAGCACATCTTGAACGTGATCCACTTCAGGGACAAATTGAGGACTTTCTTGAACGAGCAGTACCACCCGATTGGCAAAAATGGAGCCTCGATAGGCGTCGTATGTTTTGGGGTGGTGGCATGGCGGATATGGTGAAATTAGTAGCGAGAGACCGCGTCTGTGCGCTTGAGATATGGCGGGAATGCCTTTGTGATAATAGGGCCAACATGCCGAAGATGGAGGCGCACAGGATTAACACGGTCCTGGAGAATTTGAAAGGGTGGAAGAGGGCGAGCACTGCGCGGTTTGGAGCTGGATATGGAACGCAGAAAGGGTTTATTCAGGAATCAAATCTTATTATAGTTCCTCCAAAAAGCCACCCTTTTAGTGCCGATAAAAATGTAAACCAAGTAGGGCATTTGTAAACCATCAGAATATTCGGACATAAATATTATGTAAACCATGTAAACCATAAAAAACTAGAAAGTTTACACTTTGGTTTACAAAAAAACTCAGTCATAGCAAGGGTTACAGCTGTTTGTAAACTATGTTACTATGATTTCTCTATAAGTAGTAGTAAATAGGTAGTAAATATACACGATACGCCTAATCACGATGTGCTATACGCGTATTATGGAAAAGTTGGTTTACATTTTCGTTTTGAAAGGATTTGCGAAGCATTATGAGGGAAAAAGACGTCGAGCATTATCTAAGAGATCAGGTCAAAGCGCTAGGTGGAAAAGCCTATAAATTTGTTTCACCGGGCAATGCGGGTGTACCCGATAGATTAGTTTTACTTCCTGGTGGCAGGGTTGCTTTCGTTGAATTAAAAGCGCCGGGCAAAAAACCATCACCACTTCAAGAGGTCCAGCATCGGAGACTACGCAAACTAGACTTTGAGGTATTTACCCTGGACTGTAAAGCAGGGGTGGACAAGTTCACTGGCCACTGTAAAGAGATGATTAGCGAATGAAATTCATACCACATCCATATCAATCGTATTGCATAAATCGACTTCTGGCGGATCCGGCGTTAGGACTTTTTCTTGACATGGGACTCGGCAAAACAGTGATTGCCTTAACAGTTATCAACGATCTGAAGTTTAACCGGTTCGCCGTAAGCAAGGTTCTTGTGATCGCCCTTAAGAAAGTTGCGGAGGCAACCTGGGCGAAAGAGGCAGCAAAGTGGGATCACTTACACATGTTGAGAGTCGTGCCGGCGCTTGGGCCCTTGAAGAAGAGAATCAGAGCGCTGAATACACCCGCCGACATTTATGTGATCAACAGAGAAAACGTTTGTTGGCTGGTTGAATACTACCGGAACGCCTGGCCGTTTGACATGGTCGTTGTCGATGAGTTTAGCAGTTTCAAAAACCATCAGGCTAAACGCTTTAAATCACTAACTTGGGTGCGTAAATATATTACGCGGTTCGTCGGGTTAACCGGTACGCCAGCACCAAACGGACTACTAGATCTATGGGCGCAAGTGTACTTACTGGATGAGGGTCAAAGATTAGGGAAAAAGATTACGCATTTCAGAGAAAGATACTTCGACCCGGATCAACGAGACCGCGATCATGTTTTCAGCTATGCGCCTAAGCCAGGATCCGACGAAGTAATTAGGCAGCTGATCGGAGATATCTGCGTAAGTATGAAAGCAGAGGATTACTTAGATCTTCCGGATTGTGTTTCAGTCACCGTGCCGGTGCTACTGGATCCGAAAGCCAAAACAGCTTATGACAGTCTCGAAAAGGAAATGCTTTTGGAAGTCGGAGACTCCACGATCGATGCCGGCACAGCTGCTGTCCTTACGAACAAACTTTTGCAATTGTGTAATGGCGCAGTATACGACGAGAACCGAGATGTCGTTGACATCCATCAGTGCAAAATCGAAGCGTTTATGGAGCTTGTCGAGGGATTGAACGGTCAACCAGCGTTAGTCTTTTACAGCTTCAAGCATGATCTTGTAAGAATTCAAAAAGCACTGGCCTCATCGGGACTCAGAGTGCAACAGCTTAAAACCCCGCAGGACCAAGACGATTGGAACGCGAGAAAGATAGATATCCTGCTTGCCCATCCCGCAAGTGCCGCCTACGGCCTAAACCTCCAAGAAGGTGGAAACCACGTCATATGGTTCGGGCTGAACTGGTCTCTTGAGTTATACCAACAGGCGAACAAAAGATTACACCGGCAAGGGCAAACTGAAAAAGTGATTCTACACCATTTAATCGTAGAGGGCGGCGCCGATGAGGATGTTATGTCTGCACTTGAAGATAAGGGCAGTACGCAAGACAAGCTTATGAGCGCGTTGAAAGCAAGAATTGAGAAAGTGAGAGGAGAATCGACATGAATCGAGTAGAACGTTTGACAACACAGAGCGAAGTTTTTGACGGAGTAACTTTAAAGGAATTTTGTGAAAGTTGTGGAGAAAGCGATTGCAGAGAATTCTGCAGTAGTGAGGATGAAAACCCACAATGCGATATATGCCCAGTTCAAAGAGCCTTTGACCGACTTGCGACCTATGAAGATATCGGAAGCCCAGATGAGTTTGCTAAATTTTTCAAGGACAAAGCAGAAAGGCACAGGATATATAATTCTGCTTTAAGTACATTTGGAATCAGGCATCAAACGATTAAATGCATCGAAGAGTTGTCCGAACTGCAAAAAGAACTCTGTAAACAGGCTAATGGCGATGGAACTAAGGATAAGGTCATCGAGGAAATGGCGGACGTCGAGATTATGCTTGAACAGATGAAAATAGGATTATGTATTGGGGCTTGTGAAATTGACGAGGTCAAAGACCAGAAGTTATCTAGGCTTAGTGGAAATATAATGCCTTCAGTTGAAAAGATATTGGACAACGAATTAAAATGTCGAATGTGTTTGTACTCTTTCATGTCTGAGCAGGCGCTTGCTGAGATGGGAAGCGATCCGTGTGAAACACGTAATGACTGTCGCAACTGGAAGCCGAAGGAGGAAGTAAAATGAGTCAAGACCATGAATCAAACTCTTGCCCAGATTGCGGCAATATGATGCGATACGAAGGCGGCTGCGTACATTGTCCAGCTTGTGGACGGGGTGCTTGCGGATGAACGAAATACGAGGGTCGCTAAGCGTAATACTTGTGCTGATAAGCCTTTATCTTTTTGCTAACCACGTTGTAGCTGATGCAGTCTATGCGATTGTATGGGCTGTGTGGATCAGAGGAGAGTTGTTCAACGTTGGTACCGGTAGAGTAGGTGTTCGTGGTGGTGGTCACATGCTTGATCCAGGACATCTTCCTGTTCGACGTCCTGGTAATTTTCCGAAGAAAGGGTGATCTACGCCGTGAGTAAAAGACTTGGTACTGTGAACATACAGGAGATAGCCACAGCAGCCGCCATCGAGGCGCTGAAGTTGCAGAAAAATGAAGAGCGGGATAGGGCAAGGAAAAGCAGATTCCACAACACCGAACTCCTGCTTAAAAAATACCTAAGTCTAATCAAGCATATTGAGCTCGCGCAGGATAAAGCTTCGGACGATGATCTGAAAGAGTACAACTTCGAAGAGTCCGACAATGAGGACATCATCATCTACGCCATTAGACGTGGCAGAATACGAACGTTGATTATGGTCATGCAGGTGGAAATATCATTGGTTGAGCTTAGGACAAAGATGATAGACAAGGGTCAACCTGAGAAGTACCTTGTTATCGATAAACTTTATCTAGATCCCGTTAAAAGCTTAATGCCTTGGAAGGAAAGAGTTGAGGTTATAGCGGTCGAACTTCACTGTAGCGAAAGGTCAGTGTATACGTGGAAAAATGACATGATTGAAGAGTTAAGTGTTATGATTTTTGGCGTAGATGGCTTGCGGTTAGCGTTATAGCGGGTTTTTTAAGGGCTTGACAAGCTGCTGCAATAAGTCTGCATTTACACCACGAATATGCCATGTTATGATACTAATATCAAATTTTATGAACTGAAACACACAAGAAAGCGCTTCCGAAAGGTGGCGCTTTCTCTATGTCTATTCGGAGGTGATCGCCGTGGCTGGAAACTCGAAGTGTCATCGTTATAAAGAGATAAGACCCAAAGATCAATCAAACTGTATTAATTGTCATAACTGGCGCGTGACGAGGTGTGAGCTTCATGAGCAGCTAAGCGATGACCATAAAGACACGGAGGCCTTAATGAGACATGATGCCTATAGCCGAGGCCATAGTAGTATCAGGCAGACGAGGCGAGGGTAGGATTGGCTAAACCTTGGGCTATTAAGTTCTATGCCTCGGATGCATGGATTCAATGCAGACTATCATTCATGGGTACCAAGTTCTTTATCTGTAATCGATGTGAGGGTGCCGCAATGATAGCACATCACACTACTTACTTAACACCAAACAATATTAATGATCCCGAGATAAGCCTGAACCATGTTAGACTTGAGGCCTTATGCCAGGACTGTCACAACAAGGAGCACATGAGGACTAACGAGGCTACAGCGGACGGTTTAATGTTCGACAGTAGTGGACAGCTGATAAGGAAAGCGCAGAGAGGGTATACCCCCCTATAAAATAAGGGATACCCTATTTTCCTTGGACCGTAGGTTGAACCATAAATAGATACACAGATTGTTCTATGAGGGGGTGTAGTCATGAAAGGCCGGTGATAACGATGGACGAAGAGACGCGCTTATTGCTCAAGAAAGAAAAAGATGCCAAAATAAAAAAAGAGATACTTAAACTTAAGCGATTATTCAAAAACATGGAAAAGAGTACGATGGACACTGTTTCTTCGCTCATCCGAAATGCTGCCTTCATGGCCGTTACTCTTGACGATCTGCAAGAAACAATAAACCTTGAAGGGGCCGTGTCAGAATACAAGAATGGTGAGAATCAATTCGGCACTAAGAAATCCCCAGAGGTAGAGATCTACACCTCCATGATTGAAAAGTACATGAAAGCGATTAAGCAACTATCCGATCTACTCCCCAAGCAGGAACAGAAACCGAAAAGCGATGGGTTCAATGAGTTTGTGTCGGGTCGTGAGGATGTTGATTAAATATCCTAAAGACTACAACCCCATAAGAGAGTATTGGGAATTAATAGAAAGCGGTCAAGAGATTGTACCGGATAAGATCCGCAGAACATACAAAAAGCTGGTTCAAGACCTGGACATTAAAGTAAGTGAGTATTTCTACAGCAATTCAAGAGCAAACCACTTTATTGAGTTTACGGAGAACTTCTGCAAGCACTCTAAAGGGAAAATGGGTGGTAAACCCGTCATTCTTGAGCTATGGGAAAAGGCTTTGCTTGCTACAGTGTTTGGATTTATTGACATAGATGGAAATAGGAAATACCGCGAAGCAATTCTTATCGTAGGGAAGAAAAACGGTAAATCATTAATTTCATCCTGTGTTGGCCTATATCTCCAGGTAGCAGATGGAGAGGCCGGTCCGGAAGTTTACGCAGTAGCAACTAAGCGCGATCAAGCCAAGATCATTTGGGGAGAAGCAAAACGCATGGTGCGTAAATCTCCCGCACTTCAAAAGAGAATAAAGACATTAGTTGCTGAATTGGTCAGTGATTTTAACGATGGTATATTCAAACCTCTGGCCAGCGACAGTGACACATTGGACGGCTTGAATATTCATGGAATTCTAATGGATGAGTTCCACCAGTGGAAGAATGGCAAACCGCTTTACGACATCATGGCTGACGGTGTATCTGCGAGAGAACAACCTTTAAATTTTATGACATCCACAGCCGGAACAATCCGGGAAGATATATATGATCAGAAATACGACGAAGCGACACAACTTATAAATGGATATTTCGACGAAGCGGGCTATAAGGATGACAACCTTATAGCTTTTATTTATGAGTTGGATTCTAGAAAAGAATGGATTGACCCACAGTGTTGGAGGAAAGCAAACCCCGGACTTGGGACAATAAAGAATGAGAAAACACTAGCTGCCAAAGTGAAAAAAGCAATGTCAAATCCTATGCTGGTCAAGAATCTAGTCTGTAAAGAGTTCAATATTCGAGAAACTTCGTCCGAGGCGTGGATGACATTCGAGCAGTTAGACAATACAGAGACGTTCGATATCAAAGAACTCAAACCCAAGTATGGAATAGGCGGGGCCGACTTATCAAGCACGACTGACTTAACCGCAGCGTGTATCTTGTTCATGATTCCAAATGATACAAAGATTTATGCTCAGTCTATGTACTGGCTCCCAGAGGACTTGCTAGAAAAGAGAGTTACAGAGGATAAGATACGCTACGACCTTTGGAAAGAGCGTGACTTGCTGAGGACCACACCTGGAAACAGCGTCCATTATAAATATATCGTTGAGTGGTTCCTTGAAATGCAAAACAAGTGCGGAATTTATATCCCTTGGACCGGTTACGACTCATGGAGTGCTAAGTATTGGGTCGAAGAAATGAAGGCCAACTTCGGAAATGATTCCATGTTACCAGTTATCCAGGGTAAGAAAACATTATCCGGTCCTATGAAGTTAATGGGTGCTGACTTAGAGAAAAAGATAATCATCTATAACAATAATCCGATCACAAAGTGGTGCTTGAGCAATACGGCTGTAGACATCGACAAAAACGACAACATTCAGCCAATTAAAACGAGCAAGCAGAAACGTAGGATAGATGGAACGGCGGCAATGCTTGATGCTTATGTGGTTTTACAAGATAAGCAGCAAGAATATTTGAACATGATTTAAGGAGTGGAAAAACGATGGATTACAGAGGAATTATCGAAGGCCAGATTAAACATTTGCAAGCGCTACAATTAGGGACAGCCGTAAGGAGAGAGGCTGGCCCTGAATCAGCTTGCAAATTAGCAGAGACAATATTGTTACTTTGTAAAGAGATTGAAAATTTACCAAAGGTTAAGGCGTAAATGGATTAAACCGATTTGAAGGGTGGTGATAACTTGGAAAAGAGAAGCCTGTTCAATTGGATGTTCGGAAATAAGAAGACAAACGACCCCGTCGGTATGAAGCGATTCGAATTGATCAATAGCTCCAGCAC
>DASRMG010000027.1:0-7009 GCA_035648035.1 Desulfosporosinus sp. | reverse complement strand
TGACAAGAATAATCATAACACGATGTTTAGTGATAGAGGTCTAACGTGTCAACTAATTCATCTGAACAATAAGGTGTAAGTTATCAAAGAACGTTCGAGTTGGGTTTGAACCATCAACCCTAGCTCTATCTTACAAGGGAGGATGTCTAATAATGAAAAAATTAATTGCTGAAATACGTAAGTTAGAAGCCAGGTCAGCAGCAATAAATATAAAAATTAGCGCTGCCAAAAGCGTTGAGGAAATTAGAGCTCTACAACCTGAAGTGGACGAAATAGTCGATGACCTCCAATTAAAAAGAAACAAGCTCTATGCGATGCAAGGCACAGAGTCTGAGCCTGAATTCAGGGGAGAACCCCATACAACAGCTCAAAGAAGTCAACCAACCGGCGCGTTCAACGTGATCGGGTCCTATGGAATCGGTGCAGCCGGTGGCCAGCAACAAAGGAGTGAAGAGATAATGCCAGATAAAAACGACTTATATGCAACTCCTGAATATCGGAGTGCATTTTTCAAAACATTGCTTGGGAAAGACCTAACAAACGAAGAGTCTGAATCCTACTCTAGAGCAATGGACCTTACCAAAGCAGAACGCCGTGATACATTCAGCACAACCACGAGTGCGGCAGCCGTGTTGCCTACTACAACGCTTAATCAAATCATCGTCAAGGCGCGAAACCTTGGAGGCATAATTTCGCATTGTAGAGATTTTGCTATCCCAACAAACTTAACCGTTCCAATTGCAACGCCAAGTACGAAAGCGGCGTGGCACGTTGAAGGAGCACCAGTAGCGGCTGAGGATGCTACAACAGGTATTTCTAATGTGTCATTTGCGGCTTACGAAATCCTTAAGGTGTTTAGTCTTTCGGCAGCAGCTAAGACAATGACTATTTCAGCGTTTGAAGCCTATATCATCGATGAGCTGACAGCTAGCGTAATGGAAACTATTGCAGATAGCCTTGTCAATGGTACAGGGGACGCACAGGGTACAGGGGTAATGACAATCACATGGAACGCGGGGAACAGTTCCACGTTTGCGATAGGTGGGTCTGTATCCCATGAAGACCTTACTAAGCTGGTTGCTAAGCTTAAGAGTGGATATGGTAACGGGGCAAAGTGGGCCATGAACAATACAACACTATACAACCAAATGTACGGTATGACTGATGCCAATGGGCGTCCTATCTATATCGCCGATCCTAAGAACGAAGTGATTGGATTTATCTTAGGTAAGCCTATCGTTATTGATGATGGCCTTGCTGATGATGTGGTTATCCTGGGTAACTTCAAGTACATGGGCTACAACATACCACAAGGTGTGATGATAGAAGTGTCAAGAGAGAGTTCCTTCCGATCCGGATTGATCGACTACAGAGCAATGGCCATCGCGGATACTAAGCCCTTAGTGGATGAGGCATTCGTGAAACTCTCTAGAGCGTTAATCTAAAACAACAAAGAATGCCGGTGCTGGTGAGGGCATCGGCATTCTTTATATAAAGGGAGGCAACGATCATGAGGACAGCACACTATTGGTTACTGCATGGTATGACGTTGAAGCCAGATCGTCGAACACTTCAAAGAAATGGGAAGGTAGGTAGAGGATATGGAAATCAGTATTCAGCCAAGAACAAGGATGTCGCAAGTTCGTGGGGGAGCAGAGTTTGGGGTACAAGTTACATTAGTTATTAAGACAGCAGACATAGAAGAGATACAATCCTTGCGGAAACAATGGGATGAGATCGATACTAGTGATGATATAAGGAAGATGATTGAAACCATTGGAGCGTTTGAGGATCGGAAGAAAGTTAATGCAACAAGATAGCCCCCCACCCCGAGACAAAAACTCTATTTTCCTTGGACCGTAGGCTGAACCACATTTACACATGAATCGAGAAGTTTCAATTCCCTCCAAGAATTACCCCCCACCGCCCAAAGTACCAGATAATGACAGAAAGGGGATAAGATATGGCACGTCCTAGAAAACCGCCAAAGCAGAAAGTTAAGATTTCGGACCTACTTAAATACATCGAAAATCTTGCTCAAGACGATCCGATCCGGCAGCACATGACACCGGATAGAATGATTCGCTGGAAGCGATATGTTGAAGAACTTGAGTATTTAGAGTTCATCATCCATGGCCTCAAAGAAGATATTGCAGAGCATGGTTCAATTGAGCTTTATGTCAATGGAGCGCAACAGACCAGGCGAACGAACCCAGCGCTGACCACCTACAGCGATCTCCTTAAAGTCTATAATCAATTCTTTAGGATGCTGTCAGAAATAAACCATTGTGTAGAAATCCAGATCGAAAAAAGTTGGTAATACCGAAGGGTTAATTTTCAATAATGGGGATACCCTTAAAACGGCGTAAGCGTGAGCAATCAAGACATTATCCTTGTGGTTGAAAACACCCCATAATGGCAAGCGCTTGCCAATTCGAATAAGGAGGAATTAGCGTGGCACATGTCAGAGATAAAAAGATTACCATTTTAACTGGGGAATTAATAGTAAATGAAGGAAAGGAGAGTAATTACAATGAGTAGCGGCGGTAGCTTTGAAATCACTGGATTAGATGAATTCGAGCGTGATCTTATTAAAGTCATTAGCCAAAAGTATCCAAAAGAGGCTAAGAAATTCTTACAAAAACAAGCTAACGCTGTAAGAAGACTGACACGGGCTAACACACCAAAAGATACAGGGTATACAAAAAAACACTGGACGGTACGCACGAAAGGCAAGAAAGCTTTAAGCGCTAACTCATTTGAATCCAATGTCGGAAATAATGCTCCACTAGCTCATTTACTTGAGAATGGACATTCTATTGCAAATCAATATGGAAAATTCGGGTGGGTTCCTGGATTCCACATGCTCGAAAAAGCCGTGATTGCAAGGGAGCCTGTATTTAATGATGAGCTGAAAGATTTCATCCGTAAGACTTTAGAGGAGTTAGAGTTATGATCGTTGATCACCCAAGGGACAAGGAAAGAAGGTAATTAACCTTGGTAGTGAAACAGAGCAATCGGGAGCAATCCAGACTTCGCAACTTCTTGCGAAAACACTCCAAATTGGCAAGCGCTTGCCAATTTGAAAAACACGTAAATCAGACGCCAGGGCGATATTTGAACGAATACAGGAATTCCAATAATTATCTACTTGTCATAGTACCTATTATCGGACCCAAGAGAGGGAAGTGAGACAATGGCAGACCACGAAATAGGAGCTATCTTAACGCTAAGGGATAATATGAGCAGCGTACTACGGGGCGTAAGAGGTGAACAAGCGTCATTTAGGCAAGATACTGCGTCCACGCAAAGAACAGTAAGCGAACCAATTGTAATTCAACTCGACGCGGCTGCCGCGAATATGTAGGAGGGGATGAACTTGGAAATTTGGCTAACGCGGCATTAAACATGGGTTAGAAGAATTGAAATTGCACAAGAAAAGAGGACCGGGCGTAATTGTCTAGTCCTTTTTTTTATTTGGTAGCATGACAAAGCAGGTTTTTGATAAAATTATCATAAAGTCCATACGCACGCACGCACGAAGTTAAAGTCTGTCAGCTCCCCTCACATTGAGGGGTACTCATGACGGAACAAAAAGGGGGTCTCAATCTGAACCACCCTAAATCTCGTTGCCATAACCTTTTTAAACCTTTTATTCGTTGCGCTATTACATTGACCGTAGGCAAATAAACATATTCGACAACATGATAAAGTAAATGTTGACAATAGCTGATAGATAATGATAGTATTAGACAGAAAATAAGGAGAGGTGATAGCAAAGGTGGGAATTGATAAGCTACCCGAGATTTTAACTACACGGGAGCTTGCAGACTTTTTAAAGATTAGCGACCAAACAGTCATAAGGGCAATCAAGGCCGGATCATTAAATGCTATGAAAGTAGGAAGAGATTGGAGAATTGAGAAAGAAGCAGTCTTCGAGTGGCTCAAAGGAAAAGAAGGGAAATAAAAGGCAGCCCCTGCGACTTTAGACGGAGACAGGGACCACCAGCAACACCTACCCACAAGAGGGAGAAGTCTATTTTATTGTAGCACATAATCCTCTTGTGGAGAATTGGAGGATAAAAATACAATGCTAAGATTTTTTATCAAACTGTTTAGCAAACCAAGCACACCGGCTGAGCGCAAAGTGCAGAGCTGGGATCGTTACTTTAAAAGCCAGGTAGAAGTCTAAACGCAAAAAACTAAATGGAGAGAGGATGGCACGGATATATGAAAACACAAGAAGAACTTCAACGTGAATTATCCAAGCAAACCTCAGAGGTAGAGGACGCTATGCTTAAGCTTAGAAAGGCCATGGTGATACTAGAATACTGGACTGATGAATATGGATTTCAGGACAAGCCAGAACCATTACAGGCCGTAATGTATAGGGAAACTATCCTGCCAGAAAAAAACATAAGGGCAGAGCAATCTTGTAAATGGTTTTACGAATATAACCGCATCTATCAATTTATTGATATCGTACGCGACTATGTTTATGAGAGCAAAGAACTACTGGGAAAAGCATTAGGTTAAACATATTAAGATACTTTTGTACGGACTCCGTACAAAAGTAGGCAAACCAAAAGGGCACCGCTGCCCCTTCGAGCGAACCTATAGTCAGCGGTGATCCCAGGTTAAAATAAGAGGAGGATTTATGAACAACTTACAAACTCGATCAATAGCCAGGGCTAAACAGCTCAAGGAACAATTAGGAGGAACAATCTTCGCCTTTCCAACAGAGGAGGATAACCCCTTCTCTCCCTATGCCATCGTCATGTGTGTTGACGATCAATACTTTCCTTACCCCGATGCGTGCGATATATCGGAGGCAGCCGGTGGGATAGTCACCCTTCTGGAGGAAATGAAGAAAAGCGGAATGGACGTGGACTATGAAAGAAATGTTCGCTTGATTTCTTACCAAGCACAGGTGGATGCACCGAGCACTGTCATGTGGAAGCTGAAGAAGGGGAATGTCAGTAAGCCTCCCCTTGAGGAGGGGAAGGACTTCCAAGAGGGAAGCGAGGAAGAAGGAGAACTGATATCAGCGCGCGGCCTACTTAAGATAAGCTACCTCCAAGTGGTTGATGAAAAGAATCCAAAGGCTGGTCAATTCATGGATAAATATTACCAGCTCCTGGCAACACGCAAATATGGCAAAACAGCAGCCGCCATTAAGCAGGAAGTTCGCAAAATGACAAAAGATCAAGCCCTCGGGTGGCTAGAACAAACCTTCAAAAAATATGTCCATGACGACATGGAGGTTATGAACTTTCTAGACTTAAAATGAGGGGCGAAAGTCTCTCATTCCTTTATTTGACTTTACACTAAAATATGTTTATAATTAAAACTGTATTTAATTATTTTATTAAGTAAGGGGGGAATCACATGAACAGATTCCAACTTGAAAAACTATACGAAGTCAATGGCCTAAAGGATATGAAAAGTTCATCGTCAATTACTTCAATGGTCAAGGCTTAGACACTAGAATGACCATGATCCCCAAAGGGATTTACTTTGTTGAGGATTTCGATTACTTAGTCAAGGAAAACCCAAAGGATGATTACTGGAACGTGTCAGGTGGCCTTGTAATGGCCATCGATAAGAATGGCCTAAAGACTATCCATAGAACATGGAGTGATCCAGACTACGCACACCTTGAGGCCATAGAAGGCAAGCATAAGACCTATCTGAGATTTGAGTACAAGATTGATGACGATCGGGATGAATGGCAGCACGTTTACAGCGCAACAAATTGGGGCTAATAGGAGTGAACAACATGGATAAGACCACGTATAGGGCATTAACCACAGAGGAGAGGATCAGTTTCCTAAACTCTGAAATGGCAGCCGGTAAAAAGCTTAACCTTGTCTGCAAGGAGATCGGGATCGCGGATAACATTTCAACTGAATTCAGGAAAAAAGGCTATACCAGGGATGAGCAAGGGCTTTATATTAAACACGATCAGCAGCACCCTGGACAAATGAATATTGACCACCTCAAAACTGATGAGGTAACACAGGGTGACACAGAAAGTGAAGAGGGTACAAATACCCCTCCTGTGGTCAATGAAACAACTGGGAGCAAAATTTCCCTGAGTGAAAATGATCTCCCCAAATCTGGGGAACCAAAGAGAGTAGGCCGACCACCAAGAACAGGTAAGAAGATGAAGAAACTGACGATAGAGATTGATCCAGACGTGTACAAAGCGTTGTTATTTTACAAGATTGACCAAGAGTTGTACATGAACAACTATATTGAGGAATTAATCAAAGCTAATGTCCCTGAGAAGTATTTCGATATCTAAAGTGTAGAGTGTTCAAGAGTATTACTTTTGAACACATCAAGCACTAAGGAGTTGAGATCATGCTATGTCAAATTAGCGAAAGTAAGAAAAATGACCATTGTGATAAATTAACAGGCATTTATAAAAAGGACCTAATAACCTGTGGACGGTGCAGAGAGGTTGTGAAAATTGATCTTGTTCGGATTATAACGAAAATGGAAAAAATCTATCTGACCGAAACAATCCGCCATAAGGATGGCCGAAAGTACAAACTAACGGACATGGAACAGCAGGATATTACTTACGCTCATAAAACTGGCCAAAGCATGGATGAGCTTGCAAAAAAATACAAGGTAAGCAAAGGGACAATATTTAATGTATTGCACAGAGACAAGTAATGAAAAAAATCGGACGGTCCAAAGTTCGACCGTCCTCCATAGGGACAAGTAATTTGATTTAATTTGTCCTATTATATAGTAGCTTTTTGTAACGTTAGTAGACAAATAGTAGACAATTGAACATTACACATCGAACACGGCAAAATAAAAAACACCGCAAACCCTTGCGGTGTCTCACTTTCTTTTTGGCAGGGGATGAGAGAGTCGAACTCCCATCAGCGGTTTTGGAGACCGCTGTTCTAGCCATTAAACTAATCCCCTAGAATTTTTAGCAACGAAGTGAATTATATATGAAAAAGGAAAAAGTGTCAATGCTAATGTATTA
>DASRMG010000026.1:0-4028 GCA_035648035.1 Desulfosporosinus sp. | reverse complement strand
AAGAGCAGTCTACGACTCACCTCACCGTGCTTTGTAGTATATCTTCCCCCAAAATTAATTATAGCAAAGTGGTGAACCGCACACCATTTTTCATGACTATTTGTGCCGCCAGCGGTAGCGGCGGAATGGAGGTTATCATGATTAATCATGCGGAAAATCCGGTTCTTACGTAACGTAATAAGTTAAGTGAAATTCTTTAGAAAAAAATTGGAGGTTTTAATTATGAAAATCAAAAAAATTGCATTAATGCTCGTAATGGCCCTTTCAATTAACATAATTGGTGCACCTTTTGTGTTTGCTGCTTCGTCGAATAACGCCAATGCAGTAAAAGCCACTGTATCACAAAGTGAATCGATTGCCAGTGTTGAGAACGGAGCAATTGTTCAACCAAACTCAGTTGGTTCAGTAGCCGTTAAAGCGGCTGCAAACTGGATTAAATCTCATGCAAGTACCGTTATCAAGCTTCTTCCTGTGTATGTTTCAACTGATTGGTTATTTTCAATGGTGGACGCTTATGTTAATTATTCAGATACGGTTCATTCTTTCTTAACCAATGTCATTAGCTCTGTTTTGCCATCGTGGGCACAGTGGACAGTTCCCGGTATCGTAGCTTCCATTGAATTTTTGTTGCCGATTTAATTTGCGTTGAATAACCGATAACCGCGGTTGCTTGTTGGAGTTTTCACCACTTCGCATTTGTTGGAAAATGTGAAGTGGTGATTTCTTATATTAACCATGATTTAAGGTTTACTCTTAATATTTTGCTTGACAACCTAATATGCTTATCATTATAATATGAAGTAGGCTTCACGTCAAGGGTGCTTCATATTTAGAGAGAAGGTGGATCGTTGAAAAATAGAATTAAGGAGTTACGACTTAGAAGAAATATGACGCAGCAACAATTATCTGACTTGGTTTTCGTTTCTAATAGAACTATCATTTCACTTGAGAAAGAGCAGTACAATCCATCTATTATCTTGGCCTATAAAATTGCACTTGTTTTTAACACTACGATTGAAGAGTTATATCAACTGGAGGGGAATTTGAAAGATGAAATTAAAAATACATAATAAAAAAGGGTTTTGGGGCGGCGCGTTTTTACTTCTATTAGCGGTGTTTTACATTCCAACTTTGATGAATAATATTACCGATATGGATACTACTATGAGAATTGGAAAAACCATCTTAATTATCACTGCCTGCGCATTGTTCGGAGTAACAGGGGTATACAGAGGTATAAACAGCAAGTGTGCTAAAGAAGATGCGCAGGAAGACGATGAAAGAAAGAAATTAGTTGACATCAAAACTAAAAGTAGTGCTTTTATAGTTACATTTCTCTTCTCTATCTTTCTAGCTTTAGTATTGGCAATTTCCATAGGTATTACAAAAAATAATAATTTTACAGGTATTTTTGTGGGCGTAGGAATTATGCCAACTATAATGATTATTGCTTATATATGTGCTAATATTTATCAAAACAAACGTAATTAACTGTAATATAATAAAGGAGCCAATAAACAAAAGCACCAGCGTTTGATATGCTGGTGCTTTACATAAGCCTTTATAGGACACAGTGAAATGTTCTCGATATGGTGGACTTTTCTGGGAATAGACTGAAATTTGCTAAAACATCAGTCTGGCAATTTACTAGGCTGATGTTTTATTAACTGTAAATGGGGGGTTGTGTAGTAACGGAACAGAAATTCCCGCTACACAACCTATAATTTACCAAAACAGCTCTAATTTATCACAAAAAATATCTACTTAATGAAACAATTATTTGACTGCATTATTATTTGTAGTTTTAGTTTTCAATATATATCTGTATAATGTTGCCTGGCTTATTCCAGACATTGCCACAATTTCACTTACGCTATATTCTTTTGAGTTATATAGATTTAATGCCTTTTCAATATTTTTATCTTTAACTTTTGGACGACCACCTTTTCTACCTCGAGCTCTTGCACTTTCAAGCCCTTCTTTTGTCCTTTGAACTATAAGATCTCTTTCAAATTGACTGAATGCCTGAAATACAGTGAGCATTAATTTCCCCTGTGGTGTGTTGGTATCGAAGTTCTCTTTAATACTAATTAATTTAACATTTTTATTTTCAAAGTACTCCGCCAGTTCTATAATATCTTTTGTACTCCTGCCCAATCTTGAAAAGCTCTCTATAATTAAAGTGTCACCAGGTCTTATTTTATCTTTCAAACGGTTTAACTCAGGACGATTGGCTTTCGTACCTGATATTTTTTCGGTTAAAATCTCGGTGCAATTATATTGTTTAAGCATATCAAGTTGACGTATTAATTCTTGCTGCTGGGTACTTACTCTGGCATAGCCATAGACATAATTTATATTCATTGAAACTACCCCCTGTTCGTGATAATGTTATCATAAACGGTAGTTTGTGTAAATTTGTTTTTGATAGTAATTATGATAACGATATATGGCTATTTAAACAGCAATCTATGTTAGAAATTAATATTATCAAAAACCGTCGTTTTTGATAGGAGATATTATAATAATGGCTGTTGATTTTTTGACGAGTGAACAGAAAGTTCAATACGGTAAGTTTACTGAAGAACCTAGGGCAGAGCAATTAGCTAAATATTTTTGGTTTGATGATCGAGACCGGATAATTATTTTCCAACTACGTAGTGACTCCAATCGTTTGGGATTTGCCATACAACTTGGAACTGTAAGGTTTTTGGGTACCTTTTTGTCTGAGCCCACAAATATTCCAGGTAATGTTTCTGAGTATGTTGCACAGCAATTAGATATTGATGTAAATGTTCTGTCAAATTATTGTAACAGTAGAACCATTCGAAATCACACCCAAGAAATAAGGGAAACATACGAATACCACGATTTCACAACACAGCCTTACCACTTCATGTTAGTTCGTTGGCTATATAATCACTTTTGGCTAGCATCCGAACGTCCCGGTGTTCTTTTCGACCTTGCTGTCGATAGATGCATAGGACAAAAAGTAATATTACCTGGTGTCACCGTATTAGAAAGACTCATATCGCAGATTCGTGAGCGTGCAACCTCAAGGTTATGGTATAAACTTGCTTCTCTTCCGGATGCTAATCAGCGTGAAACTCTTGAAAAGCTACTTACGGTAGATGATAAAAATAAAATCGGCTTAGAAAGCCTTCGTCAGTCCGAAACACATGAGTCTCCTATAGGATTTTTGAAAGCAATTGAACGGTTCAAGACGATTTATTCAATAGGCTCCTATCAATGGAACATATCCAGGATACCTATCGGGAAGATAGGTGTTTTATCCCGTTATGCTTCAACGGCTAGAGCACAGATCATTGAAAGGATGCCAGATGAACGGCGTATGGCAACATTAGTTGCGTTCGCTACAGTCTATACTACCAGTGCCCAAGATGATGTTATCGACTATATGGAACGTTATTTTTCTACATTATTCAATCGCGCAAACAGAAAAGGACAAAAAGAGAGACTGCGCTCTTTGAAAGACCTAGATGGTTCAGCCAGGGAACTCAGCAGAGTCTGTATGTTGTTGCTAGACGAAGAGGTACCTGATGAAACAATACGAAAAACCATATTTTCAATCATACCCAAAGAACGGTTAAAATTAGCCATCGGAATGATAGATACTTTGACAAGACCCGTAGATCAGACCGTTGAGTACAAAGAACTCTTTAGATATTACACTTCCGTTCGTAGATTTCTTCCAAAACTCTTGGCAACCATCAACTTTAAGGCATCATCGGCAGGGCAACCAGTTCTCGCTGCATGGAAGTTCCTTTCTGATGTTGAATTAAAGACCGAAAAAAATAAATTTGCTGGTGCACCTACGGAAAGAATTTCAGCAAGCTGGAAAAGAGTTGTTTTTAAAGGGGATAGGATCCACGGCGAATTCACGAACCCAGATTATCCCATGAAATATTTTCCAAAAGATTCAAAGAGACATGGATTTAATAATATCACTTGAAGGGATCGTGGTGTTTGGTTATGTGCGTTAGATAGCCTTTTTTAACACTATAGTC
>DASRMG010000025.1:0-3417 GCA_035648035.1 Desulfosporosinus sp. | reverse complement strand
ATTGATCCAGAGACAAAACTTTTACTACAAACCCGTCCTGCGTTTGGCGGAAATATTATGGCTACAATTCTATGCCGTACCAGTCGTCCTCAAATGTCTACCGTTCGACCTAGAGTTATGGAAATGCCAGAACGTGTTGATGGACGTGAAGGAGAACTGATACGTGAGGAATTTAACTTTAACGAAAGCGATTTTCACACGAAAGTCCTCGAGTTTATCATCTCAGATGCCAAGAGTGCCTTCTTAGATAAGGCTGAAATCATCGTATCAGTAGGTATGGGTATTGGCGCAAAAAGAAACCTAGCACTTGCCCAAGAATTGGCTGATGTCTTAGGGGCTACACTTGCAGGCTCACGCGGTGCTGTAGAGGCAGGCTGGCTGACACATGATCAACAAGTCGGGCAATCTGGGGTAACAGTTCGACCTAAAGTTTATATATCTATGGGCATTTCTGGTGCTATTCAGCATTTAGTGGGGATGGAGACTTCAGACTTCATTATCGCCATTAACAATGATCCAGAAGCTCCAATCATGAAAGTAGCTAATTTCGGTATTGTAGGAGATCTTTTTCAAATAGTACCTGCGCTGACGGCAGAGTTTAAAAAACGCCTTCAGCACGGCGTGGCAAATTAAGGAGGGGCAAACATGGAAAACTTTGATGTAATCGTTGTTGGAGGCGGTCCTGCTGGCCTGTCCGCCGCGCTCAGTGCTGCCCGAGCTGGCATGAAGACTATAGTCATTGAACGTGGAGATTATCCGGGAACCAAGAATGTCATGGGCGGCATACTCTATACAACAGCAACAGATATTATCGTTCCAGAGTTTTGGAAAGAAGCACCATTAGAACGTCCGATCGTTGAACAACGTATTGCGATGTTAAGTGGTGATGAGTCAATCATGGCTGGTTATCGCGATCCTGCCTGGGGAGTTGAACCTTACAATGCTCATTCAATTTTACGTGTTAAGTTCGACGCTTGGCTAGCGAAACAAGCTGAAAAAGCTGGCGTTATGATTCTTACTGAAACTTTAGTAGAAGATTTACTCTATCAAGATGAAAGGGTCGTAGGAGTTCGTACTGGACGTGCTGAAGGAGATTTAGGTGCAAAGGTGGTTATTATAGCTGAAGGGGTTAATAACTTCTTAGCCGTAAAAGCCGGCCTTGCTAAACCCTTAAAGCCCCAATCAGTCGCAGTTACGGTGAAAGAAGTTATTGCCTTGCCTAAAGAAAAGATAGAAGACCGTTTTTGTCTAGATGAAGGTCAAGGGGCTACCATTGAACTCTATGGAGATTCCACCGCGGGAATGATGGGTACAGGCTGGATTTACACCAATAAAGAATCGATTTCCATTGGTGTAGGAGCCATTTTGGAGCCGATGATTCGTAATAATTGGACACCCAATGATCTCCTGGAAAATCTGAAATCAAAGCCTTATGTCAAACGTCTTCTTCAAGGTGGAGAAACCAAAGAGTATTTGACTCACCTAATTCCTGAAGGTGGATATACTCAAGTGCCGAAGCTACATCGTCAAGGCGTCCTTGTTGTGGGTGATACGGCCATGCTCATGAATTCGTTAAATCGAGAGGGTGCAAACCTCGCTATGATCTCTGGTAAAATAGCTGGTGAAGTGGCTGCACAGACCATTAAGACCGGGGATGTTAGTGACCAAGCCATGACAGTCTACGAAACTCGCTTGAGGGATTCTTTCGTACTCAAAGACCTTCACCATTATCGCCATATGGGTATGTTCTTTGAAAAAAACGAGCACCTCTTAAAAACTTATCCAAAACTATTTTCTCAAGCAGCCAAGATGTATTTATCCGCGGATGGTACACCCAAGAAGGCACGTCAAAAGGAAATTATTAAGATGGCCTTCGAACATCGCTCAAAACTCGGTCTCATAAAAGATGTCTATGGGGCATGGAGGGCACTGTTATGAAATTAGACGATAAACTTTTTTTGGTACGGTTTAATACCGATAAGTTAAGTCATATTAAGATCAAGGATCCTAATGTATGCTTGAAGCAGTGTCAAGATAAACCCTGTACACGTTTTTGCCCAGCCCATGTCTATGATTGGGATGAAGAAGAAAAACGCATATCGGTTGGCTACGAAGGGTGCCTCGAGTGTGGCACATGTCTGATTGGCTGCCCTTTTGGCAATATTGACTGGAAGTACCCAAGAGGCGGTTTCGGAGTTTCGTGGAAGAACGGCTAAATGTTATTGCGAACCTTCGAGGGTCTGATAAAGAGCGGGGATGGCTTAACGGCCGCCTCTGCTCTTTTAGTTGTTAATCCATACATTTATATTATATGCTAAGTTCCTTTGACAGCCATTTATCTTATAGGTAGAATAGGCAGGGAGGGATCAATTAACACATGGAAAATCAAAGAATCATAGAAGAAGCCATTATCAAAGAAAATCAACTCATCAAACGGTTAAAATCCTTTAACAAAGTCTTGGTGGCTTTTTCTGGAGGAGTGGACTCAACCTATCTGCTAGCCTTGGCCCAAGAAGCCTTAGAAAAAAATTGTAAAGCTGTCTTTGCGCGTGGGCCAATGATTTCCTCTCATGAAGAGAAGGAAACACTGGCTATGGTGAAACACTTTAATCTTTCAGTAGAAGTTATAGACCTGGATATTTTGACATTAGAAGGATTCCGAGAAAATTCGCCAAATCGATGCTATTTTTGCAAGAAAAAACTTTTTGAGACTTTTCTGGATTATAGCAAACGATCTGGTTATTCTACAGTTATCGACGGTACAAACGCATCGGACACTGAGGACTATCGTCCTGGACGAATTGCACTTCAAGAGTTAGGTGTTATTAGTCCCCTGCTAGAAGTAGACCTTACAAAAACAGAAATCCGGCTCTTATCTAAACGTCGTCATTTACCCACCTGGAATAAGCCTTCTATGGCATGTTTGGCTTCTCGTGTTCCTTTTGGAGACACGATCACGGCGGAGCTACTGCAACGAATTGCCCATGCCGAATCAATACTTCATGATAAAGGGTACGTAGAATGTCGAGTAAGGGTACACCACGATATCGCTCGTATTGAGATTCCAATAGATAACTTTTCTGCATTCCTTCAACATAGTACTGAAATCACAAACTCAATACTCAAACTGGGCTTTAAATTTGTTACCTTAGACTTAATGGGTCTACGCTCGGGAAGCCTCAACCCTACTCAGCAGGAGGATATAGAATGAATGAAGAGACCATAAAGGCTTTACTTGAATCAGTTCAGCAAGGATCGTGTTCTCCCGCGGAAGCATTACTCCAATTAAAAGATCTTCCCTATGAAGATCTAGGGTTTGCACGATTAGATCATCACAGAGCGCTGCGAACAGGACAATCTGAAGTAATTTTTTGCCAAGGAAAGCAACCAGACCATATTATTTCTATATTACAGCAC
>DASRMG010000024.1:0-4858 GCA_035648035.1 Desulfosporosinus sp. | reverse complement strand
CACTAATAAGTTTGTGGCCCGTTTGGTCAAGGTAGACTAAATGTTGAGAATAAGGGGTGAGAAATATGGATTCAATATTATTCATATTAGCAGTGGTATCATCCATGCTTTTATTTGTCAATTCTGTGTTCCTTATTAAGAGAATTAAAAATGAGAAGGATATTGCTTTTAATACGATAGGTGGAGCGGTCTTAGTAGGAATAAATGTATATTCAATTTTAGGAGTTATAATGCAAGGATAAATACGCATCATTCTCATTATTCGTAGTAATGGGTCTAAGAGGGACAACGGGATAGTCGTGGCGACCTCATGTTTGCATGGGGTATGATCTGCTGACTATTATGTGGAATAGTAAGGGAATACGCGTCTTTTGCACTGGCCGGAATTCCCTGTTTCGTATGCGTCAGAACAGAGCTTTATATTACGTCTATAAAAATAAAGAATTAATATGAAAAAGTTGATGATTCCAATTGGCGAAGACAACAAAGGAACAAGGAGGTGAATAGTGATGAATAAAATTTATATGATCCTAATTATCTCGATAATTTTACTACTTACAGGTTGCTCTTCAAATGATAAGTCAAAAACTCAATCAACGAGCAATCAATCAAACGTAGCCACTCCAAGTGCTTCTGTAGAAGTAACACCGCAATCACCAGGCGTTTACAAAAATACAGAACCCGATAAAATCGTTATCTACAATAAAGGGCGTTCAACAGCTTATGAAAAAGGAACTGAGGCTTATAAAGCTTTAAAAGACTATATTTATAAAATGATTAGTGAAAAGGCCGAAAATAACCAATTAAAGTTAGGCATTGTAAATGGGGATGTTTCTGAACTTAAAAAAGAACTTACTGTTGAATTCTTATATACTCAACCTGTGGAGTTTAGATATCCGAATGGTTCGAAAGAAATGATAACTAAATTTCTTATTGCAGCCGTTTCAAATTTGAATTCATATACAATTATTACAGCTCCAGCGACTCCCCCAGATAAAGGACTTTATGCAGGTGGGGTTTATCAAGGCTCGCTTTTTATGATTCGTGCTAATCCCTCTAATGATGAATTGATCTTAAAGTACGCTCAATTACAAGAGGAAGATCTTAGACAAGTAATTTGGGATAAGTTAAGTCAAGAATCTAAGGCAGAAATTGTTGGTACGTGGAAAGATGCGAAAATGGAAAAGGTGATTGGAAATAAACGATTTTCTAATTTAACAGATGAAGGGTATGACGGAAAAGAATTAATCCATATAGTCTTTTCAACAAAAAAGGATCATCTACTAGGTCCCATTGGGGTTTACATAAACCCAGAAACAAAGGAAGTAGTTGGGGGAGACTATAGGGAATAAAAATATAAATTTGACTGTCGGCAAAGTAGTCTATGAGGCTGTCATTTGCTAAGGGTAGCCTCTTTTTATAAGCATAACTCTAAGACGCCATGAAAAACATTATCGAATTAATGAGTATGTCACATCATTCTTATGTTGTGACGCATTCGTCGTATTAAACGAAATAAAGTATATGATTTAAAATGGAGGTAGCAGTTATGAAAAGAACGATTTTAATTCTACTTTCAGTTTTTATATTATTGGGATTAATAATAGTATCTTCAGTTTTATTTCAAGAAGGAAACCCAATACCTATTTTGAAAGGGATAGTAGAATTAAGTTCCAGCGATGATAAGATTATTCAAATATCCGAAACCCCTCAACGATATTTAAGTAAAACAAATGTTGGAAACGCTCCATTAATTGAATTAATGGATAAAGAAGGTTGGAAATTTGTTGAGCAACTCGGAGCAGGATATATATTTTCAAAAGATGGTGATAGGCTGATTATTACAGGTGTCCAATATTCAGGTGAATATATAGTCTGGAAACGTTAACTGACTAAAAACATGTTGTTTAATATTCTTATATTGCAGATCGGGCTAAGAACATTGTGTAACGACTTGAGTATTTTGACCAATAGTCAAAACCACTGGCGGAAATGGAATTTACAGACTCAGAAGGGACACATTATTTGCGTGAGATTAGCTTGGAACATAAATATTTTGGTCGTTTCTACTCAAAAGCAAATTATCGCATAAAGGTAGCTGGACGAAGCGTTGATGAGGTTGTACGAGATATTAGGATGACCTTAAAGCTATAAGAATTGCGCCAAGAAAGGAACACTGCATGGCTAGTGATGTAAAAAAGGATGCAGACTGGGCTGAAGCAAAAAAGAAATGCACTGAATGACGAAACCCTGAAAATGGCTAGAGAGATGGGATTAAATCCAAGAAGTCTGATCAAAAATATCCCCAGCCCAAGCCAACAATGGAAGGAACCTGTGAGTACTTGGATTCGAGAGATGTATCAAGAACGCCTGGATAAGGCACGACAGAAAAAGGAGCGGAAAGAGATTTCAGCGGAGTAATATTCTTGACATGAACTTCGAAAGATGTTTCTAAGTTGTCGAGGAATTACCTCATTCTTCTGCAGTGTCAGTTATTATTAAGGATTTTCAAGTGAAAGTCTTATCGCCAGATGTGGTACTAGCTACCTACCTATCGGGCAGTTAATACCAATGAATCTAGAGAAGAAATGAGGAATTCATTGCGCAGTTCAATTTGGAAGTTCCTCGATGGAAGGTGGCAAATGGTCTTTCATCAAGGAACTAGAACAATTAACAACATTCAGTTGATGAAAGGTAAAACGATATGAGCGCTCTAGAAGAAGAGATCCGGTGCCGGCTATTCGAGCTGAAGGATCTCAAATACAAAGAGTTTGCGTGCAAACTCATGCCGACGGTGAACCCGGAAACTGTGATTGGCGTCCGCACGCCGGAGCTACGGAAGCTCGCCCGGGAGTTTTCCAAAAGGCTGGAGGTTTCGGAGTTTCTTAAAATCCTGCCCCATGGGTATTATGAAGAAAACAACCTGCACGGCTTCCTGATTGAAACGCTCAGGGATTATGATGCCGCCGTTGCCGCTGTTGACGAGTTTCTGCCGTACATAGACAACTGGGCAACCTGTGACCTGATTTCACCGAAGATATTTAAAAAGCATCTGCCCGAACTCTACGAAAAAATCAAAGTCTGGCTGATATCCGGCCAGACTTATACGGTGCGCTTCGGGATCGGAATGCTGATGAGCTTCTATCTCGATGACGCTTTCCGGTCAGAGATGCTTGAGCTTGTGGCGGGTATTCGGTCGGAGGAATACTATGTCAACATGATGATCGCCTGGTATTTCGCAACAGCCTTGGCTAAGCAGTACGAAGTGGCTGTGCCGTATATTCAGGGACAGCGTTTGGAGAAGTGGACGCACAACAAAGCTATTCAGAAAGCGGTTGAGAGCTATCGGATCGGCGATGAAGTAAAGATGTACCTGCGGACGCTAAAAGTAAAAAAAGGGGGAGTACGGAGCTCAATGAGCGGCAGCAGGGGCGATTGTTAAAAACATGGCGAAGACGCTGAAAAGATGGAAGACAAATTTATCAATAAATACGGCATCGATGGCTCTCGCAGAGCGTATTATTCTTTTGTTGGCAGCCGGCCTATTTATGCCGTCGCTACCTTCGACGCATAGCTATCGAAAATAGGGCGGTTCTGGTCGTATTCTAAGCGGACGGAGTTCGTGAAAGTTGCTGAGGAGCGGTGAGCGCCGTTGCTGGTCAAAGGTTGCCACCGCAGGGCAGCCTCCCTCGTTGCTCGGGCAGCTACCCTGCTTGGCCGCGCGGTCATTCTGTCTTGCCAGACCGCCGTCTTGGGTCCTGGAGCGGCCCCTCGGTGGATCTCCCTTCGTTCCTCAGGAAGCTAACCGAGCTCAGCGCGCGGGATCGGGTCTTGTCCTGGTCAACAAGCCCGGCCACGCTTTCCCTTCTGCGTCGGGAAACCATAGCCTGTCTTGTCTTATCCTGCAGGGACTCTTTGCTCGCTGCCTTGGGTCCATAGGCTACCCCCGCTCGGTGGATCTCACCTCGATTCCTCAGTGAGCTAACCGAGCTTGGCGCGCGGTCATCCTGCGGGTGTGTTGTGAGTGGTGCAACCCAGCGAATAGGTGTGGGTATATATCGTAGTCTGGGACATCAAGAACAACAGACTGCTAGTGGACGTACTCACGCACTACCTAATTACCTAATTAATTTGAGTGAGCATGCAGAATCCCTTTCGGACTCGGGCAAGCCCTCGGTCCTGCGGGACTAAATCCTCCAGGCATTACCTCTCCTGTCAAAGAAGCGGGCGCGCGGCACCGGGTCCTCGTCCTGCGGGCCGTCCGTTCACGAATTATCTCCTGCGGCGGTCATGTGCGACCGGGTCCGGGAACCACTAATTCCCTCCTTCGTCAGGCATGCGCGGACGAAGCTGGATCGCTAACCCCACCATGCGCGGATGGTGGGGTTAGTTTCTGAGCGGCTTTTTGGCATAAAACATGCTCGCGGGTTCGAGCTCCCAACGGATCGTTCCCTCCTTCGTCAGGATCTCACCGCTCGGACGAAGCTGCACAAAGGCCTGAGCGCTGCCTACGTGCCGAGAGCAGGTCCGCCCATCCCCCCATGCTAAAGCATGGTGGGCCAGGCTTTAAAGCAGGATAGATTTTTCGGTGTATCAGAAGTTCTCTCGCAATTATAGTAATGGGTATTAGTAGGATAATGCCAAGTTGAATAGACCTGATATCTTGCGCATTATGAGAATGATGTGACATACTCATTTGTTCAATAATGTTGTCCATTGCGACCTATAGTTAGATTGTACTAAACCGCTGCGCGGTGGCTTTTTCTCGAATGAACTAAGGTCCTTAATTCATGATACCATCCTTTCTGCCAAATACTAGTAATGCAGAAAGGATGATTTTTTATGTATCAAAAATCCC
>DASRMG010000023.1:0-16915 GCA_035648035.1 Desulfosporosinus sp. | reverse complement strand
GTAGCAGCTTAAGGGTTTAATCCATCAGTTAATTAGTCATTGTTCGGATTTTTCAATGGCCTGTTTGTTATGACCTTTTTTCCGAAACCAAAATCTAACCATTAACCAATCAAATTCTTGACTTTAATTAGCTGGTCTAATCCCAGAGCGAAGAGGGTTTCAGTCGCTGAAGGAACCAAGGAAATAATGCGTTTCGGTTGAGCGGGAAGAGTCACACTGACGCCCGAGTCATCTTTAAGCGTTAGGGGATACGTGGTTTGTGTGGTTGATGTGACGTTAGTCTCCTTGCTTGATTCAGGTGTTGTGCCGCCACAACCGGTGACAAGCGTCAGGGACAAGAATAGCACTAGAGTCATCAATGAGAGAATCCTTTTTCTTAACATAGTGATCTTCCTTTCTGTTTCATGGCTTGTTTAATAGATTTGAGATAATCCTCCTCCGATACTTTTAGTTCATGATAATGATAACGATAAATTTAAAATAAAATAAAAAGCCCTCCAAAAAATGAAGGGCTGAATTACATAATTCATGCCACCCATCCATCGTGAGTAAAGCATATGAGCAATCAGGTCTCCTGGCTTAGGTTCATCATTTAGCGCTTCCTTCCCGAGTTTCCTCAGTGGTTGTTGCGCAAACTCCCCTTACAGTGGCGAGACCGCGCCGGATTCAAACCGGCTTCCCTGTTATGATTTTTCAGTTAAGAAAAATCGCTTGCTCATTTATTTAATTTTCAGATTAAACTTATCACAAAAGCCATACCTCGTCAACATCTACTTAGTGCACGTCATATTTTAAGCCATTTTGAATCTTCCATAAGGTTAAAACAGTTGGGTTTACCTATCCGGTAATTTCTTTAATTCATGTAAACTAAAGGAGAAACAATCTCATTCCCATAAGAGCTCAAGGCCATTTGATGCCGCTTCTATTAGATCGCTCATATTTTTCACCTTCTGGTAGGCCTTTTTTAGAAAAATCTGAGGAGATTCCTCACGTTGTTCTGCTGTTGGATATGCTTCCAGCGTCAAGCACCCTTCATAACTCAGTGGAAAGCGCTTGGCTAGCATAGCCCAATCAATAATGCCTTGCCCTGGAATCCAATGCCGGTCTTGTAGTCCGTCATTATCTGACAAATGAGTCGTTACTAGCCGCTCTCCAAAGCTATCCAATAGGCTGAAGTCCTGCTTGTCGGTTAAAAAGTGATGGGAGCTATCAAAACAAAAGCCTAAACTGCTCGAATGAATATTGGAGAGTAAATAGGAAATATTATCACTCCTACGAGTGTTTTCAATGGCGATCGCAATAGCCAACCCTAGTAAAAACTTTATCGTTTTCACGGTCATAACTCCTTTACGGAGCATCCTTTATACTGTTCTTCAACATAATTGAAATGGATCTTTGTAAGGTGTAAATCTCTGCTGGTAATTCAAGAGAGTTCTATAGATATTTTATGATGCCACTATTGGTACACTTAATAACCGCCACAGAACATAGGCAATCCCCAAGAAACAAAACTCTATAATGATCCGACTGTGCTTTTACTTCGAACCAATTTGTAAATCCATTCATTTCGATGAATATTACTGCTATTTATACAAAGTATTTCTTATTAACACATACTTTACTGTAAGTGCATTAATGGAAAAAGAATTAGTTGCCAAATTTATATTAATATAATTTATTAATACAGGGAAACATGAATGGTATAAGTATAGCTTCTGAATATTACAACAATATTCAGATAGTTAGCATGATTATTGCAATATACTTAGAAAGAGCAGATACGTGCCAAAGAAATGGAGGAAATAAACATGTCAGTAATTCATCAAGTATACGGATATTTCATGCCCACAGTTAACCTCATGGGAGCCGGATCAGCTCAAGAAACTGGTAAACAAGCTAAATTATTGGGTGGAAAAAAAGTACTATTGGTGACCGATGCCTATCTTGAAAAAATTGGTATGGCTCAAGAGATCGCCGATGTTATAGAAAAAGAAGGCATTAAAGTTGTTATATATGGCGGTGCAGAACCGAACCCAACAGATAAGAACGTACATGCTGGTTTTGACGTCTATACCAATGAAGGCTGTGACTTAATTATATCCTTAGGCGGGGGATCTTCACATGACTGTGCTAAAGGAATTGGACTTGTTGCAGGTAATGGCGGAAAGATCAACGACTATGAAGGCGTCGATCTTTCACCTTTGCCAATGGCTCCGATGATTGCTATTAACACCACCTCTGGTACAGGCGCTGAGTTGACAAGATTCTGTATCATCACAGATACAGCACGTCATATCAAAATGGCTATCGTAGATTGGCATGTCACCCCTAATGTCTCGATCAATGATCCACTATTGATGATGAAACAACCGCCTAGCTTAACCGCGGCCACAGGAATGGATGCCCTTACCCATGCAGTTGAGGCCTATGTTTCCACAATTGCTACACCAGTGACGGATTCGGCTGCTTTAATGGCTTTCAAATTAATTCCTAAATATTTGCCTCGTGCTGTAGCTAATGGCGAAGATTACGAAGCACGTGAACAAATGGCTTTTGCGCAATTATTAGCTGGAATGGCTTTTAATAATGCTAGCTTAGGTTATGTACATGCAATGGCTCATCAATTAGGTGGATTCTACAATTTGCCTCATGGTGTGTGTAATGCAATCCTTCTCCCTCACGTTTCACGCTTTAACTTGATTGGCAATATTGATCGTTATGCTGAAATAGCAGTAGCAATGGGAGAAAATGTCGATGGACTTTCTGCCAGAGACGCAGCAGAGAAATGCTTAACTGCAATCTCCAGATTGGCTGCTGATGTGGGAATTCCTGCAGGCCTCAGTGCGCTGAATGTAAAAGAATCAGACTTCGCTTTGATGGCTGGAAATGCTAAAAAAGATGCTTGTCAATTCACCAATCCACGCACAGCAACACTGGAACAAGTCATCCAAATCTATAAGAACGCGATGTAAGAAAAACAATTACAAAAAAGTTCCGGGATTCCCCCCGGAACTTTTTTGCGTGCTGAAAGATTGCCGTTACTCAATGGAAGGGCAATCTTTCAGTCACTCCACGCTCTGGGTAGTTATAAAGATTACCATTGTCACCTCTATCTAAAAGCTACCACAATTCCGTATAACCCGCAGAGTAAAGATTGCATTTAAGTGAGGTTGTTGGCATTTAGAGCTTTTAGTTCGCCTTCTTTAGCTTGTTGAGCTTGTTGTTCAAATAGTTGAGCTCTCTGCATATTAGCTTGTTGTTCGGATTGATTCTGAGAAAGCTGTTGACGTTGGTTCCTTACGCTGGAAACAGGTTGCTCCTGCTGAGAGACCTTATCGTTTAGCTGTCCCAATTCGCTAGCTATCTCCATATCTGCCATGGCAGCACCGATCAATCTTAGTTCTTTAATTCCCTCTTTGCGTTTGCTCATTCAGTAGAACCTCCTTGTGTTTTAATATAGTATTTCCTTAATTGAAGAAAAAATGCTTTTCTATGGGATCTTATACGAGTCATATCAGAGGATCAATTATATCCAACCACAGTGACTTACAGCAAACACCTCATCCAGGGAGAAAAGAACATAAATCTAGTTAGTAAGTAACTATTCTTCATAAAATTGCCCTCCCAATGTAGAGTGATGTCATTCTACACTGGGAGGGCAATTAAATTATTTTATCTGAGATATTTTTCACAATACTCATTTGGAAAGCACTTTTCCTATGAAGGGTTTCTTAATTCCAATCGCCTCTTTCGGGCACAGTTCCTGACAGCAAAAACAACTGATACACAACCCTTATAGCCTTCACTGATTGGGTCGTTATCAAGGGAATTCCCGACTTATTGATGAGCGTCTTTTCTAATGATACCGAGGTACTTACCAACGGTACGAGTGCCCTAAGATTGATTTTCTTATCGGCACCCATCATCGGCTTTCAAATGGTTACAGTAGGCCTTTATCAAGCCCTAGGAAAAGCTAGAACCGCTTTAATATTATCAATGTCAAGACAACTTTTATTCCTTATTCCCCTAGTATTAACACTCCCTTATTTATACGGGGTAAAAGGTATTTGGATATCCTTTCCCATTGCAGATGCATTGGCCTTTCTTTGTGCCTTGATTGTTCTTCTGAAAGACCGAAAAATGTTCTTTCCCAACCCAAGTTAACCGCCTCAATGCCCTGCTAAAACAAAACCGATCACTATCAAACCAATAACAAAACGATAACCTACAAAAAGTCCAAAGTTATTAGTTTTCAAATACTTGAGTAAAAAAGAAATACTTGAAATACCAACGACAAAAGATGTGATAACGCCGACTGAAAAGGGCAAATTTATTGAAGCCATCGTCAAATGCCTAAGTTTTAGGACTCCTGCCCCCAAAATGATGGGCGTTGACATAAGGAACGAAAATCGAGCAGCCTCTTCCCTCGTCAAAGTGAAAAAGCGGGCAGCCGCCATAGTACTTCCTGACCGAGATACTCCGGGAATAATGGCTAAGGCTTGTGACAGACCGATCCAAATGGCTTCCTTTAATGTCATTGTATCTAAGGTGCGAACTTCACGTTTTTTGTCGGCTAAATATAGTATGGCACCCATAACAATCAGCATAATTCCGATGAGCAAAGGAGAACGAAAAACGGTCTCTGCCTTCTTCTCCAGCGCAAGACCCAACAAGGCCCCTGGAATCGTGGCCACCACTAAGTACCAAAAAATTCGCTTATCGGACGATGCACCCTTCGTTAGAGCTGCTTTGAATAATTTGACCCAATCCTTCCAGAAATACAGGACCACCGCAAAGAGCGTGCCCATGTGAAGCGCGACGTCAAAGGTTAAACCTGGATCCTCCCAACCGAAAAGCCACGGGACTAATACTAGGTGCGCGGAACTAGAAATGGGCAGAAATTCCCCTAAACCTTGGACAATACCTAAGATCAATGCGTGTATAACTGTCACTTTTTACCCTCCATATATAAACTTTAGCTGCTAGTCTATTGTAGCATCCATAAACTATACCTTAACATTCATTTCTTAGAATCACCTTAGAAAGGTTGACGGCTTACTTGATGCGGTAAACTAATAACAAAGGTTGTCCCTCCCCCTGGGAAACTAGAGACATTAACCTGACCATGGTGGCTTTGGATAATTGAGTCCGCAATAGCAAGTCCTAACCCTGTACCCTCTTTTTGTTGAGAACGGGCTTTATCGACACGATAAAAGCGTTCGAAGATCTTCTCCACATGTTCTGACTCGATGCCTTCCCCGTTGTCGGACACCGTGATCTCTACGAAATTATCCCTGTTTTGTAAACCGAGCGTGACTTGTCCCCCAGATGGCGTGTATTTAAGCGCATTATCCACGAGAATAACCATGAGTTGTTTAATCCTGAATTCATCCCCCCAATAGTTAATTTCTGTATTCAGAGAGGATTCAAGGAGGATTGCGCTGGTCTCTGCTAAGGGTCTAAAGGATTCTAACACCTCACGGAGTGCTGTATCAAGCGAGAATTTCTTCATTTCTAAGGTCTGTTGTTGGGAGTCGGCGCGGGCTAGGAAGAGCAGATCACCCACTAATTTAGACATACGCTTGGTCTCGAGCAGACTATAATCCAGCCATTTGGACTGGCTGGCGACGGTATCTTCAGGGTTTCCTTTCACAAGTTCCAAGTTGACCTGGACGACCGTCAGCGGCGTGCGGAGTTCGTGAGAAGCATCAGCGACAAAATCCTGCTGTCGTTGCCAAGACTTTTTAATGGGTGCCATCGCTCGGTCCGCCATAAATCGACTCGCGTAATAGGCGAGTACTAAACAGATGAGGCCTCCACTGGTCAGTGAAATTAGTAACTTACCCATTATCTCTCTATCCTGTTCAATGTCAACAAAGCAAATGACGAAACCGGGACTCTGCTTGAGAGGCACCCTGAGATATGTGTAAGTTTCATCCTGAAAATCCACTTCACCTTGGGTCCTCGGACGACTGAAAGTCGCTTTCACTAAAGCGTCTAATTGGTCTATAGCGTGGGAAGGGTTCACTAGATCCTAAGGAACAAGCCCTTAGTAGTGTCGTTCTTAAAATGTTGAATGACCGCGGCGCCGAAGAACTTCAGCCTAAAGCTTAAATTTTTTCTCTAGCCAACAAAGCGCCGACACACCAAGCATCGTATGAGGTATAAGTGCCTCGCTTTCATTAGGGTACACATAACTAGTCAGTATGACACGAAATAGACTGGCGTACTGACTAGTTATTTTCTTGATTATGCCCTAAATCTAGAGTTGCAATAATTTCATGACATAGTAAAATATGACTATCAGAACTCACAGGTATTGAGTTTCATAATAAATTTTGAATGTAGGGACAAAAACATGAAAAAAAGAGAAATGTATGACTGTCTTGTCGTCGGTTGCGGCATGGCAGGCACAGTGATAGCGCGTGAACTGGCGGAACGAGCCGGTAAAAAAGTGCTGATCCTTGAGATGCGCGACCATATTGGCGGCAATGCATATGATCTAGTGAGTGAGAGCGGAATTTTAGTCCATCAATTTGGCCCCCATATCTTTCATACGGACAGCAAAATGGTCTTCGATTATCTCTCCCGGTTCACACAATGGCGGAATTACTCTCACGAGGTCGTGGGCGACATACATGGGCAGCTAATACCCATTCCTTTTAACCTAAATTCGCTTCATCTGTCCTTTGAGCCTAGCAAAGCATCGCGGATAGAGCAAAAGCTGATCGCCATCTATGGCCTCGGAAGCAAGGTATCCATATTAGATCTACGCCGACAGACCGACACAGAACTGGTGGAAATTGCGGATTTCATTTACAATAACATATTTTTACATTACACTCAAAAGCAGTGGGGCCTGGCTCCCGAAGAAATCGATCCTTTGGTGACCGCACGAGTCCCTGTCTTTATCTCCTATGATAACCGCTACTTTCAGGACACGTATCAGGGTATCCCTGCAAAGAGCTATACGTCACTCTTCGAGCACATGTTAAATCACCCCAATATAACGCTCCAGCTTAATTCCGATGCTCGTAGACTGCTCCGGCTGGAATCCGGGGAAGTTTTTTTGGACGGTACCCCGTTCAACGGCACCGTAATATACTCTGGACCGACAGACGAACTGTTTGACTGCCGGTACGGACGCTTGCCTTACCGGACTTTGGATTTCGCCTTTGAAACTCACAATATCACCTGGTACCAGTCCAAGGGGACTGTGAATTATCCTGTTGACCAAGAATATACCCGTATCACAGAATTTAAACACCTCACGGGACAGGCTCTCGACGGACGAACGACCATCGTCAAGGAATATCCACGGGCGTATACAGGTGCCGATAGCGAGACCCCCTATTACCCCATCCAAAATTCTGAAAATCTTGCCCTTTATGAGCAATATCGGAAGCTTACCGACCAATTTCCACAATTACACTTACTGGGCAGACTTGCAGAGTACAAATACTACAACATGGACGCTATAGTTAAGAAGGCCTTGGAACTTGCCGACACCCTAATCAAGTCATGCGTTTAGTGTACTTATACTAATTTTAATTAATGCAGATGCAGACTCACTGCGGAACGGAGCCCAAATTGAAAATAATTACATTTACCGTACCATGCTACAATTCATCGGCTTATATGGAACGCTGCATTGATTCACTGATTCCGTGTGGAAATGATGTGGAAGTGATTATTGTAAATGACGGTTCTAGCGACGACACCGGAAAGATTGCCGATAAATATGCCTCGCAATACCCTGAAATAGTACGGGTGATCCATCAAGAAAACGGAGGACATGGCGAAGCGGTGAATACTGGCTTAAAAAACGCTTCGGGTCTTTATTTTAAAGTGGTGGATTCAGACGACTGGCTCGATGGCCCAGGTTTGATAGAGGTGCTGCAAACCCTTAAAACGTTCGTGAGTGGCAACTCTGCCCCCGATATGATGGTATGCAACTATATTTATGAAAAGCTACTGGAAGGGACTAGACATGTCATTAATTATAGCCACATCTTTCCCAGCAATCAGATGTTCGGTTGGGATGACATGAGGAAGTTTCCTCCCTGGAAATATCTTCTGATGCACTCGTTGATTTACAGAACACAACTGTTGCACGAATGTGGCCTTCAATTGCCAAAGCATACCTTTTATGTCGACAATATCTTTGTTTACCAGCCCCTGCCTTTTGTGAAAACTATTTACTATCTGGATGTGGATCTTTACCATTATTTTATCGGGCGTGAAGACCAATCTGTCAATGAAAACGTCATGCTCAAAAGAATCGACCAGCAACTCCGGGTAACTCGCATCATGATACGATGTCATCGTCTCCCAGGGAGCATACCCAGTAAGAAACTGTCCAGCTATATGCTGAGTCATTTAGCGATGATGATGATTATTTGCACCGTATTTCTGCGGATTTCCGGCACAAAGGAAGACACTGAGAAGGAAAAAGAGCTATGGGCCTTCCTCACAAGTTACGATAACGGCCTGTACCGGCGTGCGAGCAGCAGGTTTTTGAGAATGGTTGCCAACCTGCCCGGAAATTCCGGCAACAAACTAACCGTCAGATTATATAATATAGCACGCAAAGTCTATAAATTTAATTGACCCGTGAAAAACAAGATTTACAGACTTTTTGCACCAAGGGAGCAAATGAATGCCCACTAAAACAAAACTTAAGCTATTAATAGGTTTACTCATCACAGCGGTCACGGTTTATTACTCGATTAAGGCCCTCAAAGGCCTGCAGGTCAACGTGCTTTTCCATCAGAACATCAATTGGGGCCTTGCGCTGCTTTCAGTCGCTATTTTTGTATATGCCAACTATATTCGCGCGCTTTCCTATACACGGGGTATTGACCGGGACATGGACAGAATGACAGCGCTTCAAATTGTGGGTATAGGGCATGCTGCTAACATGGTTTTGCCGTTCCATGTCGGAGAAGGGCTGCGGGCAGCTTTTTTCCCGAAAGGATACAGTGCCTTAAAGATCACGAACCTGCTGCTTATTCCGGCCTTCGCAGATTTCGCTTCAATTTTGATCCTATCAATCGCCGCAGTTCCCTTCGCCGGGTTCACTGACCAAAATTTGTTAAAGGCACTGTGGATTCTTACCTTTCTCTGTATTGCCGCGTTTATCGTGTTCGTGGTTCTCATCTTTACTCGTTCACCGCTTCGCAGCTATCTGAGTGAATATTTAAATGTTGACACCGCGAAAATGATGTATTGGGTGCTCCTATCCTGGTTTATCCTGCTCGTGTCGGTTTGGATTGGACTTGTAGCCTTCGGCTTCCCATGGGTGGCGTCCATTCGCATGTCGCTTGCCGTATTCGCCGCGACCAATATCATCAATTTTATACCCGCCACGCCAGGCGCCATCGGCCTTTTTGAATACGGGACAATTTTAGGCCTTGGGGGACTGGGAATCGATCCAACCACAGCGCTGTCAGCGAGCTTGCTGTTGCACCTCATACAATATGCTGCACTCCTGCCCCTTGGAGGTTACCTATACATTAAATCCCTTCACGGTAAATACGGAGAAGCACTCGGGAACATGTGGCGCACCAATCGGCAGAAGGACACGAAATAGAAGAAACTTAAACGACTAAAATGAAGATAAGTGGAGATGAAAACTATCAAACTTTTATCAATTGTCGTACCGTCCTATAATTCGCAGGACTATCTTCGCCACTGCCTCGATACCTTAGTCAAGGGCGGGCAAGAGGTAGAGGTTATTGTCGTGGATGATGGTTCCACAGACAGCACGGCGGAGATTGCCCGCGAATACTGCGGCCACTTTCCTGGAATTGTCCGCCTTGAGCAGAAAGAAAACGGTGGCCATGGCTCTGCCGTCAACCGCGGACTCGAAGTGGCCACGGGTACTTATTTCAAGGTTGTCGACAGCGACGATTGGCTGGATACGACGGACTACATGTCCGTGCTTTCGTTGCTACGCAGCATTGGTTCCGTAGACCTGCTGATCACAAACTATGTCTACGAATATTCGTATAACGGTCAGCATAAAGTCATGCGATTTAGTAATGTTTTTCCTCAGGGCAAGGTTATCTCATGGGACAGTATGCATCGTTTTCGCTTCGACCAGCTGATGCTCATGCATGCCTTGTTTTACCGGACGGATTTGCTACGAGAGTGCGGCCTCAAGCTGCCAGAGCACACATTTTATGTGGACAACCTTGTCGCCTACCTTCCTCTCCCCTATGTGAAGCGTTTAGTTTATCTGGACTGTTCACCCTATCACTATCTCATTGGCCGGCCTGGCCAATCCGTCAACACGCAGGTGATGATCAAACAAATTGACCAGCAGCTTAAGGTGACGCGCCTGATGATTGAGGCGTATGATGTCTTCGAGGACATTCAAGTAGAGAAACTTAGACGCTACATGATTTTCTATCTTTCCATGATGGTAGCCATCACGGTGACTCATATTTATATTGCAGAGGACAAAAAACTCATCTGCAAGGCAGACGAGCTTTGGGACTTTATAAAGCAAAAGGATGAAAAGCTGTATGCTGTACTGCGCAAGAGCTTTCTCAACTCCGGCATAAGGATCGCCCAGAAAATCAGTCCACGCCTTATAGCGCGAGGGCTTAATTTGATTAAACGCATCTATAAGTTCAGTTAAAATCGCAATCGCTTTTATATAATGCGATTGCGATTTTATTCTTTAACTGACCCAACCGAGCTTTTTTCATATTTAGAGTGTTTAACAAAAAGAATATCACAATATAATAATAATATCACAATATAATAATAATATAATATATATAAATTGACATATATAGATATATTAATGTATACTACAAAAAAGATCGATTATAGGGAAGTGAAAAAGATGCTAGCCATACCGCCAACGGGACAGGTACTGCCGTTTGATGAAGAAGAAATTCGCCGTGACGTTAAACGCTTTAAGGCTTTGGGAGATGTAACACGATTAAAGATGGTCCGCTTGTTAGAAACAGGAGACCATTGTGTTTGTGAAATCATGGAAGTCTTCGATATTGGACAATCTACAGCCTCCCATCACTTGAAAATTCTTGAAAACGCAGGTTTGATCCTGTCTCGGCGCGAGGGTAAATTTGTTTATTACCAAATTATTCCTCGTAGTCTTAATTGAAAAGGAAATTTGTAATTGGGAGGAAAAAGCATGTTACAATCATTTGCTGATTTTATGGCTTACGGCGTATTTGGTTTGGTTCCGCAAAGCCATCTGGGTGGAGCCGTTAATTTTTTCATTTATGATACCATTAAAATTTTCCTAATGTTAGCCGTAATTATTTTTCTAGTATCCCTCATACGGAGCTTTTTCCCAGCTGAACGGACGAAGAAGCTTTTGAGTCATAAACGTGAATTTGTGGGGAATATTCTCGCTGCGCTCCTGGGGATCGTCACTCCCTTTTGCTCGTGCTCTGCAGTTCCAGTGTTCATCGGGTTTGTCGAATCAGGAGTGCCTCTTGGCGTAACTTTTTCGTTTTTGATCTCTTCACCCATGGTCAATGAGGTTGCACTCATTATGCTTTGGGGACTCTTTGGTTGGAAAATCGCTGCAATATATATTGGGACGGGTCTCTCCGTGGCCATCGTTGGAGGTATAGTCATTGGTAAACTTAAATTGGAGCATCTCGTTGAAGAATATGTCTACAATATTAAAATGACAGATATAGAACTCGCAGCACTCACTTGGAAAGAACGCCTGGAATACGCATGGGGATATGTTCTTAATATTCTCAAAAAAGTTTGGCTCTATGTTGTGATCGGAATTGCCATTGGTGGTTTCATTCATGGATATGCACCCGCGGATTTCCTCGTTAAATATGCAGGTCCGAACAATTTCTTCGGTGTTCCGTTGGCAGTTCTCGTCGGGGTTCCGCTCTACTCTAATGCTGCAGGAATTATCCCTATTGTTCACGTCCTGATGGAAAAAGGTATGGCCATGGGCACTGTCTTAGCCTTTATGATGGCAGTGACCGCACTCAGCTTACCTGAAATGATTATTCTTCGTAAAGTGCTTAAACCCAAGCTTATCGGCATTTTCATTGGAATTATGTCGGTCTCGATCATTTTTGTAGGATATTTATTTAACGCAATTATGTGAGGCAAGACAGCCTGAATTAATTTTAAGGGGGTTTTATTGAATGAACATTAAAATTTTAGGAACGGGTTGTTCAAAATGTGCAACTATGGAGAAAGTCACCAGGGAGGCCGTTGCTAAACTAGGGATCACTGCTGAGATTGAAAAGGTTGAAGATATGGCCAAGATCATGTCCTATGGGGTGATGAGTACACCCGCCTTAATAATGGGTATAATAGGAGAGAAATAATAGGTACAATATCGAGAAACCACGGCTCGGGTTAGGCAAGAAAGGAGTCGCTAATGTCTTCAACCTTAATAATGCACTACATAACGCAATATGGTTATCTGGGATTATATGTTATGTTATTGGTTTCAATCGTAGGCTTGCCAATCCCTGATGAATTTCTGTTGACGTTCGTCGGATTTATGAGTTTTTCTGGGCAACTTAATCCTGTATTAGCCATCATCGCATCGGCCACTGGAAGTATGACAGGGATTACTATTGCTTATTTTTTGGGCCTTTTTTTCGAAACAAAGGTTTTGGCGCATCTGAAAAAACATGCGGGGAGTGAGCGCCTAGAAAAGGTGCTAAATTGGTACCACAAGCATGGTGGTAAGCTTCTTACCGTAGGATATTTCATTCCCGGGGTTCGTCACCTTTCGGGTTATATTGCTGGCTTGAGTCGGTTGAGCTACCGAAATTTTGCATCTCATTCCTATGTGGGAGCCGTTGCATGGACAAGTCTATTTATCCTATTAGGAAGGACTTTAGGCAGCCGTTGGGAAACGATCCTTCCGATTATTCACCGTTATTCCATCCTTCTCGGGGTTATTTCTGCCGTACTCTTTCTGGCATTTTACCTCTTGTATAAGCAGCATGAACGCTGGGGAGCTTGGCTGATGGCTGAGTTTTTCCGCTTGCCGAGTCGTTATCGTTCGTTAGGCAAGCTGCGGTTCTTAGTAACGGTTAGCGGCGTTGCTTTCCTGGGACTCTTTTTATTCCTGATGGGTTTGATTCAAGATTTTGTGGCTAATGATGTCGCTCAATTCGATGAACTTGTTACTTCAGGACTGGTACTTGCTTCGCCACCTTGGGTGATTTACTTAATGCAACAAATTAATGCTTTGAGCACTCACGTGGTGATACTCTGTGTCTTCCTGGTTGCTATCGTTGCTTTAAGGGATAAAACTAAACTATGGATCACGGTCCTTCCTCTCGGTCTCGCTTGGGGTGGGGGCACCGTGGTGGATTACCTTTTCCGATTAATTTTTCGGGGAGAAAATGTCAGTATCTTTGAAAATGTTGTGCCTTTTCAAGCCCCCAATACAGGCTTTTTACTGGCGGGCTTATCGTTTTATGCGGTCCTCGCCTATCTTCTGGCGCGGGAAACATCGTGGTCATCTCAATTGAAGGTTTTGATTGGGGGACTTCTGTTATTGTTTCTCATAGGAATGAGTCCAATTTATCTTAAAATACATACGCCTAGTGCCATGGTTACTGCTTTAACGGTCAGTGGTCTGTGGACTTTTATTTGTGTCTTTATCTATGAGTTCCGTCTTTATCGATACAAAGCATATGAAAGAAACTTACCTTGACGTCGTAGGTTCCACGACGTCAAGGTAAGTTTCCTTATCCGTCACTTTAGCTCTCATGAAATGATACTAGGTGTCTATGGTCAGAAGTTCTGCGCCAGCGCCTCCTCGAATGATGTATCGCACTTGTCCTGCAGAAACGGTTGTCACTAACATGATGGTATGGGCATCGACACTGTGAGAAAAACCAAGATATAAATATTTCTCTTCATTTTGTGTACCCCTAACCTAAATTGCTCATGGCCGTATTCTTTGTTGATCTAGTAACTAATATTCTATTTGTGCTATATATTGTACATCCCCGAGTCATCAATTCGGTTAGGCTGTTTTGTTGCCTTGCCTATAAAATATCAGCATAAGTACAGCCGCAGCTAGAGCCATGATTGCCCCATAGTAAAATGGTGCACGGTTATTGACATGATCATAAAGCAGTCCAGCAATAACACTAGCCGGGAGTAAGGTTACTCCTACCAGTGAATTGTACAATCCAAGGCCTGTGCCTCTTTTGTTCTTATCGATCAAGTCTGAAACTAAGGCTTTCTGAATCCCATCCGTTGCTGCACTATAAAGACCATAAAATGCAAAGAGTGAAATAAGAACACCTTGACTGTTTGTTCTTCCAAAACCAAAATATATGAGTGAATAGCAAAAAAGTATAAACATTTAAGAGAGCAGTTTCTCCCGATGGGAGCGACTGCTCTCTTTTCCAAACTCATTATACCTATCTACTTACTTTCTAAATCCTGTTTTCGGCTTTTAAATTCCGTTGAATCGATCTCACCACGCGCATAACGTTCACGTAAAATGTCTAATCCGCTATTTTGATTTCCATGTCCGTTTGTATGAACTTGGAAAGCGTTACGACGAAACAGATAAACAACTAGTAAAATAATCCCGATTACGAAGATCATGGGCATTATCATACCCATCCAGCCATATCCGCCTCCCATGCCACCGTAACCACCGTACCCGTAACCACCCATCATATAAATTCCTCCTTCCCATGGTTTACTTTACCTTGGATTGCATAACTGGATCTTTTAGCATGGCTCCTAAAGTTTCTTTCATTCGAGGATCCGACATGATCTGTACCATAGGCTCATACATAGACGGATCAGACATAATACTCACCATGTTGTCCCTGTTTTCTCTACTCCCCATAATACCTATCATATTCTTCCGCACCTCGCTATTTTTCATTGCATCGACCATCACCGGCTTCATCTGTGGAGACCCCATGATTGTTACCATGGACTGGCGATTATCAGATGAACTCATAACACTCATCATTCCCGCGGTATTGCCCTTCATATATTGGTTCGCGCTGCTGTTATTCATCATACCCTGATTTGTTTGAGCAGCCTGATTACCTTGAGCTCCGCAACCGGTTAGACTTAACATGGCAATAGAAATTAGAGTTAGAAACATGATTGATTTATTATTCTTCTTCAATACCAACATCTCCCTCTTTTTAGATATCTCTGTGCTATGTACAAACCACGGGAATAAATCTATCATTTCATTGATCCCTACCTATTATCTCTAACTATGAAGTCTATTATCCTAAATGACTTCGCTGGTACGAAGCCCGCACAAAGCAAATTTTAAGAGCAGTTTCTCCCTATAGGAGCGACTACTCTTAAAACTCGTTATACCGATCTACTTGCCTGTTCCACGATGGCTATGTCCTGTGGACAGTGCTCTTTCTCAATGTTCTGCGTGAAGTTTATATACTAATTCATATGGGCAGGCACCAGTTTAAACTACTTCTGGTTTATACAGAGATAAGGTAAATGCCTTGCAATTAGTGCCTCGTATGAATTATTATAGTGGGAGTAGCAGTGGCTACAGGTAGTGCATCCGATAAGCCTTGAAGAAATTATTAAATAATAAGTAACAGTCTATCCTTTTGAAATATATATGTCATTGAATGTCTAAAGAGAGACATTGGCTTACCCAAAATTTTGTGTGTTTAGAGGAGGAATTGGCCTTGTTAGAATTTATCAGACGCGTGTTTGGCAACGAAAGTGGCTCTAGTAAAACGGTGGCAAAAGACCGCCTACGGCTCGTTTTGGTTCATGACCGTGCCGGCATGTCGCCTGCCATGCTCAATAGATTAAGAGAAGATTTAATTAAAGTTATTTCTAAATATGTGGAAATCGACGAAACTGCACTCGAATTCAAATTATCACAAGATGACAACGAAGTAGCGTTCGTGGCTAACATTCCCGTCCTGAACATGAAGAGGGACTACGCAACCAAGGGGTAATCCAAAGTCACAGGCATAACACGCACGGAAATATAGTAGAAGAATTTGACGTCCTCAGCTTATAACTGCCGGGGTCTTTTTCTGGTTTCTGGTTTTTTATTCGGTATTCTTGGCCCTAATGAGTCCCTATGGTAATAGGTAATGCAAAGCTTTAACTGCGACGCCTTAGAAACTCTGGAATATCGAGATCTCCTTCTTTGGAAATCGGCTTGATAATATTGTCTTGCACTTTTCCTGATTTGGGCTCTCCGCCAGAGCCCCCACAATTCTCATCAAATCCAGTGGCAATGACCGTAACCCTCATTTCATCCTTGAGGGTCTCATCAATGACCGCACCAAAAATGATATTAGCCTCTGGGTCCGCAGCTTTCTCAATAATTCCCGCGGCTTCGTTCACTTCAAAGAGGGTTAAATTAATATCGCCAGTAATATTAAGAAGCACTCCTTTGGCCCCTTCAATCGAAGTTTCCAGTAACGGGCTAGAAATTGCGTTAGAAGCTGCATCAACCGCACGGTTTTTCCCACTCGCCTGACCAATACCCATCAGGGCAGAACCCGCGTTCGTCATGATGGTCTTAACATCGGCGAAATCTAAATTTATCAAACCAGGAAGCGCAATTAAATCTGAAATCCCCTGAACCGCCTGTCGTAAAACATCATCTGCAATGCGAAAAGCCTCATGAATCGTAGTATTCTCGCCCACTACTTGTAACAATCGATCATTCGGTATCGTAATGACCGTATCTATTCTACTTTTAAGCGCTTCAATTCCCTTTTGTGCCTGCATAGCTCGTTTACGACCTTCAAAGGTGAATGGACGTGTCACTACACCGATCGTTAGTGCTCCCATTTTCTTGGCCACTTCCGCAACAATCGGTGCTCCTCCCGTACCCGTTCCGCCTCCCATCCCTGCAGTGACGAAAACCATGTCCGCTCCCTTTAATACGCTAGCAAGTTCT
>DASRMG010000022.1:0-2864 GCA_035648035.1 Desulfosporosinus sp. | reverse complement strand
CAATTATTTGTAGTGAACTCAGAACAGTTTTTCCGAAACTTTCTTTAGTTTCCAATTATAGAGCTCCCTCCTCTGACCTTATCAGTTATGCTTAGTGAGTCAGTCTTCGTTTCTCAAGTTAATTATACCACAAGAATAAGCGTAAAGTGATATGCTGTTTTCTACCGTTTAGTCAAAATAACAGTAAGCAGGTTTATACTATGCCTAAGTATGAAATGGAACACACGAGTTCCTAATCTTTAGAGATGATGTCTGAGACGAATTTTGCCGGCTTCTTCGTTTTTGCAATCAGATAAACACCACCTAGGATCAAACAGAGAGGTATTAAGCTGTCTCTAAGCAAATAATAATAATTCCAATTCCCGAATAAGCGATTAAAAAATGAAGATCTCTCCAGTTCACGCAGAAGACTGAAAATGCCAACAACAATAATGGTGGAGCCGATTAAACGGCGGCTTTTTAGCAGTGGGGAATAGTCGAATAATTGACGGTCAAAGAGATCACTATCGCTTATCACTTGGCCTTTTTCCAGTTGCTTTTTTAAATAGTGGCTTTCAAAGAAACTGAAAAACCAGGCAGGGATCAAGACGAGAGGTATTAGGAAATCCAAACCGATAAAACTGATCAGGGAAACTCCGCCAAAGGTGAGGATCATTAACTGCAGGCCACGGCGGAAAAGACCCATATGCATGTGTGAGGCTCCAGGGATAAGGCTGAAGATGAAAAACATGAATTTTTCTGAGAACGATTTCTTAAGAGGAACTGACTGTTCTGAAAAGAGATTTTGTTGAACACAGTGCCGGCAGACGGCTTTATCCTCTATTTTGATCGTACAATCCGCGCAAATTGGTTGTTTGCACTTCTCACAAATGGACTGGGCTTCCTGAGTGGAATGATAGTTACATTTCATGCTTTGGTCTCCTTCTACGTATTACTTTTTTACTTTTGATGGGATGTCATGAGAGCTTCAAGTTTTACAACTGCGGCGTAGGCCGATTGACTCATATTGTCGAAAGGGTGTGCCATTTGCTTGCCAATCTGGTTATTTACCTCCGCAACTTGACCGCTCTGAAAATTGGGAGTCAACGAGGTTAAGTTGAGGGCGAGAAGGAGGAGGCCCGTTGCCACCATGCTTAAGCCCCAGTTCTTTACTTCGAAACGATGGGAAGGGCTATCTTTCTTGTATTTGTTCTTGTCGATAGCTATCATCACATTTAGTTTGATCGACGCAGGATGAAGGATTACTCTACTACTTGCTAAGATAACAGCGGTTTCCTGGATGCCTGCAGCTAGTCTTCGGCATTCAGGGCAGCGCGTTAGATGGGTGGTCAACTCTTCCAGTTCCAAAGCATTCAAATTATCCTTAACGTAGCTATGCCAGTTGTCCCGGCTTCGATAACATGTCATGGCATTCACCTCCCGACAATAAAGGATGGAGTCTGTCTTTGAGTAGCTTGCGACCTCGGAACAACCGAGTTTCAACCGTTCTTTTAGGAGTCTCGGTTATGTCAGCAATCTGTTGGGGGCTGAAATCTTCAAAATAATATAATATGAGGACAGTGCTGTAGATTGTCGGCAGGCTACCGATTGCAGTGTGTACTTCAGACGCAATTTCATGTTGAAGGAACAGGTCTTCTGGGCTCCCTTTTTCATCACGGAGATTATCAACACAAGTACTCTCTTTACTTGTTTCAAGAATTGGCTTTTTCTTTCGGCACCAATCCAGGCAATGGTTGACAGCGATGCGGTAGAGCCAAGTAGAAAAAGCGGAGCCCTGTTTGAAGCCTGCTAGGTTATTATAAGCTTTAATCAAGATTTCTTGGGTAATGTCCCGAGCATCTTCAACATTTTGGGTATAGTAAAAGGCGGTTCGGTATAGCCCTGTCTGGTAGCGCTCGACGATATCGTCATACAGCTCCCCATTTCCATTAAGGATGTTCTTAATCAATTCGTTATCTTTGCAAATACCCATATCCACCGTCCTTACCACCCTTACACCCTTTAGACGTGTCCATCCGTGGATTATACGTCAACGAGACGAAAAAATCCCGTTGAATTGTTTTCAACGGGATAAGGTTAGTCAAAGGATGCTAACTATCAGCGATTATCTGTGGCACTGGTGTTCACTAAACGGGCTGCTTATTCATCCTTCTTTGAAAGAATAAAAATATAGGGAGAGGAATGATAATCCAGCCAAAGCTCTTGATCAGGCTGTTAACGGCTCTCTGCTTAGTATTTGATTTTTCATCAATAATCATTTGATCATATCGAAGTTTAAGTTCCGCATCACTTAGCGTTTGGGCCGGAGGTACTGGACTGTTAGGGCCAAATTCACCTTTATATTGGGATTGGGGGTTATAGTCATTAAAAGTCTGATAATTCGCAGGAGGAGCAACAATGTCCGCCACAGCCATAAACGCAGCGACTGTACCTCCAATTGTCATCATTAACGTGGCAAACAGTATCAAGTAAACATAGACAGTTTTAATCATTTCATTACCTCTTTCTAAAGATTCTCCACGCCCTTTTTTGACGCTCACGACACTCGCGATGATCAAAACTAAAAGGACTAAAAAAACTAAAGGGACAATACCAGCTAAAATACTCATAGCTACGAAGACCACCCCACTTCAATAGTATTATACTATAGTTTGGACGTTATTATTGTAAACTGTTTGGCATAGATGCCATATTTCAGGATCTCAATATATTCGGTATATTCCTCCATGATCTTATCGACATCACCTAACAAATCCTGCTCTCGTCCTTGATACTCCTTCGTATATTTTGTTTGTAAAGCCTCTAAAAAAAGCATTACCATTTCTAGAGCTTTCTTAGGGTTGATACCATCGCGAAACTTTGAG
>DASRMG010000021.1:0-10062 GCA_035648035.1 Desulfosporosinus sp. | reverse complement strand
TTCTTCACGTACCAAACGAACTATATCTGCCTTGAATTCTTTATCATACCGTTTCCCGTTGTTTGACATAATTTTCGCCCCCCACAGGTTTAGTTTACACTAACTTCCCTGTGTCCGGCGAATCGGGTATACGTCAAAGCGTGATAACAAGTGTTACAAAAATTCTTGAGCACAACGCATAGTGTTATGCACGTAGAAGAGGAGATTGATATATGGACACGAATAATCAATATGAAAAAGAGTTGGAACGATTAGGGCCGTTTGAAATTGCGTCAAAGATGCTGAAACTGGCAAAAAACAATGAAAATCATAATAGTTTTCTGAATGCAGGACGTGGCAATCCGAATTGGGTTAATACCCAGGCGCGGTTGGCGTTTGCTCGATTTATTGCTTTTGGTGTGAAGGAGTCTGAGCGCACCATGCTTGAAGGCAATCTGGGGGGATACACTACACTGGATGGAATAGGTGCCAGATTGGATGATACTTTGGATCTTAGCCAGAAGGAAGACGCTTTCATTAAGACCTTCATAGACTATGCTGTTGATGTACTGGGCATTGATCGGGACGCCTTGGTGAAGGAATTTACGGACGCCATCATTGGAAACAACTATCCTGTACCATCCCGTTGCCTTATCAACATAGAAAAGATCATCAATGCTTATCTGCAAGACACCCTTTATAAGGGCGTTTCTTTGACAGAATCCACCCAGGTCTTTCCCACAGAAGGGGGGACGGCGGCCATTTGTTATATCTTTAATTCCCTTAAGAAAAATGGATTGATCAAAGAGGGAGACCGGATTGCCATTGACACGCCTATTTTCACCCCTTACTTACAGATTCCTAAGTTAACAAATTATGAAATGGTTGAGGTGGAACTAGCGTCGACTGAAGATAACAACTGGGAGCTTCCCCTAAGTGCACTGGATGTTCTGGAGGACGAGAGCATCAAAGCATTCTTTTTGGTGAATCCTTCCAACCCGGGATCACGGGCATTGGATAGCAGGCTTTTAAACCGGATAAAAGAAATCTGCGAAAAACGTCGTGATTTGATTATCATCACGGATGATGTCTATGGGACTTTCGTAGAGGACTTTCAATCGGTTTATGCGGTTGCGCCCTATAATACCTTGCTTGTGTATTCATATTCTAAACTTTATGGGACCACGGGCTGGCGCGTTGGCTGCATCGCCATGAACAAGCAGAACGTCTTTGATGATTTGATTGCCCGTTTGCCTGAAGAAAAATTAAAGGCTCTCGATGAGGATTATAGTATTGTGACCCTGGAACCGCGTTCATTTCCTTTTATTGAGCGACTGACTGCGGATAGCCGCTCCATTGGCCTTTATCATACCTCGGGATTGTCGACGCCGCAGCAGGCAATGATGGCGTTATTCTCCCTGACTCACCTGGTCTGCCATGATTGTGATGATTATATTGAATCCACTAAGAAAATTGTGGCTCGACGCTATCATGATCTTTTTGAAGGATTGGGAATTAAAGAGGATAACACCCGTGAAAATGCAAAGTACTATGCGCTCATTGATGTTTATAATTTAGCGGAGCGTTTGTATGGTAAGGATTTGGCGACATATATTCGAGAAAATTTTGAAGACATTGATTTTTTGTTGAAGCTTGCCAAGGACGAGGGAGTGGTCCTTATGGAAGGGGTGGGTTTTGCTGCCATTCCAGGAACTTTGCGGGTATCACAAGCAAACCTACCCGACGATGCTTACCCCAAAATTGCCAGACGCATTAAAGCGTTGCTAAAAGAATATGATGACAAAATGAAGTCTTCACTGGAAACGAGGGATTAATCATGCTAAAGACATTGAGCGAATTTTTGATCAATAATGTAGCGCTTTCTATTTTCATTTGTCTGGCCCTGGGTTATTCTATTGGAAAACTCAGGCTAAAGTCCTTTAGCCTGGGCGCAACGGTGGGAACACTGATTATTGGGCTGATCGTTGGGCAGGCGGGGACATTTGATATCTCACCAGTTATAAAAACTATTTTCTTCACTCTTTTCATTTTTGTCATCGGCTATGAGGTTGGACCAGCTTTTGTCGACAGCTTGAAGAAGTCGGGGATCAAACTCATCATCCATTCAATTTTCTTTGCAGCCTGTTCACTGGCAACTGCCCTGATATTGTTTAAGGTCTTTGGCGTGAGCCCTGGCGAAGGGGCAGGAATTGTGGCGGGGGCACTTACCCAATCGGCAGTTATCGGCACATCGTCTTCCTCAATACAGAACCTTTCAGGTCTGAACCAAGCCGCCAAAACTGCCATGGAGACAGAGGTTGCCGTGGCTTATGCATTAACTTATGTTTTTGGGACAGTAGGTGTCGTTGTTCTCCTTAAGAATATCGCGCCGAAGCTTCTGGGTGTAGATCTGATCGAAGCAACCAAGAAAAAGGTTGAAAGCATTAACTTTAAACATGATGTGTCTGAGAAGACGATTATCAGCACGATAAAAATGCGGGCCTTTAGTATTGGAGAAGGTTCCGAATATATTGGAAAATCTGTTTCGGGTATTGAAAAAAAGTACGACTATCGCTTGACTTTTGAAAATATATTTCGGGAGGAGCAAGAAGTCACGGTATCCCCGGACTTCCAATTTAGAGAAGGGGATATTATCACCCTCATTGGTGATTTGCCGGGTATGCTTGAGTTTGAAGAAACCCACCTTCAGGAGACAGCGGAAAAGAAATATCTCAATATCATTTTACAACGACAAGATATTGTTCTCACAAAGGTCTTTCAGAAGTCTCATATTGATGATTGCAGTGCCAATAATATTTTAATCGTATCTGCTTTGAGGGCTGGACATCCTTTGGAGGACATCTACGATATGAGGAAGGGGGATACCATCCGCCTTGTGGGGCCCATGAATGTTCTGAACAAAGTCGTTAAGGAATTTGGTTATGCACGGAACACAGGTGTTGATACTGATGTGAGTTATATGTCTATGGGCATCATTATTGGTTTATTGGTTGGGATGCTCACGTTGACTGCTTTCAATATTCCCATCACACTGGGGGCCGGAGGCGGTGCGTTGTTCATGGGCCTGTTCTTCGGATGGTATCAGTCGCGACATCCAAATATTGGTCAGATTCCGTCATCTGCACGGTGGTTTTTAAAGAGTGTGGGTTTGAATACCTTTATTGCAATAGTTGGGATTACCGCAGGAGCGAGCTTTGTTGTTGCAGTGCAATCCATGGGATTCATGGTGCTGGTCATTGGAGCAGTGGTCTCCATCGTGCCCCATATAATTTCCCTTTATTTTGGAAAATACGTTTTAAAGCTGGATGCCATTGATATCATCGGTGGACAATGTGGGGCTGGGACCGTCACTGCCGCCTTAAATGCGATCACTGATGAGACAGGTAGCAGTGTTTTTGCCTTAAGCTATACGCCGGGATATGCCGTTGGCAATATTTTGCTGACTGTCCTAGGGCCGTTGACCATCGCATTGTTGTTATAGTTGGATATTAAAATCCATTCCATAAACGGGTACTGAGTAGTACTGTTTGCAGAGACGAAAGATTAAGAAAAGGAACCAAATGATCTACTCATCGTCGGTGAAAGGAGCCTTTAAATGAGTGCTTTAAATAAACTATCCCCTAAAGAGGTTTTTGCCTTTTTTGAGGAATTATCCAGTATCCCAAGAACTTCGGGAAATGAAAAACAGGTAAGTGACTACTTGGTGGACTTTGCCAAAAAACGGGATCTGGAGGTCTTCCAGGATGAAGCGCTGAACGTGATTATTAAAAAGGGCGGAACCAAGGGTTATGAGAAATCAGCCCCTGTGATTATCCAAACACATATGGATATGGTCGGTGAAAAAACAAGTGGTAGCAAGCATGACTTTTTAAAGGACCCAATAAAATTAAGACTCGAGGATGATTTTATTTATGCAACCAATACCACGTTAGGTGCAGACGATGGTATCGGCGTGGCGTTTGGATTGGCAATCCTTGATGCGAAAAAATTGAAACATCCTCCCCTAGAGTTTCTAATCACCACCAACGAAGAAACAGGTATGCACGGAGCAAGTACCTTAACGGCAGAACACTTATCAGGAACGACCATGCTGAATATCGACGCGGAAGAAGAGGGCATATTCCTTGTGAGCTGTGCGGGCGGTCTGACTTCTTATGTAACCTTCAAACCTGATTATGAAGACCTGTCCGGAATGGTTATGGAAGTTTCAGTCATGGACTTAAAGGGTGGACATTCCGGAATGGAAATTATCAAGCAACGAGGAAACGCAGTTAAGCTTTTAGGACGAGCTCTGAACAGACTCAACGAGGAAATCGGCATAAGGCTTGTTACCTTAAGAGGCGGAGCAAAACACAATGCCATTGCAAGAGAAGCCTTTGCAACGATAGTCTTCACTAAGGAAAATGCTGAGCAGGCCTCTGAAATTATAAAGGATATGGATGCTATTTTTAAAGATGAAAATAGAGTTCAAGATCCAAAGGTGAAGGTCGAAATTAAAAAAGCTTCAGGGGATAAGATGATGGCATCTAAGAGCAGCAATAACATCCTCCACTATATCTTGACCGTTCCCGATGGTATCCAGAGAATGAGCAGCGATATCGAGGGCCTTGTTGAGAGTAGCTTGAACCTGGGTGTCTTGGCAGACAACGATGGAAAGATAGAATTCACCCATGCCGTAAGAAGTTCAGTCAAAAGCCAGAAGGCAGAAATAGCAGAAATCATATCTGCTTTGGGAAGTCTTACAGGGGCCAAAGTAAACAATACCGGGGATTATCCTGAGTGGCAGTATGAAGAGGACTCCAAAATCAGAACGACAGCGATGGAAACCTACAAGGGTCTTTTCAAGAAAGAACCGGAAATAAGCGCTATCCATGCAGGCCTTGAATGCGGCCTACTTAAGAAAATACTTCCCGATACAGATATGATAAGCTTTGGCCCCAATCTGTTCGATGTGCATACTCCAGAAGAACATATGAGTATCTCCTCCGCAGCAAGAACCTACAAATTCTTGACAGCCTTGCTTGAAAACTTGAAATAAGTTAGAAAAAGGAGATTAACTCCATGAGTGAAACAATTAATAAAAAGCTCTCAAGCAGTGCATATGGCGGAATAAAAGGAGATGACTATATTCCTTTTGTCCCAACCAGTGAAGTAATGCCTGAAGCAACCGGTTATTCCTTCATAATAGGTATACTGTTCGCCTGCGTGTTTGCCGCAGCGAACACATATCTGGGACTAAAAGTAGGCATGACCATTGCAGCAGGTATACCTGGTGCCATACTTGGTATAGGGTTATTGAAGGGTGCGTTTAAAAGAAATAACATACTTGAAGCCAACTTTGTAGCATCACTTTCAGCCATGGGAGAATCCATAGCAGGTGGTATCATCTTCGTACTTCCAGCCCTTATTCTCTTAGGCTTTGGACTGAGTATCATCCAGGTTGCCATTGTCACTGTGGTGGGTGGAATAATGGGCGTGTTCTTTATAACCCCTCTTCGACGATTCCTAATCGTCGAAGAACACGGAGAACTTGTCTTTCCAGAATCCATGGCAGCGGCTGAGGTGCTTGTTGCCGGGAGTGCTGGCGGAAGTGGATTCAAAACTGTCTTAACTGGAATTGGGGTAGGTGGAATTTACAAATTTATTGGAGGCGGACTGGGATTTTGGCCACAGACGGCCTCTTACACCTTCACAAGGTACCAAGGAACACAAATTGGCGTTGACGCACTGGCTTCGTTGCTTGGTGTTGGTTTTATTATAGGCACAAAGTCTTCCGCGCTGATGTTTGGTGGTGGTGTGATTGCCTGGTTTGCCTTGATACCCATGATAAGCTTCATAGGCGCAGGGCTTGCAACACCAATATTTCCGGGTACTATTCCCATTTCGCAAATGGCAGCCGGTGATATCTGGAAAAACTACATCCGATACATCGGTACCGGTGCAGTTGCAATGGGTGGAATTATATCACTTGTAAAGTCTCTTCCTGCAATCATTTCAAGCTTCAAGCAGGCTATGGCAGGTATTGGAGGAAAAGATGGCGGTAAAGTTGAGAGAATGAATGTTGAGGCTCCGTTGTTATGGGTAATTGGGGCTGCTGCCTTTGGATTTTTCGCAACTTGGTTAATCCCAGTAATAGGAGGAGGACTCCTCGGTGGTGTATGTGCGCTTATATTCTCCTTCTTCTTTGCCGTTGTATCTGCCAGAATGGTTGGTATTATTGGAGCTTCAAGTAATCCTGTGTCAGGTATGACGATAGCAACTTTATTAGTGGTTGCCACCTTGTTTAAATTGACAGGCGTAGTCGGTGATGAGGGAACCAAAACAGCCCTACTGATCGCAGGCGTTGTCTGTGTTGCCATTGCCGTTGCCGGTGGTACTGCACAGAGCTTAAAGACCACGTTCATAATAGGAGGGACTCCTAAGAAGGTTCAGATTGGCATGTTTATAGCATTATCAGTCGCTTCAGTGGTAGCAGGAGGAGTAGTGCTTCTTCTAGACAAAGCCTACGGTATTGGAACAGCACAAGTTGCTGCCCCACAAGCCTCTTTAATGAAACTGATTGTTGAAGGAATAATGACTGCACAGCTACCTTGGACTCTGGTTATAGTTGGAGCTGCCATTGCCATATTCTGTGCTTTGGCAAGTATTCCAATCCTTCCAGTTGCACTTGGTATTTATCTGCCAATATCACTTACCTCACCTGTATTAATGGGTGGTATAATTAGAAAGATCGTTGAGGCTAAATTTAAAAACAACGAAGAACGGAAAGCAGGTTCTGTCGAAAGGGGTATACTCCTTGCATCAGGACTTGTTGCAGGTGATGCCCTCATAGGGATATTAATTGCAGCCTTCGCCGTACTCGAAGTGAACATAGGGATTGGAGCTAGATTGTTTCCAGCACTTGCAAAAAGCAGCTTATTCTCCTTCATAATGTTCATTGCCCTTGGAACTTGGGTATATCTCTTTGCTATAAAGAAAAATAAGGGTGTGGAATAAGTATGCAAGAACATTCTGCAAAGGATAAATACAATTTTGCCTTATATGTTCCGGTAATCAAGTATATGAACTGGGAGAATATCAATGGCAGAGTCAAATTGTATTTTTCCATAAAGGACCCTGTCAGACGATTGGCAGGGTGGTTAGTCAAAAAATCTCCTGCCAATGACTTGACGTTTGATGAATTGTCCTCTATGACATGGTTATTGGTGGATGGGAAAAAAACAATATTCGAGATTTCTAAATTCGTCAATATAGATAATAAAGACACAATGGAAGAATCCTTAAGAAGAGTGATAACCTTCTTAAGATATATTGCCAAGAAAGGCTGGATTACCTTTAAGGAAGCTAGCCGGGAACCCGATGAAACCTTGGCTTAAATGAATCAAAGCCTAGAAGGCAAAGCACAAGATTATGAAGCGATAGGGCAGATGAAGAAATGTTTAATGCGTTGGTTGAGAAGATAGAAATTCTCACACCAACGCATTTTGTTTTTTGAGTTGAAGAGTGGGATGAGGGTGGAATAAAATAACATTGTCGAAAATAGAAGGTTTTTACTAGACGGTAATAGAATAGTAATAAATAGAAGATTTTTAGATAGTGTCAAAAATGTTTAAAATAACCACCAGAAGTACTTAAGGCTGCAGGCGTTATGTTATATCGTAAGTTCGAAAAGTTCCAGTCTTCACTATTCTCAATAAGGTAACTAGTCGCTAGTCGAATATAGAAATCCATCATACCGATTTTCGGTGACTTTGCAATAAAGAAGTCAGTTTGAGCTGAATCTTTCAACGGGAGGTGACTTTATGTGAACGATAATTATTACAAACAGATAATGGAGGAATCAACGATAGGGTATGCCTATCACAGAATAATGAACGCTGATGAAGGTGCTCCTTGTGAATATGAGTTTATTGAAGGTAACGTCGCCTTTGAAAAGATTACAGGGCTAAATCGTTCCGATCTGCTTGGTAAAAGAGTTCTTCAAATTCTTCCCGGAATAAAAGAGCTTGAAAATAATTGCATGTATACTTATAAAGATAAAGCAATTAATACGGATGAAAAAGAATTTGAGCTATTTTCGAAGCCATTAAATAAATGGTATAAAGTAATCGCATATTCTGTAGAACAGAATTATTTTATAACACATTTTATTGATATCTCCAAAGAAAAAGGACAATCGGATGACCTGAAAAATCTTGAAGAAGAGAAAACTGATCGAGCAGATGAATTAATCATGGTGAATGGAAATCTAGTGGAAGAAATTTCAGAACGTCAAAAATCAGTAATTGAAATAACTAAATTAAACGGTGAACTTGAATTGAGTGTATATGAACGAACGTATCAGCTACAGAAATTGAATGCAGAATTAGAAGAGTCCAATGCAACATTAGAGGAAGAAATTTCAGAACGTCATAGAACAGAAGCAGAACTGGTTATAGCAAATAAAGAACTGGCCTTTCAAAGCGAAATGAAAGAAAAACGAGCAGAGGAACTGGTTATAGCAAATAAAGAACTGGCCTTTCAAAGCGAAATGAAAGAAAAACGAGCAGAGGAACTGGTTATAGCAAATAAAGAACTAGCCTTTCAAAGCGAAATGAAAGAAAAACGAGCAGAGGAACTGGCCATAGCAAATAAAGAGCTAGCCTTTCAAAGCGAAATGAAAGAAAAACGAGCAGAGGAACTGGCCATAGCAAATAAAGAGCTAGCCTTTCAAAGTGAAATGAAAGAAAAACGAGCAGAGGAACTGGTGATAGCAAATACAAGGTTGGGAGAAGAAATTTTAGAACGTAAACGAGCAGAATTAGAAATAAAGAAATTGAATGATGACCTTGAAGCGATGATATCTGCACGGACATATCAGCTTGAAGAAACGAATGCTGAATTGGAAGAAATAAATGCTGAATTTGAGGAAACTAATGTAACGCTAGAGGAAGAAATTTTAAAACATCAAAGAACGGAGCTAGAATTACAAGAAACAAAAAGAGCTGCCGAAGCAGCTAACAAAGCCAAAAGTCAATTCCTGGCAAATATGAGCCATGAAATCAGAACACCGATGAACGGCATTTTTGGGTTTCTGGAATTATTAAATCATTCCCAACTATCACAGGAGCAACGAGAATACCTCCGTGAAGCAAAATCTTCTTCAGAAACATTGTTACAGCTCATCAATGATATCTTGGATTTATCTAAAATAGAGTCAGGAAAGCTCACTTTGGAAATAATGAACTTTAAGCTAAGAACTGCTGTAGAGGATGCCACATCATTATTCGTGCCAACTGCTTATGCAAAGCATCTAGAACTAAATACACTGATAAAAGCAAACGTACCGGATGAAGTGAGGGGCGATCCTTCAAGACTCAAACAAATATTTAACAATCTTATCTCTAATGCTTTGAAGTTCACTGAAAATGGAGAAGTATCGATTGTCGTCGAAACAATTGAAGAAACTGATGGCTTTGCAACGATTAAATTTGAGGTTAAGGATACTGGGATTGGTATCAATGAAGAGGACACTGAAAAGCTTTTCAAGCCCTTTGCACAGGCTGATTCATCAACAACCAGGAAATTTGGAGGAACAGGGCTGGGCCTTGCCATAACTAGAGAACTTGTAACGATAATGGAGGGAGAGGTCGGACTTGAAAGCGTGCCAGGTCAGGGCTCGACCTTTTACTTTACAGCACGATTTGAAATTGTTAATGAAAAGACTGCTTGCGGTGAGTATGCCAGCCTAGAAAACGTTAATGTTCTTATTGTGGACGATAATGATAACAATCGCAAAATCATGAGATCCTATCTTGAAGATGCAGGATGCAAAATACTGGAAGCCCAATCTGGGGATAAAGCGACAGCTACCATACTAAATAATGCATATACGGAAAACAAGATACAGCTCGTGCTGGTGGATTATCAAATGCCAGGAATGGATGGGTATGAGTTGGCAACAACATTAAACACGATTCCCTCAACAAAGGATTTGAAGCTAATATTATTAACCTCTGCAGCGCAGGAGGGTGATGCTACAAAAGCGAAAGATCAAGGCTTTTCAGGGTATTTGACGAAACC
>DASRMG010000020.1:0-57109 GCA_035648035.1 Desulfosporosinus sp. | reverse complement strand
TTGACCCGGCGTTTCCCTTGAACCAGAGATTAAGAAACGGAGATAAATGCTCTCGTTTAAGTAGAAAATAAAACTGATCGTGAAGAAAGGAGTTTATCTTAAGTTTTTCGAAATCGTGTCTTGACAAGCGGGGACATTACATGTAGACCCTACGGAGGTTGAAAATCTTGGAGAAAAGTACGCGCTCATTGTTAAACAAAACTATAAAAACCGAGATATTAACCTAAGAATCATCATAAATAACGACGAAATAAGCCGTTATAGTATTCAACAACGTGAGTGAAGGGAGCTGATAATTGATGGAAACGTTACAAGGTCATTATCACAATTGGTTTGGGGTATTGTTCTTTGTTGTTATGTATACTGTGGTGCTTTTATTTATGCCTTTTTATAAAAAGATGGATAAAAAACCCGCAGGAACTTATTTTACCTTTGTGATCGCTTTCGCCATCGAGATGCATGGTATTCCCTTTAGTATGTATGTCATTTCTTGGATTGTCGGAAAAAATCTTCCGGAAGGGATTCTTTGGGGTCATACCTTGGTGACCTCTATTGGTTTAGGGGGAATGTATCTAAATATGTTGTGTTTGGTTACGGCACTATTCTTGATTTTAAATGGTTGGTATCATATTCATAAGCAATACTGGTCAAAAGAAACAGGCACAGGTTCACTTGTAACTGAGGGAGTTTATCGATTCATCCGGCATCCTCAGTATACCGGTCTGCTGCTGTTATCCTTTGGAATGATGGCAGAATGGGCAACCTTGCCAATGCTTATTCTGTATCCGGTAATGATCGGCATGTATGTGCGCCTCGCAAAAAGAGAGGAAAAAGATATGCTTGTTGAATTTGGTCATGAGTATATAGACTATATAAAAGCGACAAAAATGTTCATTCCTTTTATTGTCTGAGGGTCTTTGGCTTGAGAGTCTTGGTAAAATGGCGGCTACGGCCTTTCATTGTTTAATTGATTATTTTCAATGACAAACAACCCATCTTCCTCTCTCCATTCAGCACAATAAATATCATCGATATTAACATAGCCTTGTTGTTTTAGCTCAGCTTTAAGCCAAGACTCATTTTTGCCTATTTTTAGCAAGTCATCATTTAGTATTATTCCATCACTTACCAGAAGCCTAGGTAGCGACTTGCTAGTTAAAGGGATATTAAGATCTTTAAGTGTGGGGGTATCGAATTCAGGTTTTCGTAAAACAGTTAAGGATCCGTTTTGTTCGAGTATGGCGTACTCAACTTCTCGAAAGGAAAAAACATCTTTCTCCCTTAATAGAGTTTGAAGCTCATTGATGTTCATCCGATTTTTTTTAAGCGCTTGGCGATCAATGACCCCTCTTTGAATCACTATGGAAGGTTTACCTTCTAAAAGGTTTCTTAAAGTAATGGACTTTTGACCCATAAGTTGTACAGCAAAGATTAAGAAGCCCCAAACAGTCACAGCAAACAAAATTTCTACAATCCCAACTTCATTATCATAGATCGCATTACCTAGAAGCTCACCCATAATCAGTGCCGAAATAAAGTCAAATGCTGTAAGCTGTGTAATTTGAGTTTTGCCTATTAACCGAGTAAAAAGTAATAAACTAAAAAAGCCTACAATCAGTTCTAAGGCTAACTGTTTTAAATCCATAAGTACACACTCCTTTGTCTACGCCTAAGGGTTAGATTAGACAATTTTTTAAGGAATATACATTATTTTATTTTTTTTATGGACAAGGAAAATGGCAGTTCATAGAGAAACATAATATATGGTATGATTAAAAAGTCATGAGTGGAAGCTGTTATTCCTATACTTTGAGGAACCTTAGCTTCCATTTTTTATGTGCTTGAGTGGGACGTGCTTTGTAATGAAAGGAGAGAAGTACTGCCGTTGGGTAGTGCGAACTTATGAGATATTTTAATTATTTGACAAAAGAAGATAGGGACGCCATCTTCTTTAAAGAGCCGGAGCCTTTCAATCGAGAGACACCGCGCGAGATTCTTGCGTATGCACTGGGGGCAACGCTATATATGCCAGGGACTAGGGAAACGATCGCGGAAGATATTATCTCCCATAAAAATACAGGCTTAGCTTCCACGGTGTTTTGCTTAGAGGATTCAATTGGAGACTCAGAGGTGTCCTTTGCCGAAGAAAATCTAACGAGACAAGTGAAGAAGATTTATCAGGCCACAATCAATTTGGAGACCCAGTCCGTTGATCTTCCACTGATCTTTATTCGTGTTCGGACTCCAGAACAGATTCTGAGACTTACGGAGAGAATGGGAGACAGTGCCAAGATTATCACAGGTTTCGTCTTTCCGAAGTTTACGTCCGCAAGTTATAGATATTTAGAAGTCATTAAGAGTCTTAGTTCCCCATCAACGGGAACGTTTTACGGAATGCCAATTATCGAAAGTCCTGAAGTGATCTATCGTGAATCACGAATGCAGGAATTAATGGAAACTAAGCGGCTCATTGATTCCTATCAGGAGTTAGTCTTAAATGTTCGAATCGGGGCGACAGATTTCTCAGGCTTGTATGGAATTCGTCGGGGACCCGATGTAACCATCTACGACATTATGGTGATTCGGGATTGCATCGCCGATATTCTTAATATTTTTGGACGAGCCGAAAGCAATTATGTCGTTTCCGGGCCAGTGTGGGAATATTTCTCAAATGGGGGAAGAGTCCTCAAGCCTCAGCTTCGTAAGAGCCCGTTTGAAGATTACCAAGGTACTAATGGGAGTAATGGCACCAAGATTAGAAGCCAGCTTCTTAATAAGTACGTTGATGGCTTAATTCGTGAGGTCATTGTAGACAGAGAGAATGGAATTATTGGAAAAACAATTATTCATCCCAGTCATATCATACCCGTTCAATCACTTTACATCGTTGCACACGAAGAATATTTGGATGCTTTGAGTATCGTTAACAACAGCCACGGTGATCTCGGTGTTATTAAAAGCCAGTATACTAATAAGATGAATGAAGTCAAACCGCATTACAATTGGGCGCAGAAAATTCTATTAAGAGCAAAGAATTATGGGGTATTTCATGAACAGCACAATTTCATCAGTCTCTTCACCGAAGATGTACACGTATAATCTGGAAGGCCAAAGGGTCGACGTGACGCCTACGAACAATCCCTTTGCTTTTGAACCTCAGACCTTGTTTTCTTTAGCCGCTAGGAAAAACAAGAAACGTAGATTCCTATTTGTTAGCAAAGTTCTGGGTAAACATGTGCCGGCTGATCCTTTTATCCCGTTGCTGGCAGGGGCAGCGCTCGCTGTTCAGTTTCTTAAAACGCTTCATCAGGTCGAACATGCCGATACACGAGCAATTATTCAGGCCCTGAAGAGTCAAGAGAAAACACGGGCAGTTTATGATACCGTCATCCATCGCTCGCTCATTGCCCTGCCTGATAAAACGTTATTTATTGGCTTTGCTGAGACCGCCACAGGTTTAGGCCATGCTGTGTTTAGCTTATTTGATCAGGCTTATTACCTTCATACCACTCGTGAACAAATACCCCTGTTGACGTCTGAACTTAATTTTAATGAAGACCATTCGCATGCCGTGAATCATAGATGTTATCCTTTAGACGCAGAGGTCCTTAAAACTGCCGAGACAATTGTTCTAGTAGACGATGAGATAACGACTGGAAATACAGCCCTGAATATCATTCGGGCCATTCACGCGAAATTTCCGAAGACGAATTATGTCGTCCTATCACTCTTAGATTGGAGAACCGCTGAAAACAGAGCGGCCTATCGTAAGCTGGAGCAACAGCTTGGCATAGAAATCAGAACGACTTCCCTTATGGAAGGGCAAATAGCGGTCAGTGGTGACCCTGTGAACGAACAGTCTCATCAATTTAATCACCTTGTAAGACACAATAGAGGCGAAGATCAGGTGAATCCAGAGGTGAGATTTCTTAGCTTAAAAGATTTTGTTCAGGTTTATTCTCAAGATTCAGGAGGCATTAAGAACGTCTCACCGTATCTATTATTAACCGGTAGATTTGTACTGTCCACGCTAGACAATCAGAAGACGCTGCCCTTAGCAAAGGACATCGGCGAAGCCTTAAAGCTGGATCGAATCGGTCAAACGACACTGTGTCTAGGTACCGGCGAATTCATGTATTTCCCTATGCTCGTTTCTGCCTATATGGGAAAGGGCGTAAGTTTTCATACGACAACCAGGAGCCCTATCTATTCCTTCACTAAACCTGAATATGGAATTCAAAATGGAGTCTCCTTTGAAAATCCCGACGAGCCCAGTATTACTAATTATGTCTACAACGTGCCGGAGAAATATTATAATGAAGTGTACGTATTTATGGAAAGGCAAGTCAGACAGGAACGATTAACTTCCCTGTTAAAGGCCTTTCGTGAATTAGGTATACCACGCTTAGTTATAGTGTATTGTGCTTTCTCTCAGTAAAAGAGATGGAAAAGAGGTGACCGTGGATGAGTCATAGAGTCTTCGCGAATCGTATTCCAGATCCTATGCCTATGGGCAGTTATAACCCTAAAGATGCGATCTTTTTACTCAAAAATCTTAATGGGTTAATGGTGGAAACCGATCTGCAAACACGAGAGAAAAATATGCAATCTGGCGGTCATTACTCGGAAATGCTTCCGATCGAATATGAGCCAACCCAGGAATATCTTGATCTATTTCATCTCACCCTCCAGGAAAGTGCTTCCAAGGTCGCAGAGGGTGTAGGAATTGTAGCAGAAAGTATCTTGAAACGAAACGGTCCCAAGATGGTTCTGGTATCGCTGGCTCGTGCAGGCACACCCATTGGAGTCTTAATTAAACGGTACCTCTTAGAAATTCATGATTTGGATTTACCTCATTATAGTATTTCAATCATTCGGGGAAAGGGCATTGATGAGAATGCTATCCTATATATGCTTCAAAATCACCCGGCTTCTAAGCTTCAGTTTATTGATGGCTGGACGGGTAAAGGGGCTATCACAAGCGTGCTGAGCAAGGCGTGCAAAGAGTTCCAAGCCAAATATGGCGTCGAGTTAGATGATGATTTAGCGGTCCTTGCTGATCCTGGGTACTGTGTAAAAACGTTCGGCACAAGAGAAGACTTTTTAATCCCGAGTGCTTGTTTAAATTCCACCGTTTCTGGGTTAGTCAGTCGAACCGTTTTTCGTACGGATCTTATCGGAGACAATGAGTTTCATGGGGCTAGATTTTATAGCGAGCTTTTGAAACAGGAGGTTTCCAACCTCTTCGTTGACACAATTTCAGCGGAATTTAAAACACTCGAATTGAGCGGCTCTGGGACTGACGCTAGCAACGATCAGGTGGATGTGGCAGAAGAGGTGAAGGTGACTTGGCAGGGTCTCAAAGCGTTAACACGTATTAAGGAAACATTCGGAATTACGAATATTAACTTAATTAAACCAGGTATTGGAGAGACAACAAGAGTTCTCTTAAGGCGACTACCGGAAAGGATTCTGGTAGACCACCTAAAGAATCCTAACTTAAAACATATTTTACTGCTCGCCAAAGATAAAGGCGTTCCGGTTGAGGAGTACCCCGATCTTACGTACTCGTGTTGCGGCCTTGTAAAACAGCTATGATGGAGGAATCAAATGTTATTTGCCAGTGATCTCGACCAAACTTTAATTTATTCGCATCGAACCTTGCTCAGCCAAGACATTGAAGAACAAATGAGGCCGGTCGAACGATTCGAGGAGCGGTATATTTCCTTTATGACTCAGAACGCCTTAAATATGCTGCGCAAAATCTCAGAAAGGGTTCTCTTTGTACCCGTAACCACTCGTACCAAACTTCAATATCAACGTATTAATTTCGTGAGCTACGGCATTACACATCAATACGCTGTGACCAGTAATGGAGGGACAATCTTTTCCGAAGGGGTCGAAGACAAAGATTGGTCGCTGCAAGTCTCACAAGGACGAGATCTTTGTTTGGCCGCAGGAGATCTGATTGACGCGTTTCGCAAAATAGCCCACCCCTCTTGGGTCATCAAGGATTCAGGTAAGTTAGCCGATCATCTATTTTATTATTGTTTAATTGAACGAGAAAAGATCCCCGTAGCAGATTTAGCGGCTTTCAAGCTTTGGGCGAGCGCAAGAAATTGGGAGTTATCGGTCCAAGGGCGAAAATTATATCTAGTTCCTGGGAATGTCAACAAAAAGGCAGCCATTCAATATATCAAGGAAAAAGAGGACATGAAAAGCGTTGTGGCAGCAGGCGATTCGTTACTTGACTTAGAGATGCTTAGAGCCGCAGATCTTGCCCTTGCCCCAGCGCATGGCGAAATATATGCACGCTCTTTGCAGGGGATTTCAGGCCTGGAAAAGATCAGATTTACGCATAAAAGTGGAATTGAAGCCGCTGAAGAAATTTTGAAGGTTGTAGAGGATGTCTTAGCTGATGATTGTGACCCGATTAAAGATGTGAAAGTTATGTGAACTTTATCGTCAAATTTTTCCGAAAGGCGTACATGTGATAACATACGGGGTGTACAAGCTCTACGCAGTAGTTTACAATGGTGTAGAATGGTAACAATAACCAACAGAACCTTGATGTTGATGAGTTAATGGATATTGATTTTAAGAGTAATGAGATTAAAGGGGGATTATAGTGGCTACGATTAACTTGCAAAAAGGTCAAAAGATTGATTTAACCAAAGGAAATCCTGGATTATCCAAAATTACAGTGGGTCTAGGTTGGGATGAAGTGTCAGCTTCAGCAAAACCAAAATCAGGTATTCTAGGCAGCCTCTTTGGCGGAGGAGGCGCTGGGTCTGCAGCGGCCATCGACTGCGATGCGTCTGCGATTCTGCTCAATGACCAGAATAAACTGACGTCCAAAGCGAATTTGGTGTACTTTGGTAATCTCCAAAGTGGTGACAAAAGCGTTAAACACAGTGGGGACAACCTTACCGGTGCTGGTGAGGGGGACGACGAACAAATTCAAGTGGATTTAAGCCAAGTGCCAAGTGAAGTCCAAAAGATTGTCTTTGTCGTGAACATTTATGATTCCCAAAAACGTAAACAAGACTTTGGTTTGATTTCTAATGCCTTTATTAGAGTTGTAAATCCAGTGAATGATCAAGAATTTTGTCGATATAATTTAACTGAGAGTTACGCAGGTAAGACCAGCTTAGTGGTTGCTGAAGTTTATCGTCACAACAATGAGTGGAAATTCGCGGCTATTGGCGAAGGAACGAATGACGCATCCTTAAGCGAACTCGTCCGTCGTTATCAATAATTTATTAAAAGGGGATATGTATTATGGCAATTAGTTTACAAAAAGGACAAAAAGTTGATCTGACTAAATCTAATCCAGGTCTCACCAAGATCATTATTGGTCTTGGTTGGGATATCAATAAGTATGATGGTGGAAAAGACTTTGATCTAGATTCCTCTGTATTTATGTTGAGTCCCGCAGGAAAAGTTGCCGATGACAAGAACTTTATCTTTTTCAATAACTCTAAGAGCCCTGATGGTTCAGTGACGCATACTGGCGATAATCGTTCTGGTGCTGGGGAAGGCGATGATGAACAGATTAAAGTTGACCTCGCCCTAGTGACTAGTAGCGTTGACAAGCTCACTTTTGGGATTACGATCCATGAGGGTAAAGAACGCAGCCAGAACTTCGGTCAAGTATCTAATGCCTATGTGCGCGTTTTAAATGAAGCCTCGGGTGAGGAACTGATTCGTTATGACCTGGGTGAAGACTTCTCTGTCGAGACAGCAGTTGTTGTAGGCGAGCTTTATCGCAACAATGCAGAATGGAAGTTTAATGCGATCGGTAGTGGTTATCAAAATGGACTGGCTGGATTATGCAAAGATTTTGGTCTAGATATATAAGGGAGCCAGCCTACTATGAAGTGCAAACTTCATAGTAGGTTTTATAGGTAAGTGACCTATTTCAGGAAGGGGGTATTTTCATGGCGGCTGTCATAAGTTTGCAAAAAGGACAAAAGATTGACTTAACAAAGGGAAACCCTGGGCTATCGAAGATTATTGTTGGACTAGGCTGGGATACCAATAAATATTCTGGTGGAAAAGACTTTGATTTAGATGCCTCAGTGTTTTTAACGGATAAAAATGGCAAAGCAGGCGGTATCGAAGATTTCATATATTACAATAATCTCGTGGGTGGAAACGGTTCTGTAAAACATACCGGTGATAACCTCACGGGTGAAGGCGAGGGCGATGACGAACAGGTCAAGGTTGACCTAGCCTTGGTACCTGCACATGTTGAAAAGATAGCCTTTGCAGTGACCATTCATGAAGCGTCGGAACGATCACAGAACTTTGGCCAAGTATCGAATGCCTTTGTGCGCGTTGTCAATGAAACTGACGGCAAAGAGGTCATGCGCTATGATCTAGGGGAAGATTTTTCTGTTGAAACTGCGCTGGTGGTTTGCGAACTATATCGTCACCAAGGAGAATGGAAGTTCAATGCAGTCGGTAATGGCTTCTCGGGTGGCTTGGGAGCCCTTTGTAAAAACTACGGTTTAGATGTCGGATAATAAGCTGATTTGTTTCTTCAAGAGGCGCTTCCATGAATTGGACGCCTCTTTTAAATATCCAACTTGTCTTAGGTTGTTCTTAGTTATGATTCGTAAGACCTTAGAAAGATTAATTTTTAGATGAACAGGAACAGGAAAGTATATTGTATTTCAATAGACATAGGTTCACAGGCTCCTTCATGCCCCTTGATATTAATATAGTAAGTGCTATACTTAGACGGTTGATATTTGATGAAATGGTCGAAAAATGTTCGAAAGACTAAATTGCGATAATACATAAAAGTGATCAGGGGGAAAGCAGCAATGGTTAATAAGGAGAGCAAAGTTGTCCGTCAATTGTTTATGAGCTTAAGTATTGTATTGGCTGGCGTGGGACTCATCTGGGGAACTATTTTGACGTCTCGAGGTGGGGAATGGATTAAGACTGGATTTCAATTCTTTACAGAAGCTGGATCTGGACTTACGCTTACATGGAAATTGGATGGGCTGACGGTGTTCTTCCTTTTTATTTTACTCTTAGGTCAAGGCTTTTCTTCGCTGTATGCAATAGGGTACCTTAAGGAATATGAAGAAAAGAAGAAGAGCCTTTGGCCTTTTTATACAAATTGGTTTTTATTTCTTGGCAGTATGTTTGGTGTATTGCTTGCGGATGACGGCTTTTCTTTTTTACTCACTTGGGAAATGATGTCCCTGTTCTCATTTTTCTTAGTTCTATATGAACATGAACAACCTCAAAATCGCAAGTCTGCGTACATTTATTTAGTGATGACGCATGTTGGAACAGTCTTTTTAACCACCGCTACCTTGTTTTTATATGCAAAGACGGGAAGTTTTGCCTTTGAAGCATGGGCTGTCGCCGCTCCAACCTTAACGGCCATCCAACTTAATTTAGTTTTCCTAGCGTTCTTTATCGGGTTAGGGACAAAAGCTGGTTTTGTTCCGTTTCATATTTGGTTGCCTTATGCCCATTCGGCTTCGCCAAGTCCAGTATCCTCACTGATGTCCGGGGTTATGGTTAAAGTTGCGCTCTATCTCTTCTTAAGATTAGTCTGGTTGACGTTGGGGACGGGCCCGGTTTGGTGGGGATGGTTATTTTTACTCGTGGGCGCTCTATCAGCCACTGTTGGGATACTTTCTGCTTCAGTTCAGTCGGATTTAAAGAAATTACTCGCTTTTTCTACGATAGAAAATGTAGGCATTCTGGGAATGGCTTTAGGAAGCGCCTTCCTAGCAAGGTCTTGGAATCATTATATTGCCATGGATTTAGCGCTCCTTGCTTTCTTTTGGCATACCCTCCAACATATGCTTTTCAAATCGTTACTTTTTATGGGAGCAGGCAATATCATACAAGTGACCCATACACGAAACATGGAGCGTTTAGGTGGATTGTTAAAACGAATGCCGAAGACGGGTTTCGCTGCGCTCATTGGAATCATAGGTATAACGGCCTTACCTCCGCTAGGCGGGTTCTGGGGGGAATTAATGCTTTTTCAATCCCTATGGGCGAATACAGCGCATCTTGCAAATGGCTGGAGTAAAGTCTTTTTGCCTTTGTTTATTGGAGTTCTAGCTTTGGTCGGAGGACTATCTATGGCTACTTTCGTAAAGTGGTTTGGTATCTCCTTCCTCGGACAAGCTCGTTCGCAAGTGGCTGAAAGAGCTAAGGAGGTACACCCAGTTCAATATATTGCGCCCTTATTAGTGAGTGGGTTAGCCGTTTTAACGGTGCTTTGGCCATCCGCAACGTTGGCCTTAATTGACTTGCCCCTTTCGGTTCTGCGCATAGGTGAAGGGGTAGGAATCGCGTCAACCCTTGGTAAACCGCTCAACCTGTCCTCGATCTATCTAATCCTGCTGATTCTTCTGACAGTGATCGTTGTCTTCCTAAGTAATAGAGGTGTTCGAAGAGTTACAGCAACTTGGAATTGTGGTGGACCCTTAACGCCACGTATGCAATATACTGCGGGTGGATTAACAAATCCCATTCGAGTCCTTTTTACTAAAGTGTTGGGTTCGCATCGGCATGTGGAAGGGGATTTTGCTGGTACGAAATACACTCTGCGTTCCTTGAGGTACGAAGGGAAAATCAAAGAGGTCTTTGAGGATATCCTCTATCGACCTGTGATCCATGGGGTCCTTTGGGTTGCGTCCAAAATCCTCAAACTTCAGGCCGGGAGCATCCAACTATATTTAGGCTACCTATTAGTGACGGTAGTCGTCGTTTTGATATTAGGACGTTAGGAGAGAAAAGATGGACGAATTAAGCATGATACTAACCCGTCTTTTGCTGGGAATCGGACATTTGGCAATCATCATAGTTGTTGCTCCGCTTCTTCAAGGCTTCATTAAAAAAAGCAAGGCTTTTTGGCAGATGAGGCAAGGCCCACCCCTTCTTCAACCTTACCGCGATTTAAGAAAATTAATGCAAAAGGAGGAATTGGTCTCAGAACATGCCTCCTGGGTTTTTCTTCTGGCGCCAAGAATCGCTCTAGCAGCCACATTAATGGCCGGGCTTGTTATTCCCACTGCTTGGGGTTGGGCGCCGTTAAGTGGCTGGGGGGACCTCTTTTTGTTCGGGGCAAGCCTTGGTTTGGTACGCTTGTTTATGACGCTTTCGGGTTTAGAAGGGGCAGGAACGTTTGGCGGAATGGGCTCGAGTAGAGAACTCTTTCTGGGCTTATTAACGGAACCGGCTTTAGTTTTGGGGTTAATCGTTTTAGCCTTTATGACAGATACCACCTCCTTACAGGGGATTACGATTGGATTGCAAAGTATATCTCCTCTTTATATCCCTCGAATATTAGTCTTAATCGCCCTAGGGATGGTGAGCATCGCGGAGATGGGTCGTATTCCCATCGATAATCCAGATACACATTTGGAATTAACGATGATTCATGAAGGAATGCTGATCGAGTATTCGGGACCTTCACTGGCTCTGTTGAATTTTGCGGAACAGGTAAAACAGCTCTTACTGCTTGTTTTATTGGCGCAAATCATTTGGCCTAGTGGGCTCATCTCCAGTAGTGATGGGCTTTTAGGGATGTTCTGGGCTTTGGGTTTTGCAGGTGTAAAAGTGGTCGTGTTGGGATTCTTTTTTGCCACTGTCGAGAGTCTCTTCGTTAAGCGGCGACTTTTCAGAGCGCCTCATTTTCTGGCAACAAGCACTGCTTGTGCGATATTGGCCCTGATTTCACTCTGGATTATAAGGGGGCAGATTTAAGTGATCGGTATTTATGAAAACGAGCTCAATTTAGTACTTGTTGTGCTTTTGACGAGCGGACTGATGATGGTCTACAGTGCCCGGGTGAAAAGCGCTTTAAATTGGTGGACGATACAAACAATTTTTGTCTCACTTCTTCTGATTGCAGAAGGTGTCCACAACGGTAGCTTAGAGGTTATTATATTTGGTGTGCTGTTGTTAATCGCTAAGGCTGGGATCATACCCATTGTGTTACGACGTGTTTTAAAAGAATCAAACACCGAGTGGGTGGGCGAAATATACTTAAAACGCGCCCTGTCATTAGTGTTCGCCGGAGGCTTAACGCTCATGGCGTACGAGGTGACACAACCTTTGATGGCACTTCATTCCACTTATCGCATCGGTTTAGCGGTCGCGATAGCCTTGATTTTTCATGGACTTTTACTGATGATGACTCGTAAAGTCGCCATTGTGCAAGCTTTGGGGATTTTACTCATAGACAATGGGATATTCTTAGCAGGATTCTTTCTAACTCAAGGCATGCCTTTGTTAGTGGAATTTGGGACGGCCTTTGACATTCTCGTTGGAGTTGTTATTATTGGGATCTTGTCTAGACAAATGCTGGAGAATTATGATTCACTGAATGTTGATCACATGAGGTCATTGAAAGGATAGTATGCGATGTTTATTGGAGTGGCGGTAATCGCGGCAGTAGGAATGCTATTTTCGGCAAAGGATACCTACTTAAGACTATTGAACAGCGTGGCCCTCGTGTTGTTAACGTTGAGTGGAGGATGGACCATAAGAGAAACGTTAACCCATGGGTCCTACGCTTATGGGTCGGGCATATTTTATTGGGATGCCCTAAGTGCTTTGCTTCTTAGCGTCATTATCATGATTGCTGTTTATGTTATTATATTTTCGTTTGGATATATGGAAAAAGAAGTCCAAGAGAAAAAATTTCCAAGAGAGAGACTGAAATGGTACTATTTCTGGATCTGGATATTTATGGCGACGATGCTTTTGGTGGTAAGCACACCGAATATGGGGATCATTTGGGTAGGCATTGAGGGGACAACTTTAGCTACGACACTCTTGGTGGGTTTCTATCGCAACAAGCAGGCGATTGAAGCTGCCTGGAAATATGTTGTTTTATGCGTGGTTGGTATTAGTTTTGCCTTACTGGGAACTATGTTGCTCTTTGCGGCTGCTGAACCGCTTCTGGGTCAGAGTTTAAGCGCGTTGGATTGGCGAATGCTCCCAGATGTAGCAAGTCAATTAGACCCGACGTTACTCCGCCTGGGTGTTTTGTTTGCGGTGGTTGGCTATGGGGCAAAGGTGGGTTTTGCGCCGATGCACGCTTGGCTTCCTGACGCGCATAGTCAGGCGCCATCACCGGTCAGTGCCTTGTTATCGGCGGTTTTACTCAACTGTGCCCTCTATGCTATTCTACGATGGTACAGTTTAGCTCGTCTGAGCACGTTAGGCCCGGATTTTGTAGGAACCATGCTTATGAGCTTCGGATTTTTATCGTTGGGCTTGATGGCAGGATTTATCATATTACAAAAAGATATCAAACGATTATTGGCCTATTCGAGTGTTGAACACATGGGAATCTTAGCGATAGGTTTTGGATTGGGCACTAAGGAAGCCGTCTGGGGTGCATCGTTACATCTTTTGCTTCATGGCCTAACCAAGGCAAATCTATTCGTTATTGTTGGGAGCTTGGTCCAAAAGACGGGAACAAGGCAAATTTCTAGGATTCGTGGTATCTTTAAATTATGGCCTTACACGGGGATCATCATGGTTCTCGGATTATTGAGCATTACCGGAACGCCTCCGTTTGGAACGTTTCGCTCAGAAGTGCTTATCTTATCTGCCCTATTTAAAACAGATCATCCTCTAATAGGTTTTTTGAGCATTTTATTTCTAACCGTGATCTTTGCGGGTTTTCTCTATCATTTCCTTCAGATGCTTTACGGGAAAGCAAGTGGGCGCTATCAACCAGGCGAGAGTGTCAGCACACTGGCTCTGGCAATTCCCCTGCTGGTCGTACTTTTCTTAGGCTTATTCATTCCCCAAGGCCTAAATCAGGCACTAAATCAGGTCGTTGAAGTGATATTGGGAGGCGTTTAGGATGCTAAGCTTACTGGAGTATTTACAGGGTTATCAGGACCTTGAGTTTGTTAGGTGGGACAACCAAGAGGGTATCGTGGAGATGGCTTCTGACGTCCTTCCGGAATTGTTGACGTACTGTTTAGAGCTAAAGCCACGTCCGACTTGGTTAACCCATGTTGTCAATGATGAGCGGCAGTTGGGGCGTGAATTTTGTGTTTACTTGGTTCTCCATTTTCCAAGTGAGGATTTTTCACTGACACTCGTTGCTAAAGGAATCATCGATAAATTTCCCACGCTCGCCTTAATTTTCCCGGCTTTGAACTGGTCAGAAAGAGAAGCCCAAGATCTCTTCGGACTACATGCAGTCGGACATCCTGACCCGCGATCTTTGGTGTTACATCCCGGTTGGCCGAAGGGCTTCCATCCCTTGCGTAAGGATTATAAAGTGGGGGATGAAGATAAGGACTTCAAACGAGCTCCTTTAGTTTTTCCGGAAATGCATGGAGACGGAATATTTCAGGTTTCAGTGGGCCCGATTCATGCGGGTATCATTGAACCCGGGCATTTCCGTTTTTACGCGATTGGGGAACCAGTTCTGCATTTAGAAGCCCAGCTCTTTTATACGCACAAAGGAATAGAAAAACTCGTTGAAGGTAGAAATATTGAGGACGGCTTGCGCATCATCGAACGAGTTTGTGGGGTATGTGCTCTCAGCCATGGTCTTGCTTATTGTGAGGCGGTTGAAAAACTTGCTAAGGTGGAAGTTACCCGCCCTGTTTTATTATGGAGAACGATTCTCGCTGAATTAGAACGGACTTACAATCATGTTGGAGATATAGGTAATATGTGTGCGGGAGTCGGCTATGCGGTAGGTAACGCTAATGGTTCTCAATGCAAAGAAGCGCTCCAACGCCTGAATTTGAAATTCTTCGGTCATCGATTTTTACGAGGTGTGGTGGTTCCTGGCGGAGTAAAGTCAATACCCGGGGCAGAGGATAGTCAAGCCATTCTGAACCAGCTCATTAAACTAGCCGATGATTTTGAAGAATGGATCCCCTTCTTATTAGAACATGACGGATTTAGACAGAGGGCTGTTACTGCTGGAATATTAAAAGCAGAGAATGCGATTGACCTAGGGGTTACTGGTCCAGCTGCACGAGGTTCAGGTTTGCCTTGTGACTGGCGAGAACTACATGCCCATCTTCTTTATCCGGAACTTAAGGTAAAATCAGTCGTTGAACATGATGGTGATGCTTGGTCGAGGTTAATGGTACGGGTTCACGAAACGAGAGAGAGTTTTCGACTCCTGAATACGTTACTGCGCGAAGCAATGGAGGCGCCTACGGAGAAGAACCAAAGTGACCGTCCGTTTTCTTCCCATAAGATGAGACCTTGGGAGCCGGCCTGGGGATGTGTTGAGTCCCCACGTGGTACGGATGTTGTTTGGCTCATGCTGGATGAGGAAAGCAACATCTACCGCTGCCGAGTTCGATCAGCTAGCTATGCCAACTGGCCGGCAGTTCCGCTCACGGTACCGGGCAATATTGTGCCAGACTTTCCATTAATCAATAAGAGTTTCGAGTTGTGTTATAGTTGTTGTGACCGCTAGCCGAAAAGGGGAGATAACATGTGGAGTTTGTTGCTTCGGAAGTTAAAAACAGGACGTCTCACGCAGAAAGGCGAAAAGTCACTCGCGAAGCAAACATCGTCTAATTTGCCGTCGAGTTTTAGAAAGTCCCTCCAAGTTCGGCACCTCGATTGCGGTTCTTGTAATGGGTGTGATTGGGAACTTACCGCCTTAAGTAATTCTATTTATGATCTTCAGCATTTTGGAATTGACTTTGTGGCTTCGCCGCGTCATGCGGATCTCTTAATGTGCACGGGTCCTGGTTCTACGCAATTGTTGAATGCAGCCCGTGAAACCTATGAAGCGATGGCCAAACCGAAATGGGTCATCGCAGTAGGAGATTGTGCCATCAATGGCGGCGTATTCAAGGGATCTTATGCTAGTTCAGGAGGTATAGGTGGAACTTTACCTGTGGATGTTGAGGTTCCGGGTTGTCCACCTTCGCCAGATGATCTAATTAAAGCTTTGCAAGGGTTTATGGGCAAGTGAGTTAGTCATGCCGATGGTCATTATACCAACAATAGATAAGTCCCTGGAATGCTTAGGCACTCCAGGGACTTATCTATTTAAATGATTCATGTTCCTGTCGCTTCGTCGTCTCAGCTTATGTGTCGCTAATACTTAATATCTAGCTCCTTAATCTTGCGGTAGAGTGTATTTCGTCCAATCCCTAGAAGTTTAGCAGCCGGTGCAATTTTTCCTTTGGTTTGAGTAAGCGCGTAGAGAATGGCTTCTTTGGTCTTTTGTTCAAGTAAGGGTTCGGGTTCAGTGTTGGAGACAGATTGTTGAAATTCATCCGGTAAGTCTGCAACGGTCAGCACAGGCCCGTCCGCTAAAGCCACCATGCTTTCAACACAGTTTTCTAATTCCCTGACATTTCCTGGCCAGTCTAAGCTTAATAAATGTTCATAGACCTCTTCTTCAATCATCAATTGTGGACAGTCACAAGATTCGCATGCTTTACGGATGAAATGAGGCACTAAATCTCTGATGTCTTCAGAACGTTCGCGCAGGGGCGGTAATTCTAGCGTGACGACCTTCAGGCGATAGTATAGATCCAAGCGGAATTGCTCTTTTGCAACAAGTTCAGAGAGGTCTTTATGCGTCGCAGCCAGTACACGAACGTCAATTTTTTGAGATTTCGTATCGCCAACTCGGGAAACTTCCTTTTCTTGGAGTACTCGTAGAAGTGCAATTTGAACATTCATCGGCATATCTCCAATTTCGTCAAGGAGAATAGTGCCTTTGTCAGCTAATTCGAATTTACCAGGTTTCCCACCACGCCTGGCTCCGGTAAAAGCACCCTCAACATAGCCGAATAGCTCGCTTTCTATCAGTGAAGTAGAGAGTGAGGCGCAATTTAGGGCGACAAAAGGACCATCACGTCGTGGACTGAGTTGATGGATTGTTTTAGCAATGATTTCCTTTCCGGTTCCGCTTTCCCCGTGAATGAGGACAGAAGAATGGGTTGAGGCAACTTTCGAGGCTCGGGCCAGAGTACGTTGCGAAAGTTCGCTTCGTCCGATCCATAATGTATTGGACAAGGGTGAGCTCGAAGGCGAGGTAGCCTCGGTTTTTTGAAGGGTTCCTACTGCACCTAAGGATTGGCCATCTTTGTTTTGTACACGCTTTAATTGCGTGGAAAATTCTTGCCCTGCACCATCTTTTAGCTGGAGATCGAGTGAATGGCCACTTAACATCCATCCCTTAGGGGTGCTAAAAACTTCCGCGGCGAGTTGACCAACGAGTTGTTTGGGTTTGCGCCCAAGCAGTACGGCGCCGAGCGGGTTAATGTCAGTAATGTAGCCGTTTTTATCAATGGCAATGAAGCCTTGTTTTAATAATGAAGAAGCTAACTTGGCGCCTTCTTGGTAAAATTCCAATTGGTTCTCTAGTTCAAAAAGTTGCATATTTTTCTCGATCATACTTGCGCCCATCATGGCAATGGTTAAGATCTTCTGACGGTCTGGACTGACTTCCCCGCTAATGTCTAAAACACCTAGGGGTTTACCCACGCTGTTCTGAATCGGAGCTGCCCAGCAGGCTAAAAAATTATTATCCTGGACAAAGTGTTCCCAACCAAAGACTGAGATGGGGGCATTATCGCGGAGTGCTGTTCCAATGGCGTTGGTTCCTCGCACTTCTTCATGCCAGCTAGCGCCGGGACTTAAATTCACCTTTTGAGCTTTACTCATAAAGGGTGCGTCACCAATGGCTTCTATAATATAGCCATCATCGTCACCTAATAAAACGGTATAATTGGTGCTTCCTAGTAGACTGAAAATATAAGGCATCACCGGTTCGCTAGCGCGGATCAAAGCTTCATCGTTGTCACGGCGCTTTCTGAGACTCGGAGTTGATAGTATATCTTGGTTAGAAATAAGCGTATGGTCTACCTTATACTCTAGGCTTCTCTGCCAAGAACGGTAGATTGAAGGAGTCACGTCAGATTCAACACTTTCGCCATTAATAAAACGCTTCCAATGGTTTTCCATATTACTCTTTCCAGCTCCTTTAGCCGAGGGCTCATTTATTAATTATGACTTTCAGAATAACATATCTCATTCAATCAAACAACAGTCGGCAAGATTTACTGTTCCAAAGTGTTCAATGATGGAACAGATGCAGAAGACAAAGTGCTCGTATTAGGAACATTTTCACTCTATAGTCGTTGAACTGTCATTTAGGAAAGGTATATATAACTGAATTATAAAAATGTTGAGTTTGGTTGAGTTTGGTTTGTTTTGTTTTAATTAAAGAAATAAAAAATTATTATGATAATTAAAGTTTTTAAATGAGTGATGATTATTGGCATAATAATTGCTTTATTATTGTGTAGGACATGGTTAAGAGTGACTGTCCTATATTGTAGTTCTAAGGAAGCGTTTTAAGAAAAATAACATAGAAATAAGGAGGAAGAACAATGGGCGGGTATAACGGAAAAGTATTACGCATTAATCTTACAGAGGGAAAAATCAGTACAGAACCTTTAAACAAGGATCTTGCCAAGAAATATTTGAGTGGGCGTGGGCTTGCTGGGAAAATGTTTTTTGATGAGGTCGCCGCAGATGTCGATGCACTCTCTCCTGAAAACACCATGTATATTGCTACAGGTGTACTCACAGGAACGAATGCTCCAACGTCCGGTCGGTTTATGGTCGTAACAAAATCTCCTCTTAATGGATGTATTGCCTCTTCGAACTCAGGCGGATATTGGGGAGCTCAGCTGAAGTTTGCCGGTTATGATATGGTCATCTTGGAAGGTAAGTCCCCTAAACCAGTTTATATCGCGATTACGGACGACAAAGTGGAAATTAAAGATGCAGCCAAGGTCTGGGGCAAGGATGTCTATGCCACAACAGACGCTTTAAAGCTTGAATTTGGGGATGACAAAGCCAAAGTCTTAACCATTGGTCCCGCAGGAGAAACACTTTCTCTGAATGCAGCCATTATGAATGACCTCTTCCGCGCAGCTGGGCGTAGTGGAGTGGGTGCCGTCATGGGCTCAAAAAATCTTAAAGCTGTGGTCGTACGTGGAACTGGCAAGGTGCAAAATGCCAATCCTGATGAAATGAAAAAAGTCTTGAGCGCCGCTTTAGGCAAAATTAAGGAAAATGGCGTTACCGGAGCAGGGCTACCAACTTATGGAACCGCAATCCTTGTTAACATAGTGAATGAAAGTGGGATTTTCCCGGTCAATAATTTCCAAGACTCCTATGATCCTAATGTAGAGACAGTCAGCGGAGAGACTATGACAGCAAACCACTTGATTAAAAAAGATGCTTGCTATCGCTGTCCGATTGCTTGCGGTCGTTATAGTAAATGGGAAGGCGGCGAAGGCGCTGGTCCTGAATATGAAGCAGTATGGTCCTTTGGTCCCGACTGTGGCATCCATGACTATGATGCGATTCACGTAGCCAATGATTTATGCAACAAATTAGGGATGGATTCGATTTCTGCGGGTACGACGATTGCCACAGCAATGGAACTGTTTCAACGGGGATATATTAAGCCGGAAGAACTGGAAGGAATTCCACTGGAATTCGGAAATGTCGAAGGAATGGTAGAATGGACGCGTAAAATGGCTTACGCCGAAGGATTCGGAGCAAAATTAGCGCAGGGTTCTTATCGTCTGGCAGAAAGTTATGGTCACGCGGAACTGTCCATGACGGTTAAAAAACTAGATATTCCTGCTTATGATCCTCGTGGTATCCAAGGTCATGGACTTCAATATGCAACGAATAACCGTGGTGGTTGTCACGTTCGTGGATATATGGTTTCTCCAGAAATCCTTGGTCTTCCACAAAAGCTGGATAAAGACACCCTCGAAGGTAAAGCGACGTGGGTTAAGATTTTCCAAGATCTCACAGGTGTTATTGACTCCATTGGTATGTGTCTGTTCACTTCTTTCGCACTCGGTCTTCCTGAATATACGGCGATTGTCAATGCGGTAACGGGTGAGAATTACACGGATGAGGAACTTCTTGCTTGTGGAGAACGTATTTGGAACGTAGAACGTTTACAAAATCTACGCGTCGGTATGACCATAGCGGATGATACACTTCCAGAGCGTTTATTGAAAGTGCCGATCAAATCAGGCCCTTCTAAAGGAAGCGTACACAGATTACCAGAACTTCTCCCTGCATACTACGCTGAACGTGGCTGGGACGAAGCTGGCGTACCAACCCCTGAACGTCTCAAAACCCTGGGAATATAGAACTCAGTATAGCCGGTAGTAAACTTGGATAAAACAAAGATACAGTCATTGATGGGGGGCCTTTTGGGTCCTCCATTCGTGGTATCATGGTAAAATAGACTTAGAAAGTCCCAGGTAGAGAGGAGGCGCAGAAGTGCTTGTAACCGTTAAATTATTTGCGACGTTTAGGGATGGACGATTTAAGGTCGAAGAGCAGGAACTGCCGGAAGGCGCAAGCGTTCTAGAGGTCATTCAACCCCTGAATATTAAACCGGAGGAACTGGCCATCTGCCTTCGGAATGGTAAAGACGCTAACGCAGATACTTTGTTGAAGGAGGGAGATGTTCTAGCACTCTTTCCTCCAGTGGGAGGCGGCTAAATGAACTTAGAAGGTCGTTATGAACGCAATAAAAAAACCTTGTCTGATGAGGACCAGCACATGCTGGGAAATTCTTGCGTTGCCATCGTGGGTTGTGGAGGACTTGGAGGCTATATTGCCGAACAACTCGCTCGGATCGGAGTGGGACGCTTAGTGATTATTGACGGTGATCGTTTCGAAGTGAGCAATCTTAATCGCCAGATTATGGCCACAGAACTCAATATAGGGCAGTGGAAAGCGGAAGCCGCCCAGGAAAGACTCAGTCGTGTTAATTCTGAGGTACAGGTGGACGTTATTAGAGGTTGGTTTAAGGAAGATAAGGCTTCGGAAATGTTACGTGACGTTGATTTGGTATGTGATGCCCTTGATTCAAGGGCTACAAGGGTCATGTTAGAACGAGTCTGTCATCAAATGGAGTTACCGCTGGTTTATGCTAGTATTGCAGGTTGGTTTGGCCAATTGGGGGTCAGCCTGCCGGGAGATCTCAGTGTTTTCCGCTTATTCGGACGCGGTGAACAGGGTGTTGAGAGCGCTTGGGGAAATCCTGCTTTTACGCCTGCTGTCTTGGCAAGCCTAAGTGTGACTGAGACTGTAAAATTATTAGTGGGTCGAACCTCTTCGTTGCGTTATGCCTGGTTACAAGTGGATCTACTAAGTATGGAGTTTGAACGTTTCGAAATCCAGTGATAATATATATAAGAAGAAAATAGCGAAAGGTGTGCAGGACCATGGGAAACAGTCATGAATTATTTAAAGTTAAAACGTTGACTGAGGCGATCGATTCATTAACACCCTATGTTCGCTCCTTCTATCAGCGCGTCGAAATGATCCCTTTGGCTGATTCACTGGGACGACTTCTTATTCAAGATATCCCAGCGACCTGTGCCATACCTCATTTTCGCAAATCAACGATGGATGGGATGGCCGTTCGGGCAGCAGATACGTTTGGAGCCAGTGAAAGTATGCCTGCGTTGGTACAATGTTATGGTGAAGTGCGGATGGGTGAAGCTCCGACGGAAGGATTAAGGCCGGGGACTGGAATATTAATGCCTACCGGTGGCATGCTTCCTGAAGGAGCAGATGCTGTCGTAATGGTTGAACGTCTAGAACACTTTGGGGAAGAACTCTACGGTGTGACCAAGGCGGTGGCACCTGGGGAAAATCTGATTGACATTGGGGAAGATTTAACCGTAGGGGAAGTTATTCTGACCCAGTTTACAAGAATTAGGGCTCAAGAAATGGGACTTCTAGCCTCCCTGGGGCGAATCAGTGTTCCAGTGTTGCCGCGTTTTCGCGTAGGAATTCTTTCGACAGGCGATGAAATCATTCCACCTGAGCAAGAACCACTACCGGGTCAGTCAAGGGATATTAATGGCTATACCCTACTAGGACAAGCCCTGGCGAGTGGCGCTGAGGCTCATCATTATGGTATTGTGAAAGATGATCTTGAAGCACTACGGACAATGCTTACAAGAATGTTGAAGGAAAATGATATTATCTTACTCTCTGGCGGAAGCTCAGTAGGGTCTCGTGATTTGTCCGCTCAGATCATTGGGGAACTTGGCCAGCCAGGACTACTATTTCATGGGCTAGCCCTTAAACCGGGTAAGCCTACCATAGGTGGAGTCGTGGGAGGGAAGCTGATTTTTGGTCTTCCAGGACACCCCGCTTCAGCAATGGTGGTTTTTGATGCGATTGTCCGACCGTGGTTGGACGGGTCAGCGATACACCCTCAGGCTGATCCTCTACCGAAGGGTAAATTCACCCAGAATTTATACTCAGGAAATGGTCGTGAGGAGTTTGTGCGAATACGCCTTATACCAGATGGAGACGACTGGCTGCTCGAGCCAATCCGAGGAAAATCTGGCTTAATTCGGACGATGGTCTTGGCGGATGCGATGGTACACATTGGACTTAATACTGATGGTATAGAAGCAGGGAAAGAAGTAGCTTTCCGGCTATTGAGATAAAAACAGCTGGGCAAGGGAGGCAATTTAACGTGAAACGCCAAATATATCTTGAAAATACGGCTTGGCAAGAGGGTCTGGCTTTAATGATGGAAAAGCTTGCGGGGCGTTGTATACCCAGAAATGAGTTAGTGGATGTGCGCTTAGCGCTGCATAGAATGACTGGAGGAATCGTTCGTGCCAAAAGGAGTTCCCCTCATTTCGCGGCTTCAGCCATGGATGGATATGCCATTCAAGCCAAGGATACTCACGGGATCTCGGAGCGGGAGCCTCGTTGGCTAGAACTGGGCGTTCAAGCAATTCAAGTGGATACCGGGGACCCTGTCCCTGAGGGCATGGATGCGGTTGTTATGCTAGAAGAAGTCTTGGAATTGGGTGAAGGTGGAATTTTACTTCAAACTCCGGTCGTACCTTGGAATCATGTTCGACCCGTAGGGGAGGACATTGTTGAAGGCGAGGTGCTCCTCCCAATCCACCATCGTATTCGTCCTCAAGATCAGGGTGCGTTATTGGCAGCGGGGGTTTTGGCGGTGGAAGTTCGGTCTAAGCCACGAGTAGGGATCATGCCCACGGGCGATGAAATCCGACCACCAGAGGCTACCCTTCAGGTGGGAGACATCGTGGATAGCAATTCCACAGTCCTGGCGTCCTTAGTGGAAGAATGGGGTGGATCTGCGACAATTTGGCCGATAACACCGGATCAACCAGAGAAATTAGAAGCAGCAATTCTCGCCATGGCCGCGTCTCAGGATATTCTAGTCATTATCGCAGGATCGTCACAAGGACGGGATGACTATACGTCTAAAATGGTGGGTAAGTTTGGGACCGTTTATCTGCACGGCGTCGCGATTAAACCCGGTAAACCAGTGGTCCTGGGAGAAGTTCAAGGCAAGCCCACGTTTGGCATCCCTGGTTACCCTGTATCGTCCTATCTGACAGCACATTTGTTCTTGGAGCCTTGGGTCAAACATTTGCAGGGCTTAAGTAAAGACTCACAGGCAACGCTGGAGGCCGTCATTAGTAAGAAGGTCTTTTCCTCGTTAGGCAGTGAAGAGTTTGTGCGGGTTAAAGTGGGGAGAGTGGGAGATCGTTGGGTTGCTGCTCCTTTGAATAGAGGCGCAGGCGTGACGATGAGTCTGGTGAGAGCGGATGGAATGTTGCGGGTTCCACGCTTACAGGAAGGGTTTCATGAGGGAGAAACGGTCCCTGTTGAGTTGTTACGTCCCGTTTCCGAGTTAGAAGAAACGCTCGTCTGCATAGGGTCTCATGATCTGACATTAGATGTTTTAAGTAGTCATATGAAAGCAATAAGCGGTCAGGGGGGCATTGCCTCAGCGCATGTAGGGAGCCTAGCTGGAATTCTGTCTCTACGCAAAGGGGAAGCGCATTTCGCGGGGATTCACTTGCTCGATCCGGAGACAGGGGATTACAATCGCTCGTATTTACAACGGTTTTTGCCGGGTAAAGAGGTCGCTTTGCTCAATTTAGTTTATAGAAACCAAGTCCTCATTGTGCCGAAAGGCAACCCGCTGAAGATTAAGACTCTGGCGGATCTAGCCAAGCCAGGCGTTCAATTCATTAATCGTCAGGGCGGGTCTGGTACGCGGGTGCTCTTAGATTATTTGCTCCAGAAGCAAGGCCTTACGAAAGAACAAATTAAAGGGTACGAGCGGGAAGAATTTACGCACCTAGCCGTTGCTGTAGCAGTTGCCTCAGGCGCAGCGGATGTTGGACTGGGTATTCAAAGTGCTGCTGAAGCGCTAGGACTGGATTATGTGCTCGTTGGAGAAGAACGGTATGATCTGGCAATTCCCCAGGAATTTCTGGAGGAGCCCCGCATGAAAGCGATGATCTCAGTCATTCAAAGCAAAGCGTTTCAGGACGATGTTCTTGCACTCGGCGGGTATGATGTCCGCAAGACAGGGGTATTCTTGGGTTGACAATAAGTTGAGGTGTTCATATGGAGGCCACTAGGCAGTTATTTTGGAATACGAATGGAAAAGGGGCAATGTATATTATTGCCCTAATAGCCAGCGTTTTTTTTATACTAGGCTGTCGGAAAAAGCTTGGGAGTTGGCTAGAAGGCCGACCAACCCGGTATGATGACTTGAGCATGAGGGCTAAAAGGTTCTTTCTAGATTTAATCAAGCATGACCAAGATATTTTCAGGGGGACCTTCCGCCGAATCATGCATTTAGGCGTTTTTTATGGGTTTGTTATTTTAACGATTGGAACGTTGGTTATTGCCGTTCAGGATCACTTTGGAATTCCATTATTTTATGGGAAGACCTATTTAATCCTTAGTTTATTGATGGATGTGTTTGGTGCAATTCTCATGATCGGAATCGTGATGGCCGCTTACAAGCGATATATCGATAAACCGGACCACGAGGATTACACGTTCGATGATGCATTTTTGCTGATTGTTATTTTTGTCATCCTCTTAACGGGTTTTGTTATGGAGGGTCTACGGATTTACGCAACCTATGATCCTTGGGCGTGGTGGTCACCGGTGGGTCTGCTTTTTGCTGCAGTCTTTCAAATATCAGGTTTGTCTGTACGTTCAGCGCTTACCATGCATGCTTGCTTATGGTATTTTCATATGTTATGGGTCTTTGGGTTTATTGCCTATATCCCATATTCTAAACTATTTCATATGTTTGCTTCTTCGCTCAACATTTTCTTAAAACCGTCGACTCCAATTGGCGGATTGAGCCCTGTTGATTGCCTATCAAAAGAAGTAGGATACCCAGGACCTAGTCGTCTGGAGCCGTTTACTCAGAAACAGTTGCTTGAATTAGATGCCTGTATTACCTGCGGAAGGTGCCAAAAAGGCTGTCCCGCGTATAACAGTGGAGCGCCCTTATCACCGAGCGTTGTTATTAGAAATTTAAAAAGACACTCCCTTGCTAAAAGGTCATTTTTCGGAAGCAAAACTAAGGCTTTCAATGACCTCATCATCGATAAGGTCATTTCTAAAGAGACCTTGTGGGCTTGTACGACGTGTGGACTCTGCGAAGACAAATGCCCAGTTAATATAGAACATATCAAGAGAATTGTAGATATGAGAAGAAGCCTCGTCACCGAGGAGGCCGGCTATCCCCCCGAGGTTGAGAAGGTCTTCGAAAATATCTCAGCAGTAGGAAATCCCTGGGGCCTAAGTCCAGATAGTCAGTATTATCTGGCAAAAGATTCTCAGGTTCCGCTCCTGAAAAAGAATAAGCCTACGGATATCTTATATTGGGTCGGTTGTCATGGGTGTTATGAAGCGCGAAATATAAAGGTCTCGCAAGTCATGTTTAAGCTTCTAGAAAAAGCAGGTGTTGACTACGCCACCTTAGGTAGCGAAGAAAAATGTTGTGGAGATTCAGTCAGGCGGCTAGGAAACGAGAAGCTCTTCCAAGAGTTAGCGTTGGAAAATATCAAGACGTTAAACCAGTATCACTTCAAGACGATCGTGACGCCTTGCCCCCATTGTTATAATACGCTGAAAAATGATTACCCTCAGTTCGGGGGACATTATCGTGTCCTGCACCACTCGGAGTTTCTTCTAGAACTGATCAAGGCAGGTAAACTTGAACCAAAGGGGACACACCCTCTCAAAGTCACCTTTCATGATCCCTGTTATTTGGGACGCTATAACTCTATTTATAGTGCCCCTAGAGATGTTCTGTCCTCGATTCCAGGACTCGAATTGGTAGAGATGAGAAATAATCAAGCGAGAGCCTTTTGCTGTGGGGCTGGCGGAGGTCGAATCTGGATGAACGATAGCAAGGAAGAAACCATCAGCCAGCTTCTTTTGAAAAAGGCACTGAGAACGGAGCCCGATATTCTGGCTACAGCATGCTCCTTATGTTTAACAACGTTGACCGAAGCAGTTAGTCGCTCTGAGGTAAAGTTAGAATGCTTGGATATTGCAGAAATTCTTTATAACGCACTATAGAAATGATTTAACAAGAAAAGCACCTTCCCAATTGATGGGGAGGTGCTTTTCTTTTCGTTAACTTCCTTAGATATACGACCTATTATTTCACTTTCCGAAAGAACAACGTGGGTAAGTGCAAGTGGGGCAATCGAGGCAAAGCCCTCCCACCCCTAGTTTAACGATATCCATGCGCGACAGTCGTTCACCGGTAAGAATTCGAGGTGCAACGAGATCAAAGGCCGTCGTTTTGGAGTACATGACGCACCCGGGTAATCCCATAACGGGAACCTCTCCGAGGTAGGCTAGCATAAACATAGCGCCTGGTAAAACAGGTGCACCGTATGTGATGAGTTCGGCTTCCATTTCTTTAATGGCAGTGGGCGTGACATCATCGGGATCGACAGACATACCCCCACTGACCAAGATCATTTCTGCCCCTTTATTGAGTTGGTCCTGAATGCTACTTTGAATCAGGGACACATCGTCACTGGCCAAGGTTTGATCGATTACGACCGAACCCCAGCTTTCAACTTTTGCGCGTAGGACCGGGCCGAATTTATCTTGAATACGACCAGTATAAACTTCACTTCCCGTGACGACAATGCCAACCTTCAGGCATTTCAGAGGCCGAACATCCAGAAGAGGCTTTGAATAAGTTTTAACGATTTCCTCCGCTTGTAGGATCACTTCCGCATCGATCATCAGAGGAACGACACGGGTTCCGGCAACTTTCTCTCCCTTTTTTACGGGGTAATGATTGTGAAGCGTGGCCAGGATAACCCCTTCCAAAGTATTCAACGCTAGTATGCCTTCTTGCGTCGTGTAAACAAGGCCATCGTGGGCTGCGGTTAGGGTAACTTTTCCTTCTTTGGGCTCGTCAAGGACTAGACCGCAACCGGCTATTGCCCTTGCTAGCCGCTCTGCCGCTTCATTTTCATGAATTAGACCGGGTGTTTGATCCCAGACAAATATATGCTCTTTCCCCATGCTCAGGAGAATAGGAATATCTTCCTCCTGGACGACGTGTCCCTTGCGAAACCGAGGACCTTTAATAACCCCGGGGATAATCTGCGTCATATCATGGATAAGAATAGCCCCAACAGAATCTTGCACTTTAATTTTTTCCAATGCGATAGCCTCCAATTTTTATGGAAACACAAGCTGTTCCAATTGAATGGTACCGTATTCTTAACACGAGGTCAAGGTATGAATTATAATTATTAATCTTAAAAAGAGGCGGTTGTTTGATCGTGGAGATAGAGTGGAACCATCAAAATTGAAATTATTAAAATTTTTGGCATGTATATTGCATGTATTATAAGATAAGCCTAGTAAAACAAAGCGAACAAAGGTAAACCAAACTAAAGCAAAGTCAAGACTGACACCGCAAAAAAGAATGGGAGGAACAGATTCGTCATTTGTTCGTTACATGAAATGAGCGAGACAATTTGCTTTACTGAATGAGTAGAAAATCAACAATAAAAAGGAGAGATAACATTGCTAAAAAAGAATGTAGTCCTTAATGGTACGCCTCAGCTTTTATTGGTCGATGGGGAAGTGACGCTAGCCAATGTTCTGCGTGGGCAATTGCACTTGACAGGAACTAAAGTAGGTTGTGGAAAAGCTCAGTGCGGTGCGTGTTCAGTGATTGTCGATGGAAAAGTCATCCGGTCCTGCGTTACTAAAATCAAAAGGGTTGCTGAGGGTGCAGTGATCACGACGATTGAAGGCGTAGGCACCAGAGAACACCTACATCCATTGCAACTCGCTTGGATGATTCATGGAGCCGCTCAATGTGGTTGGTGTAGTCCAGGATTCATTGTTTCAGCAAAACAACTCTTGGTGGAAAATGCTCATCCGACAAGAGAAGATGTCCGCAACTGGTTTTCAAAACATAAAAATGCCTGTCGTTGCACAGGGTATAAACCTTTAGTTGACGCAGTGATGGATGCAGCGAGGTTAATTAATGGTGAGGTTAAGATCGAGGACTTATGGGCTAAATTGCCAGAAGATGGCCGAATCTGGGGCAGTAGCGTTATTCGTCCATCGGCTTTGGCAAAGGTTACGGGTACTTGGGACTTCGGCTCTGATACTGGGTTGAAAATGCCTTGTGGAACACTGCAACTTAAACTGGTTCAAGCCAAAGTGTCTCATGCCAATATTATTTCCATCGACACGTCTGAAGCTGAAAAAATGCCGGGTGTCGTTAAAGTGATTACGTACAAAGATGTTGTCGGTAAAAACCTCATCACGGGTTTAATTACCTTCCCAACCAATAAAGGCGATGGCTGGGACCGTCCGATCCTCTGCGAGAAAAAAGTATTCCAATTCGGTGATGCCATAGCGATTGTCGCAGCGGATACTGCAGCGCATGCTCAGGCTGCTGTTGATAAAGTAAAGGTAGAGCTTGAATTACTCCCTGCTTATATGAGCGCTCCCGCTGCCATGGCAGATGACGCCCTTGAAATTCATCCAGGAACACCGAACATATATTTCGAAACTCAAATGGTCAAGGGTGAAGATACGGTACCTCTTATGAAAGCAGCAGAGGTCGTCGTTGAAGACAATTTCTATGTTGGTCGTCAACCCCACATGCCTCTTGAGCCAGATGTCGGATTTGCCTTCTTTGATGAAGAAGATCAATTGATCATCCATTCCAAGAGTATTGCCATTCATCTCCATCAAGCGATGATTGCACCCGGTATCGGATATCCTGCAGACAAATTGATTTTGGTACAACATGCTGCAGGCGGAACCTTTGGTTATAAGTTCAGCCCAACCATTGAAGCCTTATTAGGGGTAGCGGCCGTAGCGACACGTCAACCTGTCTACCTAGAGTTTGATTACTATCAACAAACTACTTATACAGGCAAACGTTCGCCGATGTTTGTTGGTGTGAAATTTGGCGCGACTAAAGAAGGAAAATTGACAGCCATGGAATCTGATTGGTCCGTTGATCATGGTCCATATTCCGAATTTGGTGACTTAGTGACTATGCGAGGTAGCCAGTTCATTGGTGCCGGTTATATGATCCCTAATATTCGTGGTGAAGGGCGTACTGTCTGTACGAACCATGCTTGGGGTTCTGCTTTCCGAGGTTATGGATCACCTCAAACGGAATTCTCCTCGGAGGTTCTAATGGATAAACTTGCTGAAAAGCTTGGTATGGATCCGTTTGAACTTCGTTACAAAAACATCTATAGACCTGGTGACACCACACCAAGTGGTTGTGAACCAGATGTTTATTGCCTCGAAGGTTTAATGGATAAAATTAAACCTGCTTACACGAAAGCACAGGAATGGGCTAAGCAGCCAGCCACCGATCCCGATAAGAAACGCGGCATGGGAATGTCCATCGGTATCTATGGGTCAGGTCTTGATGGCCCAGACAGTTCTGCCGTCGATGCAGAGTTAACTGCTACGGGCGTCACGATCTTTACTTCATGGGAAGATCATGGTCAAGGTGCGGACATGGGAAGTTTAGCCACCGCTCATGAGGCTTTACGTCCTTTGGGCGTAAAAGCCGAAGACATCAAACTGGTGATGAACGATATGGCAATAACACCTAACAGTGGACCTGCAGGCGGAAGCCGTTCTCAAGTATTGGTCGGTAATGCCACGAGGGTTGCGTGCGAATTGCTCATAAAGGGTATTACGAAAGCAGATGGAACTTTCCGTACCTATCAAGAAATGACGGCAGAAAAGCTACCAGTCTATTTCAAAGGTTCTTGGACCGCTCCTGCTAAGGAATGCGATGTTACCACGGGCCAAGGGAACCCCTTTGCTGTGTATATGTATGGCGTTTTCTTGTCGGAAGTTGAAGTCAACATCACGACCGGAAAAACTGAAGTGGTCAAAATCACTATGGCAGCCGATGTCGGTACAATTGCGAATAAAACAGTGGTCGACGGACAACTCTATGGAGGAATTGTGCAAGGTCTCGGTCTAGCCCTGAGTGAAGATTTTGAGGACCTAAAGAAACACATAGATCTCGCAAGCTGCGGACTACCTTATATCAAAGATGTCCCGGATAATATTGATCTGATCTATCAAGAAACCTATAGACCTAATGGTCCGTTCGGCGCTGCTGGTGCTGGAGAATTACCGTTAACCTCCCCACATGCTTCAATTATTAATGCAATATATAACGCTGCCGGGGTACGGATGACGCACTTACCTGCTCGTCCTGACAAAGTGCTTGCAGCACTTAAAGCTAAGAAATAACATCTAAACCTTTGGCGCAAGGAACCTCAAATTGGGTCAACCAATTTCAGGTTCCTTGCGTCTACCCACATTGTGTGTACAATAACCTAAGGAAGTGGGTGTTGCTGGTATGGATCAGAACGAACTTAAAGAACGAGAAGATAAGTGTACCCAAGAGAGTCCTCCAGCCTGTACAGCAGGTTGTCCAATCCACGTAGATGCTCGAAAATTGATGCAAGATATTCAGAAGCAGGACCTAAAAAGCGCCTTAAAAACACTGAGCAAAAAACAACCCTTTCCCGGAATTATTGGCCGGATCTGTGATCATCCCTGTGAGGATCAATGTATTCGTAGAGATGTGGGTACTTCGATCGCTATTTCAGCGCTAGAGAGGTTTTGCGTGCAAAACCAAACGGGTAAAACGGCGAAGGCCGCGATTCCACAAAAAAGCCAGACAGTTGCGGTCGTTGGAGCTGGGCTAAGAGGCCTGACCGTGGCCTATGACTTGGCTAAAAAAGGCTATAAGGTTAGTTTGTTTGAGAAAGTAGATCGCCTCGGCGGAAACCTCTGGAGTTTTCCCGCAGACCAATTACCCCCGGAGGTTATTGTCGAGGAACTGTCCATATTAGACCGACTTAACGTTCAAATAGAATTAAACACTGAAATAACCCCGCAGGAATTAGCCAAGCTGCAAGAAGACTATCAGGTCGTGTATCTGGGTCTTGCAGAAAAATCAAACGAAGCCTTGGAGCTCTTGGATGAACAGGCGTGGGTCGACCCCACGACTTGTGCAACACAGATCGCAGGACTATTTAGCAGTGCCCTTGTAGCGTGTGATTCCCCCATTCTATCGGTCGCTGATGGTCGTAAGGCCGCAGTGTCTATGGATCGATATTTGCAAGGCGTCTCCTTAACTGGCTCTCGTGTAGGTGAGGGGACTTATGAGAGCAAACTAACCGTCAATACGAAGGGAATGCCCCCTCTACCCGTGGTGAAGATGAGTCACAAAACTGAGGGCTATACACCAGAGGAAGCAGTTCAGGAAGCGAGTAGGTGTCTGAATTGTCAATGTCTCGAATGTGTGAAGGCCTGTAAATATATGGAACACTATGGTAGTTATCCTAAAAATTATCTGAGGCAAATTTATAATAATGATGCGATTGTTATGGGCATACGGCATGGTAATAAAATGATCAATTCCTGTAGTTTGTGTGGGCAGTGTGCAGTCATTTGTCCTCAAGGGCTAGACCTTGGACAGACTTGTAAAGCAACTCGCGAAAGCATGGTGAGCAAAGGTAAAATGCCCGCCTCAGCGCATGACTTTGCCTTGCGAGATATGGCCTTTAACAACAGTGAAGAATTTGCTTTCACCAGACATCAACCGGGCCATAATACCAGTCAGTATGTTTTCTTTCCTGGTTGCCAATTAAGCGCCTCATCGCCCGAACAGGTTGAAAAAGTCTACGCTTATTTGACAGAAAAGCTTCCCGGTGGAGTCGGCTTAATGCTGCGTTGCTGTGGTGCTCCGGCTGATTGGGCGGGTCAACAAGACCTGTTTCAAAAGGGTCTAGAAGGACTCGTTAAAGAATGGGTAAAACTTGGAAAACCCCAGCTAATCGTTGCTTGTTCAACCTGCCACAGCATGTTCAAGGATCGGTTTCCAAAGGTGGTCTCTCTATGGGCGTTGATGAGCCATTTAGACCTACCGGCTCAAAGTGACCGGTCCAGTTCGGGGCCAAGTGTAAGTCAGGGCAAAGTAGCGGTTCAAGACGCTTGTACGACGAGACATGAACCCGTCATCCACGATGCGGTCCGCCATATTTTGACTAAATTGGGTTACGAAGTAGAAGAATTGCCCTACAACAAAGAACGAACCAAGTGCTGTGGTTTTGGAGGGCTAACGTCATTCGTCAATCCAGAACTGGGCAAGGAAATCGTTGAAGATCGAATCCATGAAAGCCAAACAGACTATGTAGCCTACTGTTCCATGTGCAGAGATAATTTTGCGTCCCAAGGTAAACGGACCTTTCATTTATTAGATCTGATTTTTGGAACGAATCTTGAAGAAGCCGCTAACAGGCCTGGTGTTGGAATTTCCTATCGGCAAGAAAATAGGGCAAGACTCAAGAGGAAGCTGTTACTTTCACTGTGGAAAGAGACTCCACAGGAAAAGGAAGGGGTGTATCGTACCATCAAGCTTCTGTTAAGTCAACAAGTTGAGAAAATCATGGAAGATCGCCTGATTCTAAGAGAGGACATTCAACGGGTCATCGAACTTGCTGAGAGAACCGGCATAAAGTTTATTAATCCAGACAATGGTCACAGTTTAGCGCATTTCCGCCCTGTAAAGGTGACCTATTGGGTTGAATATCATCCTCAGGAGCAAGGCATGGAAGTGCTCAATGTTTACAGCCACCGGATGGAAATTTTGGAGGATGGCCATGAGTAATACATCAAAACAGATTCGGAAAAACCTTTGGAAGTGCGGCAAATGTGGTGGAGAACTTAAGATCGGTGTGGTAAGAGCGTCGTACTTGGGCAATGATTTTGAGGTTCAGGAACTGAAATGTCTTCACTGTGGCTTGGTGTTGATTACGGAGGAACTAGCTTTAGGTAAGATGTTCGAAGTTGAACAAAGCCTTGAGGATAAGTAGAGGGGGAGCAAAATGGCAGCCGATGCTTTTCAAATGTTTCAATTAGCCACTCAGGGATTTTGCTGTAGCCAGATTATATTAATCATGGGTCTAGAGGAACAAGGCAAAACAAACCCTGACTTAGTTAGAGCCATGCACGGTATGTGCGGAGGAATAGGAAGGTCGGGAGGCACTTGTGGCGTCCTTACCGGAGGGGTAGGCTTAATTGGTTTAACCTACGGGAAGGGAACGCCTGTTGAAATCGGTCACGTTAAAATAAACCTTATGATCAGTGAGTTGATGGAGTGGTTCGAAAAGACCCATGGAAGTCTGGATTGCGAGGCCATCTTAGGACACCCACTCCCGGAGGGCAACGAGTATCCTGTGCAATGCGGCAATATTGTTACAAAGACTTTCGATAAGGTACAAGAAATTCTAGCGGAGTATACAGAAGATCCTGAGTCAGAGGACGAGGCGTGAAACAGAGTAGAGTAGAGTGCGCCCGTTTATAGAAATTGGAGTCTTGGCGCGGAGAAATAATATGAAAAATAAGGATTTTAAATTATATGAGAGTGATGCCCTTCGGCTTGCCACAGGGGATACGTTAAGACCAGGGGGATTCTTGTTGACAGATTTGGGCGTAGAAAAATGCAATTTTCCCTCAGGAGCTATGGTCTTAGATCTAGGTTGTGGTAACGGTGCAACGGTAGACCGGTTGGTTGCCCGGTATCAGCTTCAGGCCATAGGCTTGGACCCTTCACCGGCATTGCTAGAGCTTGGAGCTCAGAAGAATCCCGGTCTAAACCTGATTCGAGGATTGGGAGAAGCGTTGCCCTTTGAGGATAATCACCTGGATGGGATCTTCGCTGAGTGTGCATTGTCTGTCATGGAAGACCTGGATCAGGTGCTAAAAGAGATTTTCAGAGTGCTCAAACCAGGTGGATGGTTGGTCATCAATGATGTCTATGCCAGAAATCCTGACGGTCTCAAACCGCTTCAGGAACTTAACCTGGACGCTTGTATTAGAAGAGCATTGCCTAAGGATCAATTCATCAAGCAGCTTGCAGGACACGGTTTCAGGATCGTTGATTGGAAGGATTATTCGAATCTATTGATCCAACTAACCGTGAACCTAATCATGACCCATGGCTCTATGACAGAGTTTTGGCTTAAGGCTTCTTCGTGCTCAGGCTCAGTTGATCCTATTGCGGCACAGGCTGCGATTAAGCAAGCGAAGATGGGATATTTCCAGCTGATTGCCCAAAAGGATGAGGAATAGGACGTGGAAACTATGGAGGACCGTTTGATTTCCAAGACAGAGAGTTTGTGTCCGGTTTGTTTAAAGAGAATTTCGGCTCAGAGAGTCGTTCGAGGGAAAAAGGTATTTATGATAAAAGGTTGTCCTGAACATGGCGACTATCGAACGCTACTTTGGCGGGGCAGCCCTGAATGGGATTCCTGGGTTAGACCGACGATCCCAACCCCCCCAAAGCAATGTTTTACACGAGTTGAGAAAGGCTGTCCCTTTGATTGCGGTTTATGCGAGGACCATTATAAGACGACCTGTACGGCTTTAATAGAGGTGACGCAACGTTGTAATCTGAACTGCCGATTTTGTTTTGCTAATGCTGGAACGGAGCTGGACGAACCCTCCTTGGAGGTGATAGAAACGTGGTATCAAAACGTCCTTGCTGCTAGTGGACCTGTCAATATCCAGTTATCTGGGGGCGAGCCAACGCTCAGGAATGACCTGCCGGAAATCGTGGCAATGGGAAAGACACTAGGCTTTAACTTCATTCAACTTAACACGAATGGGTTGCGGTTGGCGGAAGATCCAGACTTTCTAAGCTGGTTGAAGGCGGCAGGCCTCAATTCTATATTTTTACAATTTGACGGTACTGAGGACTCAATTTATCAGTCGATCAGGGGGCGCGAGTTGCTTGATATCAAGATTAAAGCGATAGAGTGTTGTGGTAAACATCAGATTGGCGTTGTGTTAGTACCTACTTTGATACCAGGAATAAACACTCATAATATAGGTGGAATCCTTCAGTTTGCCTTGGAAAATAACCCCGTCGTCAGAGGTGTGCACTTTCAACCCGTTAGTTATTTCGGAAGAATTCCTAAAGAACCGCTAGATCAAGACCGGATCACACTTCCCGAAGTGATTCAAGCTATCGAGGAACAGACAGACGGCCTCATTAAAGTAGCCAACCTAAAACCCCACAATGGCCGATGTTCCTTTAGCGGCAACTTTAATCGACAACTGGATGGAAGTTTGAAGCCTATTATTAACAGTTCCTGCTGTAACGGACCAGAGAGAGCCGATGAATTGGCGAGGAAAACACGAACCTTTGTGGCCCGGCAGTGGTCGGGAGGAGAAAAGCTCAAGATTAAGGCTCCCAGTTCCAACTCTTGGGACAATCTCCTGCAACAACTCCAAACCAATGCTTTCTCCATCAGCGGCATGGCGTTTCAAGATGTATGGAATATCGATCTAGAACGCTTGAAAAACTGTTGTATTCATGTGGTAAGCCCTGAAGGGACGTTGATTCCTTTCTGCGCTTATAACCTCACTGATAAGTTCGGGCATTCAATTTATCGGAGGGAGAGATAGGACTTGGACATTAAGACCACCTCGCTGGAACCTTGGATCACGCGCAAAATTACTGGAGACAGTTCAGGCGTGTTAACCCGAAAACAAATCGAGGCTTATCAATTGGATAAACTCCAAGAGACATTTACCTTAGTAACCAGTAAAAGCCGCTTCTACCAGCGTTTGTACTCAGGAATAGAGGGTAAGATAACGTGTCTAAATGACCTGCTAAAACTGCCCTTTACCACACCTGAAGATTTAAAAGAACATCCTCTGGATTTCATGTGCGTTCCCCAAAATGATGTCGACAGGATCGTCACATTACAGAGTTCTGGTACGACGGGCAAACCTAAGCGGCTTTTCTTTACTGAAGCTGATCAAGAATTAACGATTGATTTTTTTCATCATGGCATGTTAACGTTGGTCAACCCCGGCGACAGAGTTTTGATCCTGTTACCAGGGGAAACACCAGGAAGCGTCGGAGATTTACTGCGCCTAGGCTTAGAACGAGCGGGAGTAACAGCCGTGGTCCACGGTCTGGTCACGCATCAACAGGAAGCGTTAGAGCAAATTCAACGTGAAGCCATCAATGTTCTAGTGGGCATACCCACGCAAGTATTGAGTTTAGCACGGTATAAAAACTCCAACGGAGCTGCAGTTTCTCTGAGCCTGAAAAGTGTTTTATTAAGTACTGATTATGTACCGAAAGCGATTGTACAAGAACTTGAAACGATCTGGGGCTGTAAGGTGTTTAATCATTATGGCATGACGGAGATGGGGCTGGGCGGAGGAATTGAATGCGAGGGTTTTTGCGGTTACCACCTTCGGGAAGCAGACCTCTATGTCGAAATCATCGATCCCAGTTCAGGACTGCCTGTTTTGGAGGGGCAACTAGGAGAGGTAGTCGTGACGACTTTGACCAGATTAGCGATGCCGCTAATACGTTATCGCACCGGCGACAGCTCAAGGTTTATTCCTGGGCTTTGTGAGTGCAAGACGGTCTTGAAACGCTTGGAACTGATAAAGTCCAGAGACCGGGTTTATCTGAATCAGTCTGATTACCTGACCATGTCAGACTTTGATGAGGCTCTGTTTATGCTCGATAATGTGCTCGATTTTGCGGTGATTCTAACCGACGGTATGCAAGCAAAAGAGCATCAGTTACAACTCGAGGTTCAATTAAAGGGACCGCTTTCTTGGGAAGTGAAACGAGCGGTTCAACAGGCCTTACATGAAATCCCTGTAATTAGGCAGGCCAGACAGAACGGGAGTTTGAGGACGTTTTTTTATTTTGAATTGAGTACTGGAGTGATAGCCAGACAAAGTATCGCGAAACGACAGATTCAAGATCAGAGGGGGAGTGAAGAGAGTGTTGGTTGAGAAAGTAACCAAAGAGAGCAAAGAGGGTAAGGCTTCAATAGCAGCCGTCATAGTTGCCGCTGGCTACTCGTTTCGAATGAAACGCTTTAAACCCCTGTTGCCTTTGGGCGGGATTACCGTATTAGAACAGGCGATCCACAGTTTCCAGGAGGGCGGGATCTGGGATATCCGGGTAGTGGTTGGACATCGAGCCAACGAATTGCTTCCTGTCTTAGACAGACTAGGGGTCCAAGCCATTGTCAACCCTGAGTTCGCCGACGGAATGTTCTCTTCGGTTAGCGCAGGGGTTAAGAGCCTATCACCCGCGGTAAAAGGGTTCTTTCTCTTACCCGTCGATAATCCGATCGTTAACAGGGATACTTTAGAAAAAGTTCAGGAGATGTTCCTCTCCACTGAATTTGGTATAATCTATCCGTCCTATCAGGGTATGAGAGGTCATCCCCCTTTGATTTCCAGACGTTACATCAGCGAGGTGATCACCTGGACTCAACCCGGTGGAATGAGAGCCTTGCTGGAACAGTATGAACAGGATGCCCTCGATGTCGAGGTGGTCGACCCGGGCATTTTACTGGACATGGACACACAGGAAGATTACCTCAGGATGTTAAAGTACTGTGGAGCGTCTCAAGTACCGTCGGAGGAAGCGTGTTATGGTATAATTAAGAGCGCTAACACTCCAGTAAAGGTCATTCATCACTGCGAACAGGTTGCCCAGCTCAGTTGTGTCATAGGTCGTTATCTAATCAGGTCTGGCTGTCCAATGAACCTCGACTTAATCAAGACAGCCGCGCTGTTACATGACGTAGCCAAAGGTGAACCCCACCATGCCCTAGTAGCAGCTTCAATGCTCACCGGTTATCCAGAAGTAGCAAAGATTGTAGCGGAACATATGGACATTTGCCTGAACGCTGACCAACCCGTAACAGAAAAAGAAATTGTCTATTTAGCAGATAAACTGATTCTAGAAGACCAGATTATTTCACTCCAGGCTAGATTTTCGGGCCTGTTAGAGCAGCATAAGAACCAACCAGAGGTTTTAAAGAAGATTAACCAACGCTTGCGGAATGCTGAAAGAATCCAAACCAGCATAGAACAACGAATAAAGATGCCTTTACAGGACCTTTGGAAAGCTGATTTAGGGGGAAAAGGCTAATGGAAAAAGAAGTATATCTTGGGCTTAAAAAGGCCTTTGAGCAAAACTTGGCAGTGGTTCTGATTACAGTGACCAGTGTACTCGGGTCAACTCCCCGTAAGCCGGGTGCGAAAATGATCGTTTTTGCTGACGGGACGACCCTTGGTACTATTGGTGGGGGATGTGGTGAGGCGGAGGCTAGGCGGGAAGCCTTCGATGTTTTAGCATCGCATATCTCTAAGACCTATTGCTTAAATATGACGGCCGACATAGCTCAGGAGGATGGCATGGTTTGCGGAGGTATCATGGAGTTATTCCTTGATTATATGGACACTGAGGATCTGGCTCGTGCAGAGAGCCACTTTAACGCCATATTAGTCACCGTCATTGAGGCACCTGAGGAACGATTACTAGGAAATAAGCTGTTTATTGAGAATAACGGAGACGTCTTAGGTGATCTTGGGATAGAGGAACTGAACCGCGTTATCCTAGACAGTGCCAAGACACTCCTTAGAGGCTGCCAACCCTTATTGGTGTGTTTGGATTCTGAGTTTAAACCCTGTAAAACCTCAGTCACTAAAGCAACGTTTCGGTGTCTGATTGAGCCAGCAACCACGGTCGTACAATTATTGATCTTAGGGGCTGGACATATTGCACTCCCTCTTGCAACCATGGCAAAGCTTCTGGGGTATCATGTGACGGTCGTCGATGACAGACCCTCTTTTGCTAACACGATCCGATTTAACACCGCTGATACCGTGATATGCAATAATTTTGAACAGGCTATAGAGGGGATAATGATCAAGGCACAAACGTTTGTGGTCATTATTACTAGGGGCCATCGATATGACAAAGTATGCTTGCAGAAAGTGATTCATCAACCCGCCGCTTATATTGGAATGATTGGTAGTCGAAAAAGAGTTAAAGCCTTAATGGCTGAATTGGAGGAAGAGGGCGTTCCGAGTATATTATTGGAAAAAATTTACTCTCCTATCGGTCTTAAAATCGGGGCAGAGACCCCTGAAGAAATAGCCGTTAGTATTCTCAGCGAGTTAATTAAAGTACAAAGAGAGTTGGATCAGAACGGTAAAATGATTAAGAACCATGGATAAAAAGCTTATTTATTTGGTTAGGCACGGTGATATAGGTATAGGAAAGGGCAAACGCTATATCGGCCAATCGGACCTTCCCTTAAGTGCTCTTGGTGAGCAACAGGCGACCGTATTGAAAGGGATATTTAGCCGGGTGCCTATCGATCATATAGTTTGTAGTGATTTAGCGAGAACACGACGAACCGCTGATATCATTGCCTCCGCCCATCAAATGGTTCCCCTTGCTCACAAGGCGTTGAGGGAATTGAATATGGGCGCTTGGGAGGGGAAAACCTTTTCTGAAATTAGAGCAAAGTATCCTAAGGAATTCAAAGAACGTGGAAGGGATCTCGCTAATTACAGGCCGCCGCTGGGAGAAAGCTTTTCCGACTGCTCCAAAAGAGTGATTCCTGTCTTTGAAAGCCTTGCTGGATCAATGGATTCGACCCTATTAATCGTTGGACATGCAGGCGTCAACAGAGTCATCTTATGTCGTGTGCTAGGAATACCCTTAGAGAACCTCTTTCGTTTTGAACAAAGCTATGGTTGTTATAACTTAATTAGTTATGATGGTTCCCAGTATCGACTAAACTATCTGAACCGACAAATTAATGCCCCACCTATTCAATAAGCACTGAATTGTTGGTCACAATTCAGTGCTTATTCACTTTTTAGACTGATTAGTACTTGCTTTCTAAGAAAAGTGTCCCATAATTAAACGATGTTCCGAACAAAGTGTGCCAAGCTAGTACAAATTTGACGAGGAAATTATTATGATATAATCACAATCTATTAAATAAAGTATTAAATCCTAGAAAACAAGCCTTGTGAAATATAAAACATAATATTCAGATAGTTGGCATGATTATTGCAATATAAACTATGCAAGAGCGGATACGCGCTAAAAGAAATGGAGGAAACAAAGATGTCAGTAATTCATCAAGTATATGGGTATTTCATGCCGACAGTCAACCTCATGGGAGCCGGAGCAGCTCAAGAAACAGGGAAACAAGCTAAATTATTGGGTGGAAAAAAAGTACTATTGGTGACCGATGCCTATCTAGAAAAAATTGGTATGGCTCAGGAAATTGCCGATGTTATTGAAAAAGAAGGCATTAAAGTTATTATATATGGTGGTGCAGAACCAAATCCAACCGATAAGAACGTACATGATGGTTTTGACATCTATACCAAAGAAAAATGTGACTTAATTATATCCTTAGGCGGGGGATCTTCACATGACTGCGCTAAAGGAATTGGACTTGTTGCAGGTAATGGCGGAAAGATCAACGACTATGAAGGCGTCGACCAATCACCGCTGCCAATGGCTCCAATGATTGCTATTAACACCACCGCTGGAACAGGTGCTGAGATGACAAGATTCTGTATCATCACGGATGCAGAACGTCACATCAAAATGGCTATCGTAGATTGGCATGTCACCCCTAATGTCTCGATCAATGATCCACTATTGATGATGAAACAACCTCCTAGCTTAACCGCTGCTACAGGAATGGATGCGCTTACCCATGCTGTTGAGGCTTATGTTTCTACAATTGCTACACCAGTAACAGATTCCGCTGCCCTAATGGCTTTCAAATTAATTCCTAAATATTTGCCTCGTGCTGTAGCGAATGGCGAAGATTTTGAAGCACGTGAACAAATGGCTTATGCTCAGTTATTAGCTGGAATGGCTTTCAATAACGCTAGCTTAGGTTATGTCCATGCAATGGCTCATCAATTAGGTGGATTCTATAATTTGCCTCATGGTGTGTGTAATGCAATCCTTCTCCCTCACGTTTCACGTTTTAACTTGATTGGTAATATTGATCGTTATGCTGAAATCGCAGTAGCAATGGGAGAAAATGTCGATGGACTTTCTGCCAGAGACGCAGCAGAGAAATGCTTAGCCGCAATCTCCAGATTGGCTTCTGATGTCGGAATTCCTGCAGGCCTTTCTGCACTGAATGTTAAAGAATCAGACTTTGAATTGATGGCTGGAAATGCGAAGAAAGACGCTTGTCAATTCACCAATCCACGCACAGCAACTCTTGAACAAGTTATTCAGATCTATAAGGATGCCATGTAATTTAACCTCCTGCAAAGGAAATAAAAAAACAGGCTCTTGGGGTAACCCAAGAGCCTGTTTTTTGTCGGTAGGGGCACAAGGCATTGCGCCCCTACCGAATACGTAACCCATTACGATGAGAAATGCCCTAAAAAACGTTCAACTTCTTCATTCTGAGGACGCTTAAGTAGCTCAGAGGGTGCGCCTTCAGCCATCACTTGACCCTTCAGGAGAATCAAGGCTCGACTCGTCAATTGTACAATGTCTTTGAAATCATGGCTAACGAGCACGGTGGTTGTTTGAGTGGCTTTAAAAACTTGCCCAAGATCTATGCGAAGACTCTCTTTGGTTGGGGCATCTAAAGCTGAAAAGGGTTCGTCTAAAAAAAGAACATCTGGCTCGAGGGCAAAGGCTCGTGCTAGGCTGACGCGTTGGGCTTCTCCACCGGAAAGTGATCGTGCTGATTGTTGAGAAAGATGGCTTACTCCGAATTGTTTCAGCCAATAGGCCACGCGTTGTCTTATGGTATCTTTGGAGAGACCCCTGATTTTTAAACCGATGGCAACATTGTCAAAGACTCGTGTGTTTAATAGTAGGGGTTCCTGAAATACTAGGGCAATTTTGCGACGTGTAGAAAGCGGGACGCTCTTTTGAACTAATTCTCCCTGGAAATAGAGTGAACCGGAGGTTGGAGTTTCCAGAAAGGCGAGAATCTTCAACAAACTGCTTTTACCGGATCCGTTGGGCCCAATAAGCCCTACGCATTCTCCAGGAAGCAGGTGAAAATCAATCGTTTGTAATAGGGTTTTATGGTCCTTAATCCAGCTGATCGCACGAGCTTCGAGCACTTAGCGTCCTCCTTGCTGTTTCTGTTGGAGTAGAGTTAAGCCTAAGGTTGCCGCGTAGGCGAGTAAACATAAAATGATACTTAAGGCAATGGCGATGTCGAAGTTGCCCTTGGAAACTTCCAAGACCGTAGCTGTTGTGAGAACACGAGTCTGGCCCATTATGTTTCCACCTACTGCCATAGACGCCCCGATCTCGGAAACGATTGCCCCAAAACCAGCTATAATCGCGGCAAAGAGTGAAAAACGCACTTCTTTCAGAAGCAACCAGGTATACTGAGAGCGAGTGGCACCCAGTGCCCATATTTGGAGCCTGAGTTTCGGGTCAGTTTGTTGAAGAGCTGCACAGGTTAAGGCGGCAACAATGGGAGCAGCGATGATGGCTTGGGCAATGATAATGGCGGTTGGAGAATACATGATATTTAAGAATCCAAAAGGACCGGAGCGCCAAAGAAAAATCGATACCCATAGGCCTACGACGACCGGTGGCAAGCCCATTCCTGCATTAACAATGCTCAAGACGAAGCGTCGTCCTGGAAAGGGCTTGAGCGCCAAGAAGGTACCAAAAGGAATCCCGATCAGGAGACTTATCAACGTTCCAGACCCTGATATTTTAAGCGTAAGCAACGTTATTTCAATGACCTCGGGATCCCCGGTGATCAGAAGGTGAATGGCGGCTAGAATTCCTTGCCAGATCATTTCCATGCGATTATTTTCCCTTTCGGTGCGAGAATAGATTGGTTTAAGGTTACAAAGCAGAAATAAGTTTATCGAGGCCTGAAATTCAAGCCTCGATAATCAAAGTGCTAGTTATTAAATTTAGGGCTGGAGTTATTTTAGATCTTCCATCTTTTTACCTGCATCAGCAAAGAAGAGGACTTGTCCGTATTTCTCTTTGCCAAACGATCCAATGATTTTTTGAGCCTCTTCACTAATCATAAAGTCGACGAACGCTTTGGAGCCTTCAGCATTAACTTTCGGGAATTTTTCAGGGTTAACTTGCATGACATGATAAATATTCAGAAGAGCACTTTCCCCCTCCAGGAGAATATCCAGATTTAAGTTTTTCTTAGTGGCAAGATAGGTTGCGCGGTCTGTCAGGGTATAGCCCTCTTTTTCCGAAGCTATGGTCAGCGTTTGTCCCATACCTTGACCTGTCGACTGATATTTAGCCCCAGTCGGTTTGAGGTCCGCTTTCACCCAGAGCGCTTTTTCCATTTTGTTCGTTCCAGAATCATCACCACGAGTGACAAATATAGAAGGGCTAGCAGCAATTGCTTTTAAGGCGTCGACGGCTGTTTTGGTGTCTTTTACTTTAGCAGGATCCGTTGAGGGTCCCACGATGACGAAATCGTTATGCATCACGAGTTGATAGTTGATCGCTGTTTTGTTATCAACTAATTTCTGTTCTGAGGTAAAGGCGTGCACGAGCAGGACGTCGGCGTCACCCTTATCCCCCATGGCTAAGGCAGCTCCTGTGCCAACCGCGATTGTTTTAATTTCATAGCCGGTTTTTTTCTTAAACTCAGGGATGAGAACGGCGAGTAAACCGCTGTCTTGTGTACTTGTGGTCGTCGCTAAAATAACCTCGGGATTTGCAGGTGTAGGCGTTGCTGCTGGGGTTGGGGTTGTTGGGGTTGCGGTCGTTCCACACCCGACAACAATCACCATTAGGGCCATGATTAGAGCAAAGCAAAAGTTAAGGCGCAGTTTGAGTTTCTTTTTCATTTCTGTCTTTCCTCCTAAGATATATGTTTTCTAGTGTTGCGACAAGAGAATAGCAATCGAATGGGTGGGAACGGGCTAAAAAGCTTCTAGCATAATTTTCCCCGTCAGAGATGTATCATACCCTTTCTGTTGGTGAATGGCTTGGATAAATCCAGGAGATCTTAAGACCGTTAGAAGTTGTTGCCAAACAGATGACTTGGCGGTTTTCCCTAAACATACTAAATCATAACGTTCCTGAAATAGCGGGATGAAACCAAGACCCAGCCGCTGAGCAGCTGCTTGTACTCCGACGCCAACATCGGCTTGTCCACTAGCAACGAGACAAGCAACTCCAGAGTGGGTTGTTTCTTCATCGTCGTATCCAAGAATTTTGCTAGAAGCAATCTTGGCTGATTTGAGGTAAGCATCAAGGCGTAGACGGGTCCCTGATCCTTTTTGTCGGTTAATCAATTTTAAACCTTCTATAGTAATGTCTTTCCAGGTCTGAAGGTTAAGAGGATTGCCGGGTGCAACGATGAAGCCTTGTTCACGCTGAACTAAATTCACAATACAAACAGCTTCTCCGGGGATGACATGTTTGACAAAGGAAATATTATAGTCTTGTGATGCTTCATCCCAAAGATGTGCTCCAGAGATCTCCCCTTCTCGGCGATACAAAGCAATGAGGCCATCCATGCTTCCTTTGAAGGAAATTGAAGCTTGAATGGGTGTTGCAGCATGTTTAAGAAACTCGAAGAGTAGCTCGACGACTGGGTCGTGACTTCCGATGAAGCGAAGGACGGGCGATTCTGGAGTGTCTGAGGGCATAGCACCCGGTAGGGTGTTAGGGCTAAGGGTTCCTCGTAAATATCGGTCTAGCACTGCCGGATCAATACGAAGTTGGCGACCAATGTGGTGAGCTGGAATCTCTCCCCGTTTAACAAGCTCATAAAGGGTATATTTAGAAATCTTAAGGATTATTGCTGCTTCAGCAGCCGTCAAGGTTAAGCTCAAATAGTTCACCCTCCTCCATAAGGCCCACTCAGACTAGATCAGTTTGGTTTTGTTTAATTTTAGTCAGTTCAGTATAGTCTAGAATACAAAGGCTTACAAGTCAACACATTCTATGCACAGGTGACAGAAGTTTTTATTGACAAGCTCGTACTTTGTGCTAAAATTTAATCTGGTGAAATTTTGGGGTACGAATAAAGGGGGCAACGATCACAATTGGCAAATTCTCTTGGACGTCATGTGTTGGCTGAGATTTATGGGTGTAGTTTCGACATTTTAAACAATCGTGAAAAAGTCGAGGCACTTATGGTCAACGCAGCTTTGGAGGCAGGTGCCGAGGTACGTGAGGTAGTATTTCATAAGTTTAGTCCTCAAGGGGTGAGTGGGGTTGTCGTGATTTCTGAATCCCACCTAGCCATACACACGTGGCCAGAACTTGGCTATGCAGCAGTAGACGTCTTTACTTGTGGGGACCGTGTCAATCCCTGGGATGCATGTAACTATTTAACCGATCATTTTAAAGCAGGCCATATGACAGCAACGGAAATTAAGCGGGGAATCGTTGAAGATTCAAAGAAAGCGGTCAATATATAGGAGGGATATTTATTTTACTCCGGACTAAAACAAGTGCGGACTAGATAGACCTTGTGACTAGAGAGTTGCAGGGTCTATTGTATTAAATTTTAAGGTGTCTTACATACTCTTGCTATAATTTTGTCATATTATCAGAGTAGCTTTTATTTATATTGCAGGAGTTTAACATAAATAAAGAGAATATATAATGGGTTAATGTCTTAATGGATGACAAGGAGCGATAAAATGGTTCCGGTAGAATTTAGCTTTCTGGATAAACTAAATAATGTGCAAATGCATATGAGGCAAGAATTAATCTTTATGCGAGCTAGCTATGAAGAATTAGTTCCACTGGATATGGATGAACTTGATCGAACGGTCAATCCGGCGCTTGTTTTAGCAGTAAGCCAGGCTTTTAAGAATCCTGGACAAAAATCAGACGCCTTGGCTGGAATCGTTCAATTTGTATTTATGGCCAATAAAGTTCATAAATTAATGACAGATGATCATGATATTGCGGAAGATCTTCGACAATTTCCCGTGCTTGTTGGAGATTTATTATATGGAAAGTTTTTTCTGGAACTATGCCGTGAGAAGCTGCTTATATTTCTAGAACCACTGGCGATGGTTATGGGAACGATGAGTGAGGGCGGAATTTCTCGATGGCTCTCCCGAGATAAAAAACTAGGGTTAACTGAGGCACTTGAAATTATTGAAATGGAAAGCGCGTCATTAACTGCCGTGGCTGCCCGTCTCAGTGCAGAACTTGCTGGGGCACCAATTCCTTTGCAACGTAAAATTGAAGCGTTTGGGTGGGAATTAGGATTAGCCTGGGGAGCTTGGAAAGATCGTTTGGCGTCTATCGAAGTTCAATCCATCCTTCAGCGAGCGCAGGCGCTCTTGAATGACATTTCTTCAGAATCCCAACTTCAGTTAAAACCCCTGCACGAAGTGTATCTTTTCATGGCAAATCAGCTGAACACAGAATACAATCCCCAAGAGGCAGGAGCATAAGGAGCGGCGAATGGAAAAACTAAAAGTATTCTTTGAGATGATTAAATTTGAACATACCCTCTTTGCCCTACCATTTGCATACCTAGGTGCTTTTTTAGCGGCAAATGGCGTTCCGCCTGTTTCGAAACTATTTTGGATAACGCTCGCTATGATCGGAGCTCGGACTGCTGCAATGTCCTTGAACCGGTTAATTGACCGGCATATTGATGGGCGTAACCCTCGAACGGCACAAAGAGCCATGCCAGCAGGGCATTTAAAAGCGAAGGAAGTCTACCTGTACATAGTGCTGTCTTTTCTGCTCCTGGGCTATTCGGCGTATCAACTCAACCTTTTAGCGTTGTGGTTGATGCCAATTGCTGTGTTTTTTCTGGTCTTATACTCCTACACTAAAAGGTTTACTTGGGCCTGTCATATTGTTCTAGGAATTTCACTGGGCTTAGCCCCGGCAGGCGCATGGATTGGCGTGACGGGTCATTGGGCGCTGGCCCCCGTTCTTTTAGGGTTAGGTGTCATGACTTGGGTGGCTGGTTTTGATGTTGTATACTCTTGTCAAGATGTGGAGTTTGATCGCAAGGAAGGGCTTCACTCAGTTCCGGCGGTTTTTGGCATCAAGAGAGGTTTAGAGATATCGGCGGGTTTACATATTATTGCACCGATCTTCTTCATAGCCGTTGGCGTGGTCCTGTCTATGAGCTGGTTCTATTATATGGGGGTTGCTATAGCGATCGTGTTACTCTATCGCCAACATCGCCTAGTCTCCGCAGATGACTTCTCGAAGATCGGGGTGGCTTTTTTCGATCTTAATGGCTACTTAAGTCTCTTACTCTTTGTATTTTCTATCTTGGATTTAATGTTATTGGGATAAAGGAAACTTGCTTATCAAGGAAAGGAGGGGGGATGAATGCCCTCACTATTTGCTAAAAGTAAACTCTTTGACCTAATAGATAAAGTGGAGAAGGGTGAACGATTAGATCATGACGCCGCTGTTCGCCTGATGAACAGTCAAGATATTTTAGCACTTGGGACTATGGCTAATATCGTGCGCGAACGAAAAAACGGACATCAAACTTTCTATTGTATCAATCCAACTTTTAAGGATACCAACGTCCACCACGCGACGATGATCTACGGAAACCTGGTATCGAGAGAGGAACAGCTTGACCATTTGTTCCGGTTGCGGGCACTACAGGACAAAACCGGGGAGTTCGTGTCGTTTTCACCGCGATCCAGTGACACTACCGATCAGCCCTTAGACGGAACGACAGATATTGGAACAACGACGGGTATAGAAGACTTGAAGGCGATGGCCATTTCAAGGATCTTGCTGGATAATTTCGATCATATTAAAGCCTCTTGGAACCTGTTGGGTCTAAAATTAACCCAAGTGTCTCTGGCGTTTGGGGTCGACGATTTAACGGGCAGGGAAGTGACGAGGAAAGCCGTGATCCAAGTGATACAAAAGGCAGGCAGAGTTGCGGTGGAACGAGATGGGTTGGGGGGATCTCAATGAAAACGGAGACCTTAAGGATTATACAAAAACGTCTAGACGGTGAACGCTTATCCCTGGCGGAGGGGATCAAACTACTTGAAGGAGCCGATCTTCTTGCTTTGGGACAAGGGGCAGATCTCGTACGACGTCAAATGCATCCAGAAAAAGTTGTTACATTTGTGATTGACCGGAATATTAATTATACTAATGTATGTTCCTGTCAATGTAAGTTTTGCGCTTTTTATTGTAAACCCGGAGATCCAAACAGTTATATTTTGTCACGGGACGAATTACATGTTAAAATTGAGGAAACAATTGCAGTAGGGGGGACTCAGCTCTTAATTCAAGGAGGATTGCATCCTGACTTAGATCTAGAGTACTTTGAAGCACTTTTACGCGATATTAAGGCGCATTATTCCATTCACGTTCATTCGTTTAGTCCTCCAGAGATATGGGATCTGGCGAATAAAGCCAAGTTGCCGATTGAAGAAGTTATCTTGCGCCTTAAGAACGCTGGTTTAGATTCAATTCCCGGCGGTGGGGCAGAGATTTTAGACGATCGCGTCCGTCATCTAATCAGCCCTAACAAAATAGGTTGGCAACAATGGATGGACGTAATGCTTGCGTGCCACAAGCTGGGCATGAAGACGACCGCAACCATGATGTTCGGGCATGTCGAGACGTTTGAAGAACGCATTCTACATATGATTCGTGTCCGAGATGCTCAGGATCAAACGGGTGGATTTACGGCCTTTATCCCTTGGAGTTTTGCGCCGACCAATACATCGCTGGGCGGAGAAGGTAGTACGGGGGTCGAGTATCTGAGGACACTCTCGGTCGCACGCTTAATGCTCGATAATGTTCCCAATATCCAAGCGTCTTGGGTTACCCAAGGAGCCAAGATGGCGCAGGTCGCTTTGAGTTTTGGGGCCAATGATTTTGGGAGTACCATGTTAGAAGAAAATGTCGTTCGTGCCGCTGGCGTACAAACTCGTGTCCCGTTGCAGGAAATCATTCATTGTATCGAAGATGCGGGCTATCAAGCGGTTCAACGCAATACGCACTATGAGCTGCTCAAGGTGTACGGGAAGGAGTTGTAACCTGATGCGCAGGCGACCTAGCAAGGATGGTAATTTGCCTATACTCGGCCATGTGTTAGCCCTACGCAAAGTATTAGTGATTTCTGCGTATGCCGTAGCAATAGGCTCCATGATCGGGTGGTTCTTCAGTGATCTAGCCTTCGCTTATTTAGCAAGGCCAGTAACCTTTTTGGAAGATATAAGGTTCATTACGACAACGCCCATGGAACCCATTTTAGTCAAGATGAAAGTCTCCATGTTCATCGGATTTGCGCTAGCGCTTCCTGTTCTCATGTGGCAAATTTGGAGTTTCGTTTTACCAGCACTAAAACAAACTGAACGAAAGTACTTATACATTATTGCACCCAGTTCTGTACTCCTCTTCCTTGGCGGAGCAGCCCTGTGTTTCTACGGCGTGCTGCCTATAGGGATAAAATTCTTAATTTACGCAGGTGGAGGGGCACTTGATTCAACCCCCTTTGTGACCAAAACATCGTATCTTAGCTTTCTTTTAACCTTCCTTTTAACCTTTGGACTTGTATTCCAACTGCCCATTGTTTTATTAATCTTAATTCGCCTAGGGATCTTGTCTCCCAAGACGTTGGCTAAGAAGCGACGTTGGGCCATACTCTCAATTGTGATATTGTCGGTTATGATATCTCCAACCCCCGATTTAGTGACCCAACTCCTCATGGCGGGCCCCATGTATTTCCTCTACGAAATCAGCATCTGGTTGGGTTATCTGGTGGCTCGTAAAAGAGATAAAAGCTTAGCTTTGAAATAAGGGGGTATAGACGTGGGAATTCCTGAAATTATCCTAATTTTGGCTATTGCACTTATCTTGTTTGGACCTGAGGATTTACCGGATATTGCTAGAACCATTGGTAAAGTAGTTTTTGAGGTTCGCAAGGCAACCCAGGAATTGACGAGAGAATTTCAAGATTCAATGGACCCCATTACCAAAAATACCCAAAATACCCAGAAACCGCAAAGTGAGGCCAAACGTCCACTAAAAGACGAGGTATTGTTAACCTACGACGATGAAACTCCCAAAGATCCACTGGCCGAATTGCCATTAGATATGGTATCTTATGAAGAAAAGGGTGCGAGCAGGTGAACCGGTTTTGAAACAACTCTGGCTCTTCAGTCAAATAAATAAAGATCTGCATCGGGTTGAAACCGAACTGACCCAGTTCGTGGGGACGGAATATCCGATACTCCACGATTCGGCTGTTCATTTATTGGCTGCAGGTGGAAAACGGTTGCGGCCGGCTTTTGCCCTCCTAGCCGGTAAATTCTATGGCTATCCCTTGGAAAAATTAATTCCTGTGGCGATGGCCTTGGAACTGATTCACATGTCTACGTTAGTTCATGATGATGTGGTTGATGCATCCACGACGAGAAGAGGGCGGCCCACGGTTAAAGCAAACTGGGGCAATATAGTCTCTGTACAAACTGGAGACTACCTGTTATCTAAAGCTTTAATTCTTATTTCGAAAATTGATCATCCTGAGGTCGCACGTATTTTAGCAGAGGTCAGCGTCGAGATGTGTAAAGGCGAAATTCAGCAGATTAAATGTTCCTTTGACGTAGAGCAAAACTTGAAACAATACTACTATCGTATTAAACGAAAAACTGCCTTATTGATCTCTGCGTGTTGCAGACTGGGTGGCTTGGTTTCAGGAGCCCCAAGGCGTCAAGCCTGGGCACTGGGTGCTTATGGACATTCACTTGGAATGGCTTTTCAGATAGTCGATGATGTGTTAGATTTAACGGCCAAAGCCTCAGAATTTGGGAAACCAATCGGGGGAGATGTGTACCAGGGAATTATGACCTTACCCATGATCCTGGCCCTTAAGTTGTCACCAGAACCAGCTCATTTAAAAGCGTTACTGGGGAAAGTTGACAAAACGGACGCTGAAGTGACGGAAACAATCAAACTGATTAAGGCTACCGGGGCGATCGATCAGTCCATGCATTTAGTCGACTTGTATGTCTTGAAGGCTAAAAAACATCTTCAGGATCTTCCCGCAGTTCCAACCCGTAAGGCGTTGGAAGAGTTAGCAGAGTTTATACGGATTAGGAAGTTTTAGATTGAAGTTCCTTAGATCTTTCAAGTATTGACGGACGAAAAGAGGGACCCAGTAATTGAATTTACTGGGTTCCTCTTTTGGGTAAGGGGCATAGACCAAGCTTTTCTGGGTTGGTTTCATGGGCAAAGGGTTAGTCAACCCTTTTATCGTACACACTAAGACTATCTTTAGTAAGAAGTTGCAGGAGAGAAATACTATCTCGCCTTATTTCAAGGGTGCCGAGGGGTCTGAAGAAAGTGCTTACAAAGATGTCTCCCGCTTCCTTGATAATTTGGAAGTTCATCGTAGGGTAGAGTACAATGTAGCTATGAGAGTCATTAGAATACTAGGAGGGTTTATTTGATGGAGGAAAATTCTAAGGATTTAAGTGAGCGAGTATGGAGCTTCTTTAGCTCTATGAAGTTAGGACTAGCTCTATTGGGAATCCTTGCTGTTGTGTCTGCAATGGGTACACTGATTCCGCAGGAGGCGATGGATCTCGACAAAGCCAATGCTACGGGCTATTTATGGCAAAAGCTGGGGATGACACATCTTTATAGTGCAGTATGGTTTCGTTTGTTACTGGGTTTATTATGTATCAATCTTATCGTGTGTAGTACTCACCGACTCAAAAGCATTTATATTAGGACATTTAAGCTCGCACCTCCGTCAAAGCTCACACAGGTTCCTCAAAAAAATAGGCTTGTGGTTCAAGGCGAGTTAACTGCACTGAGGGAATCAGTCCAGGAGGTCATGATTCAAAAGGGATTTCGCTTCACACTAAGCGACCAATCAGATCATTGGAGTTTTATTGCCATAAAACGGCGCTTGGGAAACTGGGGTTCACTGATTACCCATCTTGCCTTTGTTGTTTTAGTCATTGGGGCTTTATTGGGATCGTTACTCGGCTTTAAAGGTTATTTTATGGAAGGGGCCGGAACGACCGTGCCAATTCATGACCTTAAGGTTTCCAAAGGGACGGTTTCAGAGACGTTCAGTGTTCGTATCAATTCCGCAGAGGATAGGCTTTTACCGAACGGAGAACGGGATAATTGGTATACAGATCTGAGCATTTTAGAAAATGGAAAAGAAACGGCACGGAAAACGATATCAGTAAACCATCCTCTGGAGTATCAAGGCGTGACCTTCTATCAAGCTAGTTTTGCCGAAGGTGCCGTTTTTACCTCTGAGATGAAGGGCGAAAAAAGCCCCGTGGTCTTGCGAAATCAGGGAGGAAGTTTTTATCAGGCCCCGGGAACTGATCTCTTCCTCGTAATAAACCTTGCGAAAAATTCGTCACAGCAACAAGGGGTTCTTTTTCAAGTCTACAAGGGCACGGCGCCAGATCCCATTCAAAGCGGACAGTTAATGACTGGGGAAACGGTCGATGTGCAAGGCACCTATCGCTTAACCTTTGACGGCTTAGCAGGTTTCACTGGCTTGCAGGTCAAGAAGGATCCAGGTGTTGCTGTGATTTGGCTAGGCTGTGGGCTGTTACTTGTGGGTTTGTTGCTGGCCTTTTATTGGCAACCCTTAGTAATTTCGGGGATGGTTCAATTTGAGAACGAAAAGCGAGCGACTTTGACGATCGGTGCTTTAGCAGGTAAAATGCCAGATAGTGCCCGTGAAGCTTTAGAACAATTTGTCGGTTCGGTCACAAAAATGATAAGATAACAGAGGAGGGTACAGAATGTTAGCAAGTCTCGAAGTCGCGGCGTTTTATAGCTTAGTTATAGCAACTACATTAAGTATGCTGTTATATATGATTTGGTTAGGCTCAAAAATAGAATTCGTTGGAAAGTTAGCAACTTATGGCACACTGTTCGCTTTATTTGCCAGCATGTCTGCCATTATTTTGAGAATGGTCACTTCAGGACATGCACCGCTCTCCAATGGTTATGAATTTCTATTAACGTTCGTTGCAGGGATCTTAGCGGTTTATCTATTCGCGGAATTTCGCTATCAGCTAAAGTCCCTTGGAGCTTTTGTCATGCCCATTCCTTTCTTGCTTTTGATGTTCATTATTATGTCGATGGGTCCAGATGAACGCATAGCTCAGGCGATCCCTCCGGCGCTCAAGAGCCAATGGCTGACATTTCACGTACTAACGGCTATGTTCGCCTACGGTGCTTTTGCGATATCGTTTGGGTTGGGGATTATGTATTTATTAAAATTCAGTCAAACAGAAAATGGGCAGAAATCAAGCCCAAAAGGCTTTGTTTCCCGATTCCCTGAATTAGAAAAACTAGATGAACTGTCCTACAAAGCTGTGGGATTCGCTTTTCCACTTTTAACACTTTGTATTATTACAGGGGCAATTTGGGCAAATTATGCGTGGGGAACTTATTGGTCATGGGACCCTAAAGAAACATGGTCTTTAATTACCTGGATTATTTATGCAGGTTACTTGCATGCTAGGTTGATGTACGGGTGGAAAGGAAAAAGAGCTGCTTGGTTGACAATCTTTGGTTTTGTAGCGGTATTATTTACGTTTTTCGGCGTCAACTATCTTTTACCGGGCCTGCATTCGTATGCTTGAACATTAAATGAAGATGGAGCTATATTACAATGTCGCAATATTATCCGATATTTATGAATTTAAAGGATCAGCCAGTTTTGGTTATAGGAGGGGGAGCAGTGGCTTTACGCAAAGTGCAAACCCTCCTGCAACATGGAGCTTTGGTTCATATTGTCTCCCCACAGCTCGTTTCAGAGCTTAAAAAGTTGGTTGACGATAAGACGTGTTTTTGGCTAGAAAAAGATTATGCACCGGAAGATCTTCAAGAGGCCATTCTCGTGTTTTCATGCACTGAAAAAGAAGCCGTTAATGCTCAAGTAGCCCTGGATGCGAAGGTCCATCATCGTCCCGTCAACGTCGTGGATAACCAGGACAAATGTAGTTTTATTGTTCCCTCCATTATGGAACGAGGCGATTTGAAAATTGCTGTCTCGACTGGGGGAAGTAGCCCTATTGTAGCTCGGCAAATCCGATCAGAATTGCAAGCGCTGTACGGACAGGAGATGGCTGAGTATCTTACGCTACTTAAAACTTGGCGAAGTCTTGTAAAGAGTCGCTTAGCAGCCGACAAACGGACTATATTTTGGCAGCAGGCCACTGATGGCGAAGTGAGGAAACTCATCAAAGCCCAGCGTCTAACCGAAGCGGAAGGTGTGGTTGTAAAGTGTTTCCAGTCGCTATTGGATTAAATCATAAAAGCGCGCCAGTTGAAATACGCGAAAAAATGAGCTTTCATCCGTATCAAATGCAGGAAGCATTAAGAAAGCTCAAGAGTTATCCCGGACTTGAAGGAGTTGTGATTCTCAGTACCTGTAATCGAACTGAGATATATGCTGCAACCGCCGATGTGGAAGTGGGCACCCGTTCCATTAAGAAGTTCTTAGCCAGTAACCATGGAATTGACGAGAACGTCTTGGAACAATACCTCTATGCCCACAATTTATATGATGCTGTTCGCCACTTGTTTAGGGTGGTTTCCGGTTTAGATTCAATGGTAAGAGGAGAGACTCAAATTCTGGGACAAGTCAGTAATGCTTATCAGCAAGCTTGTGAAGCAGAGGTCACGAACAAAGCGGTCAATGTGCTTTTTCAGAATGCCTTAGCTGTGGGGAAACGTGTACGAACTGATACTTTGATCGATCAGCATCCTGTTTCCATCAGTTATACAGCAGTAGAACTTGCCAAGCAACACTTTGGCGAACTGCAAGGCAAAGGGATTTTAATTTTAGGTGCTGGAGAGATGAGCACGCTCACTGCCAAGCACTTAGTTGCTGCAGGCGCTAACACTGTATTGGTCTCGAACCGATCCTATGACAAAGCCGTAAGCCTAGCTGAGGAATGTTCGGGTAGAGCGGTGAGATTCGATGATATGGATCAGTACCTTGAACAAGTGGATATTGTTATTTCCGCAACAGCCTCTACACATTTCATGTTAGTTCCGGACCGTATGACGGAGATTATGAAGACCCGTGATGGACGCCCAATGCTGCTCATTGATATTGCAGTTCCACGAGATATTCACCCGGATGTAGGTAACCTGCCTTTCATAACACTCTTTGACATTGATGATTTACATGGGGTCGTTGACCGACATCATCAAGAACGAGAAATTGCAGCTGTTAATGCAGAAAAGATTGTTGAAGAGGAAATGCAAACGTTCGTTAAATGGCATAATTCCTTATTTGTTGTACCAACAATTCTAGCGTTACAGCAAAAGGGTCAGATCGTTAAAGAGTGTCAAATTGAACGAGCTCTCGAACATCTGAGTGGATTAACCCCCAAACAGGAAAAGATTATTCGATCAATGGCTAGTTCTATCGTCAACCAACTTTTATATGTACCAATTACAAATCTTAAGGAATATGCCACAACTAGCCAAGGTCATCTCTATACGGAAATTTTGCAAAATCTTTTTGATTTAGATGTTAGTAAAGTATCTGAGCGCCCCAGTTCGATGGCGAAGAAGAATCCGGGGCAAGTGAGTCATGGGAGGTAAAAAACAGTTGCTAAAAATTATACGTATTGGGACTCGGGACAGTCTACTAGCAATGTGGCAAGCCGAGTGGGTAAAAAGTCAATTAATGCATTTCTATCCTCATCACCAATTTGAACTTGTTTCAATGAAAACCAAAGGTGATAAAATATTGGATGTTCCTCTTTCTGAAATTGGCGACAAAGGATTATTTACAAAGGAACTAGAATTAGGCCTTTTGTCGGGTGAACTTGATATGGCAGTGCATAGTCTGAAGGACATGCCGACCCGGTTGCCGACTGGGCTGACGATCAGTACTTTCTGTGAAAGGGAGGAGCCGAGAGACGTTTTTCTCAGCAAGAACGGAATGACTCTGAAAGAGTTGCCCGCAGGGGCTATCATAGGTACAAGTAGTCTGCGCCGAAAATCACAACTCAAACACTATCGCCCCGATTTTGAGTTTGAGGATTTGAGAGGAAATCTTCAAACGCGCTGGAGGAAATTAACTGAGTCCAATATGGACGGAATCGTTCTCGCTGCTGCTGGTGTGAAACGGCTAGGGTGGGAGGATCGAATTACTGAGATCGTGTCAGACAAGATGATGCTCCCGGCAGTGGGTCAGGGGTCAATTGCTATAGAAATAGTTGAGAAACGTTCTGATATTCTTGAGCTATTAGCACCGCTGAATCATGGTGAGACTGAACAAGCCGTGCGAGCAGAACGGGCCTTAATGCGTAGACTTGAAGGCGGTTGCCAAGTCCCCATCGGGGCCTTAGCACACGTGGACAAGGGGCGGATTACGTTGCGCGGGATGGTCGCCAGCTTAGATGGGGTTCGCCTGATTGAAGCGGAGGCAGCAGGCACTGATCCTGAGATGGTCGGTTTGCAAGTTGCCAATCGGCTAGTTGAGCTGGGGGCTACGGAGATACTTGCCGAGATACGCTAGGACATTCGCGTTTATCATACTGCCGGGGGGGACTTCGCGCTTACAACGCTCGCTTGCTTGTTCTCGCAGATCAAACTAAGACTTAAGAGCTTGCTCTTGGGAGGGCGGGGTTCCCGGCAAATCAGACGTCCGTGTCTGATTGCCGGCGGTGTACGTCCTTGTACACCGCCCCGCCGTATGAAAGCGCTCTTAAGTCAAGTTTGATACGTTGCTCACCCAAAGAAAGCTCGCTTTTGTAAGCGCGAAGTTCCTGGCTCAGGAACTAGGCCGCCGTGGGGAACTTCGCACTTACAACGCTCACCTCATGCTGTCGTGGGCCAAACTAGGGCTCAAGCTGTCTC